>SUUR01000024.1 GCA_015062435.1 Alphaproteobacteria bacterium | reverse complement strand
ATAAGGAGAAAAACAATGAAAAATCTAACAATTTTAACTCCGTTGGTTTTACTAACAACCACAACATTGGCGCAATCCAGCACATGCATTGTTCAGCCAAGTTGCTCTCAGTTGGGATATACGCAAGTAGAAAGTGATTGCGGAAGTTCTAAAGTCATAAGGTGTCCGTTTGATGTTTCACAAGTGGCTTGTGTGAGTGGTGGTAATGTTTCAGGAAGTGGTGATGATGGCAACGGGGATACCGGAGATACCGACGATGCGATAATATTGAAATTTAATGTTACAGGCGGATATTCATTAATACTTACTTATGGAGGTGGGAGTATTAAAGCAGACTGTGGAAATGGTTTTGTAGCGTCTGGTTTTGCCTCAAACGAAACCGGAGGCACTGTTAAATGTTATTTTCCGGAAGCCGGAATATACACTGTTAAATTGAGTGGTGATTTTACTTATTATGGAGGAGCAAATAGTTTTCCTCTGCAATTAATTAAGCTTAATAAAACCGGTATTACTAAGTTTGCTACTATTTGTAGTAATGGTACATATGGAGAGATTCCTCCATTGCCATCTACATTAGTTGATGCAACTAAAATGTTTTATCGGTGTACTAATTTATATTCTTCCGGTTTAGAATTACCCGAAGGATTGGAAATTGCTGATAGTATGTTTGATGGTGTGATTGGAGTAAGTGGTGAGATAAAACTGCCGTCAACTCTAAAATCTGTTGGTGCTATGTTTGTTGGTGCGAATGGAAGTTTTTCCGTTACAGGATTGGAAAATACCAAAATTACTGATGGTGCTGGTATGTTTAGAGCTAGTGGGGTTACTTCAGTTTCCGGTTTGCCGGCTACTTTAACTATTGGTACAGCCATGTTTGGTAATTGTAACTCATTAACCACAATGCCCAATCTTCCAAGTGGGTTAACACAAGGAAATAGAATGTTTCAAAGCTGTAGCAATTTAACCGGAACTCTACCTGATTATTCAAACTTTCCTAACTTAACTAATGTATTGGAAATGTTTGATGGCACCCAAATAACCAAAGATGATAATCCATCTTGGCCGGAACAAGCATGGTATTGATGAGATTATATTGTTTCAGATACGCCATGAGTCGATGATTGATTTTTCATCATCGGATATGTCTTCGTAAATTGCAGTGTTGATGGTTTTTTTTGACATAATTACCTCCTTAAAGACATATCGTTTTAATTTGTCCGCCAAGCCATATATCTGCTCCGTTATTGATGATATCTCTAAATCGTTTGGCATCATCAATATTTTGAGTTTCCAACAAGTCAAGAATTTCCCAATCTTGCAGTTGATTTATATAATCACAAAATGCCAATACCAGATTTATTTTTCTGCAGTAGCTCAAGTCATTATGAAATTTGGTTGTTTCAAAATAACAAAATAAGTCAGAGGCTTTTTGGTGTAATTGTTTGACTGTAAGAGACATAAGAAATTTACCCGTATTTTACTTGAATACGGATAGCGTACAATAGAGAAGTCTTGAATGTCAAATTTTAAATATACGTATTGTGTATATCTAAAAGCGTTTAATGGCGCTGACGATTCGTCCGATTATACGGCAGTCATCTACTTTTCTCTCATAGGAGCTGTGTTTAGGGTTGTCTGATATAATTTTAAGTGTAGGTGGATTGCTGTTGGGAATAAGTTCGATTCTTTTTATAGCGATTCCCAGTCCGTCCCAAATTGCGAATATGCCATCAGGAGAAGGAAATCTGCCTTTTTCAGATGTGTCTATAATTACTTTATCACCGGATGAAATTGTTGGTGCCATGCTATCTCCCATGACCTCGATGATATATACATTTTTTTGTTGAATGTTCATTTCTTCCAGATATTCAACCGGTATTTTCCAATTGTCTTTTATTTTTCGGGTGGGGAGGTGATTGGCATTATATGTATATGAGATATCGTTTAAAAATTCATTTTCAGGATCCCAGTCAGAATCCATTGAAGTTCTGTAAGTGCTATACAAATCAAGTTCCGGTACAACACTATTATTTACTGGAGTACAAAAAATATCGCTATCATTGTTAAAACAGATGTCATCTGATAATCCTGAGTTGAAGTTTATCATGTTGTCTAGGCTGACACCGAGTATAGCCGCTGCTTTAGCAACTCGATCCAGTGGAATGGCTTTGGTCTTTCCGGAAAATAGTTCGTATACTCTGCTTGCGGGCCAGTCCAATTCTTTGGCAAAGCGAGCCGGATTACTGTCTAATTCATTAAGCCTGTCTTTGAGCCACTTCCAACGATTATTCATTTTTCCTCCGATTAAGAACTATTTGTGCTGTATACGAAAATGGTATCCGATATTACGTTTATTGTAAATATACAACAAACGTAGATATAACTCTTGACTTTGTTGATACAAATATCGTATATATGATTGTGTCATATAGTTTATTCAATTTTAATTTAAAGGGTCTTAATAATGACAATAGATTCTTCAGTCAAATCTAAAAAAATGGCATCTTACAAATACAAAAAGAATCTGCAAGACATAAGAATTTGGAAGAAAATCAGAGCAAATGGCTACGAGTGGGTGGCTATTCGTTTGTGCAGAGGATATTCTTATTTGTGTCAGGTAAAATCAATGAAAGTATCTTCTTGGATGGAAAAAGTTTGTTATAGTTTCAATCCTGATGGTTATGGTGCAGATGAGGATAAACTTTTATATCTGATGCGTTGCCGTCATGATTATTTGGAATGGGCGGATAATTGTGAAAAAAATGGAGTTTCCCACCACGCTGCAATGGATATATTATATTTTAGCAAAAGTTGTCATGATGTTGAACGAATGAATCGTCATCGTCATGGGTGGGCAATTTCTAATTTGATGAAATCCTTTGAATTTTATAGAAAAAGAAAAAGTTATCCACAGGGGTTGACAAACGGGGATAATTGTTGTACAAAATAAGTATTATGGAAAACGTATATCAACTCCGAAGTTAATCAAACTTCGGAGTTTTTTGTTACAGCCTCAATTAATCGGAGATAAAGCATGTATAGAGATAATAAAACAATGAATTGGTTTGGGGAAACTGTTGAAGATCAAGAAAAACGTCGCAAAATGTTAAGCGATGTGTATGATAGTGCCATAAAACCACAAGCATATCAATCTCCTTTAAGTCAAACCACAAGAGCCATTAGTGACATGGCAAAAGAATACATGTTAATGCATAGTCATGATTATAAACAGCTAGATGATTATTATCATTGTAAAGCAAATTATAATGCAGCCAATAGAGGTTTTTGGGGTAAAAAAACAGCTGATTATTTAGGAAACGCAAAAGAACAAATTGATTATTTGAAAAACAGGTATTATAAAGATATACCAGAAGAAAAAGCTAAAGCAGATTATTACCATGATACGGCTGTTAATCAAGAGGGAATAAATAGAGCTCTACAACAGACGAATCAAACAGCACAAGAAGCTTGCTCCGATTATCGTGCAAAAAATAAATACTTACCGAGGAGATATTGGTAATAATGTTAAAAACTATATTTTCAAAAACAGTCAGTTTTTTGTTAGTTTTCATTCCGTTATCCATAATATTTATCCCAATATTCGGATTTCTATTTTTATGGTTTGATGATGCCGGCACCTGTCTTGATATTGGTGGGGTATGGGATGGTACAGAAAAAAGATGTAGGAATGATTGTCTTACATGGAGAAAAGATTATGGTTGTATTAAATTTACACCACAACAAATTGAATGTGCCAAAAGTAAAACAAATAGTCAGCAATGTATGAGTTTATCAGAATACCGCATATTATGCGATTATAATCAAAAAGCATGGAATCTGGATACAAATGAATGTTTTTTTGCATTTAAGATAACAGATTGTAATTTACTTAGCGGAAATTGGCACTATCCGCCAATATGTCAATAAGATTAATAATTTATATGCTCCGAAGTTAATCAAACTTCGGAGTTTTTTGTTACAGCCTCAATTAATCGGAGATAAAGCATGGATAAGGGAGGGCGCACTAAAACAAAGAGTGCGGTATCGGTAGTCAAGAAAGACACATCAGTAATTTCAAAAACAAAAACTGGTTTAAAGAAAGTTACTGCCGATATAGGGAAAAAAGTTAGATGTAAAAAAACACGGAAAGTACCTGAAATAAAAATAGAGATAGCCGAAGTTTTCAAGCCATTACTTAGTGAAAAATGGCGGATAAAGTTTTATTATGGCGGAAGAGGCGGTGGCAAATCTTATGCTTTTGCAGACAGCCTGTTATTGTTAGGCAGACAAAAGAAATTGTTTATAGCTTGTTTACGAGAAATACAGGATTCAATCAAAGATTCAGTATATAAATTGTTATGCGATAGAATTTCTGCTTGGGAGCTAAATGACTATAAAATATTTGAGAGCCGTATCGAGAATAAAGTTACCGGTACCAAATTTATTTTCAGAGGACTTAGAGATCAAGACGTAAACAATATAAAATCATTGGAAGGCGTTGATATTGCTTGGATTGAAGAAGCTCACACCATTACCAAAAAATCATGGAACATTTTGAGCCCGACCATTCGCAAAAACGGTTCGGAGATTTGGATATCCATGAATCGGGAAGAAGAAAATGATCCTTTATGGGTATTGTTGGGTAACAAACCTGATGAACGAACATTGGTTAGAAAAGTTAATTACTATGACAACCCTTTTTGTCCTGAAGAAATAAAGTTACAGGCTGAACAATGTCGTAGAAACGCTCCTGATGATTATGAGCATATATGGTTGGGAGAGCCTATAAGACAAGGAAACTATAAATTAATATCATCACAATCCGTTCGCATGGCATCTAAATGTAAAATTGAAAATAGTAGTTCACCCTTGATAATCGGTTTGGATATTGCACGTTTTGGAGATGATCAAACTTCATTTTGCTTTCGTAAAGGCAGATGGTGTATCAAATTTGAAACTTTTAAAAAATTGGATAACGTTGCAGTTGCCAATATCGCCACCAATTATATTCATCAGATGCAACCTTATCGTATTTTTATGGATATCGGCGGACAAGGAGCCGGTGTTTATGATATATTAAAAGATAGAGGATTTGGAGAAATTATCAGAGGTATATATTTTGGTGAAAAAGCCTTAAATGATAATCGTTATTTTAATCGAAGAGCAGAGATGTGGGATGAGATTCGAGTTTGGCTTGAGGGTAAGCCACCGGTTCAGATCCCGCCAGATGAAGATTTGTATGATGATCTTACTTCTGTTAATAAAAAATATGATCGAAAAGGTCGTCTTTGTTTGGAAGAAAAAGACGAACTGAAAAAACGTTTGGGGCGTTCTCCCGATAAAGGAGATGCCTTAGCCTTAACATTCGCCGAACCTGTTTATGATAATGGAAAACCGACTCTTTATGGCAACGGTCATATTACATATAATGATTTATTTAATCCCATCAAAAGGAGCACAGAATGGTAAAAGCAATAAAAGACAGAGTATTTATTCGTTTAGATACCAAACCGACCGCCAGTAAGGGCGGTATTTTTTTTACCGAAGATCACGATTACGAACGAACCATAGGCATTGTAGAAAGTGTCGGTCCGGAAGTCGATTGTGTCAAAATCGGTGATAGAGTTTTATTTCACGTATTTGATGAACTTCCGACTTTTGATCCGAATATTGTAGTTATAAGACAAAGTTCACTATTAGGAGTTTTTGAAGATGAGTAATATACAGCAAGTAGAAAAATGGTTAAATCGAATTTCCGCAGCCGAAAATAAATATGATGACTATTATAAACTGATTAAAGAAACCAGAGATTTTTATAAAGATAATAAAGGACTTTCGCACAAAGCAGGCCACTATAATATCTTTTGGTCCACCATAGAAACCTTAAAACCTTTTTTATATTTCAAACAACCGCAACCTTATATTGAGCGTAGTAATAAGTCTGCCGATAAGATAGAAAAAATTGCTTGTGATATTTTAAGCAAAGCCTTAAGTTGGAATTTACAACAATTTGACTTTGACAGTATAATCAAATATGCTCGCAATGATTTTTTGATTAGCGGTTGTGGTATTGTATGGGAGAAATATTGTCCTGAGTTTGAGAATATTTCTTCTGTTCATAATCCGGAACAAACCATAGAAGTTAAAACTTCTGAAAAAGTTATTTCTGAGTATGTGAATCCGGAGAATTTTCTGGCAGATTGTGATGAAGTCGGTATCTGGGAAGATGTAAGTTGGATAGCTCGCAAAATTTACATGAGTAAAGAACAAGCCATAGAAACTTTTGGTGAAAACTCTTGCATAAATTTAGTAGCTGATAATGAAAAAGATTATAAAAATAAAGAAGTTTGTATTTATGAAATATGGGATAAAGAGAGTCAAAAAGTATATTGGTTAGCCAAAGAAAAAACAGATGATTTTTTGAAAGTATCAGAAAATCCTCTAAAAATAAAAGGATTTTTTCCGTGTCCGAAGCCTGTTTTTGCCACACTCACCAATGATTGCATCATACCTATACCTGATTATTGTCTGATAAAAGAACTTTTAAGTGAGTTAAACGGTATTCATTCTCGTATGAAATTAACCATGCAGGCACTTAAAATCAGTGGAGCATATGACAATTCTTTTCCTGAGTTGGCCAATATTTTAAATAAAGATATTACACTTGTTGCAGCCAAAGACTTTCAACGCCTGAAAGATAACGGAGGTATAAAAGGTGTGATAGATTTTATTCCGATTGAACAATATATAACGGCATTGGAACAACTTGCACAAAGAAGGCAAGATATCATCAATCAGATATACGAAGTAACCGGTGTATCCGATATTATGCGAGGCAGTTCTAATGCGGAGGATACTGCAACAGCCGTAAATAAAAAGACCAATTTCGGAACATTGCGCAATCAAGATCGTCAAAATGATATGCAAAGATTTATCAAAGATTTGTTTGTTATAAAAGCAGAGATAATTTGTGAGCAATTTTCAGCTGAAACTTTGTTAAAATTTTTGCCTTCCGAACAGCAACTGTTACCGGAAGCATGGCAAGCAGTGTCCTTGCTTAAAGATGAAAAAATGCGAGGTATGATTTTGGAAGTCGAAAATGATAACGTTTTTAATGCCGAAGTAGAGGCCGAAAAAACACTTTCCGGTATCAAATTACTAAATGAGCTCATATCATCAGCGCTTCCAACCGTAAGTCAACAACCGTTGTTGTTACCGCTTTATCGCAATATGGTAGAAAGTTTTTGCAGTGTCTTACCTAAAGCCAGACCGTTTGAGGCTGTTATAGATAAAGTATTTACAGCGATTGAAGCAGATTTAAATAAACCCGAACCGGAACAGCCAAATCCTCAATTGCAGATAGAGCAAGATAAATTGGCTGTTGAAAGAGAGAAAAATCAACTAAAAGCCAAAGAACTGGAAATAAAAGATCAGAATGAAAAAGCCAAAAATGATCTAACCAAACAGGAAATGAATATTCAAGCCGGATTAAAAATGCAACAATTATCTGATGAGCGTAAAAAAACTCACAAATCACCGATAATTATCCATGATAAACAACCGATTATATCAGGCACTAAGAAGATAAACACCAATATCTCAACCGGTATGGTTAAGGGTTTTTAATCATGGTAGGCAAAAAGAAACTTACTTATGAAAACATCTTAGAAGAGTTGGAAGAAGCCAGACTTATTGCTATCAGAAATGAGTCTCCGACTGCAGCAATATCAGCTTCTTTGGGGAAAGCAAAAGTTTTGGCTCTTTTGGGAGATAAAAACAAACTAAAAGCCGGTAGCGATGAAGTTTATAAACAAATAATGGTTGAATTTGTATAATTAAGAAAGGATAAAAAATGCAAGACAATAGATATAAGAATATGTGGGGAGAAGATTTGGCTGAACAGAAAAAGCGCAGAGAATGGTTAAGGCAAGTCTATGATAAAGCCACTAAGCCGGATACAAATATGCAAACTTTGCTAAACCAAGAAAAGACAACTCATTCTCAAAAACAAATGGAGGATAATAACTTTTTTAATAGGATTTATAATACAGCAAATGATACCTATAATCAAGCAAATGATAGTGCAAATAAACTTAATAAAGATAAAACTATAAATTATGTGAAAGGAAATAGTAATTATAAAAACTATCCGAATATTTGGAAAGATAGTTTTCAAGATTTATATGCAGATGCCAGAGGAATATTTTTAGGAGCAAAAAATCCTGATGAAGACTGTGATGATTTAATTTCCAAAATTTATCCTCGATATAACAGAAGCAACTACAAATAAGTTGAAAAATTAAATTACAACTCTATACTTCCAATAAAGGAGTTGGTATGAAAAAAATATTTACGATACTGAAAAAAATTTTCTTATTAATCATCTGGTTGATAGTATGTGTTTTGTCGTTTGCTATATTTATATTACTTGATTTATTGGAATTAAACTATGATGTGTATATGATAAATAGCAAATGGGTTTCTTTTGTTATAATATTATATATAATTATGATGCTGACATTCTTGTTGGAACTATACCTTTCTCGCCAAAAGATGATGATTATTATTCCGATTTTAATAATATTTTTGGCAATACATACTCTAATACCTGGCAAGTATCAGTTATCACCGATATTACAAAGCAAACTATCAGGTTATAATAAAAATACACTGTATTGTCTTTATACAAACGAGGATAAAGAAATTTGTTTTGATAGGGAATTAAGTAAACTTGATGCTATTAATCCGTTGTATAAAAAAATAGGATATCAATATTGTGATAAAAAAAATTACATTATTGCAAATAGTGTAGCGCAAAAGCAATGTTATTATGAATGGTTGTTATTTGGGGAGAAGACATATGATACTGCTAAATAACAAATATCAAAGAACATTAATCATATTATGGCTTGTTGCTTTTATTGCAATTGGTATACTACTTTTTTATGGAGCAAATATAGAAAATTCATCTGTATATAAAAACAGTGTTATTATATTTATTTTGCTAATATTTGTCACAATACTGTGTTGTTATGTTAATAAATTTTTTCGCATTATAATATGGGGAGTAATTTTAATAAGTTTTAATATTTATTACGTAATTCCAGTAATAAGTCCGGATAATTATAGCTATGATACAGATGAATATTTTGACCTTAAAAATAGCTGTAAAGATAATATAGATTGCTTAGCCGGTATGGTTAAGCGTTTTCAAGATGAAATCATAGATTATTACCGATATTTCAGTCAGCAAAAATATTGGAAATATAGTTTTCAGGGGTGGAGAGAAGATGTAGTAAACATCTGTACAAAATATAGGCAAGAATACAATAAGCAAAATTGCATATATGATTATAGTTTTAGAGAATTGCATATGCTTAGAAAACTGAAATACCAAGATATACAAACAAAGTAAAAATAGCACCCATCCCGAGAGTAACATCTCGGGATTTTTTTTAAACCTTAAATTACGAGTAAAAATCAAATGTATTTTTCAAAAGAGTGATTAAATGTACATAAACAAGAAAGGATAAAAAATGCAAGACAAGAGATATAAGAATATGTGGGGAGAAGATTTGGCTGAACAAAAAAAGCGCAGAGAATGGTTAAGACAAGTCTATGATAAAGCCACTAAGCCGGATACAATCCAACAAACTCCGCTTACGCAAGAAAATTCATCTCAAACTCTACTTAGCACCGCCAATAATAACTTTTCTCAAACTTCATATCCTCCTTTACAAGAAACCCAAAGCCATAAAGTTCTTAAAGGTATTGCAAATCGTTTAGATAATTATCGATGGAAATATCAAGATAAAAATCCGGCAATAATGGGAGCCGGTTCAATGGGATTAAAAGATTGGGCGAGTGTTGTTAAAACATCGGCTCAAGGGTTGGAGCGAATGGCAGATGGAGTATCATTAGGTTTATATACGCCTTTGGTTGATGATGTCATGGGGTTTAATTATCGTGGTCGTAAAAATCAATATCATCGAGAGGCCGAGCAAGCTGGAGTAGGAGGTTTGGCAAAAGGTTTTGAGAGTGTTTTTGATGAAGTTGTATCTAATCTTGGTTTAGGAAAATATATATCTAAAGCTTCATCATTACTCAATGTTCAGAAACCGACAAAGATATTGATGGATAGCTCTATCGGTAGTGGAATAACTGAAGTTAATCGCAATGCAAGTTGGCGAAATCATAAAGATGATTTTAGTAAAGGCATGTTTAGTTCGCCATATATAAAATTAATGCAATATTTGAGCAGACATTAGCATTATATTTATTGACATTAGGAGTAGTTATTGATATTTAACAACTATTAGTTTTGTGATAAAAAGGAATGATATGCAAATAATAAGAACATATATTTCATTCATCGGAGCTTTTCTGATGAGTTTTATCACCAAACCATTGTTTGGTAAATACTTATCCAGATATTGGCAACATGTTCTTAATAGAGTTCTTGGCTGTTGTATCACTGTGATAATAGCTTTAAATATTCATAAGCTTAATGAAGATTTATTTTTTATCTTATTAATTCTAACGATTATAATATTTAACATCATTATTCAAATTTCAGCATCTACTACTAAAGGTAGGGAACATCTGAAATTATGGTATGATGAAGCATCAGATGAAGATGATAAAGAATACTTCAGCAACAGAGACATGCACGGTAAGGGGTGGTGGAAGTTTATGTATATCAATGGTTGGATAACCATAATTGTACTTAACTTGGGAGGAATAATATTTCTTTTTCCGATATTGCCTAATAGTTGGCGAGGCGGAATATTACTTATTATCTTTGGTCTGATTGTAACTTTTATTATTATCCGTGATGCTAAAAAACGCAAGCGAGACTATGATAACGGATATAAATAACCCATCCCGAGAGTAACATCTCGGGATTTTTTTAAACCTTAAATCACGAGTAAAAATCAAATGTATTTTTCAAAAGAGTGGACGGACAGTCTTTTATTGCCCGATGGTCGGGTAGTCTCTTCAAACTGTCAACTAAACAAATATTTGCGGGATAATGATTTATCCTTAAGCCAAGAATATTCTGATGCCTATCTGAAATCAAGACGGCAGCATAATCAAAAACTTCAGAAAGCAGAATTGTTTTCGGAGTTTATTCACAACTATAAAAGGAGTATATGGAATGACAACTGAACTTAGAAAAGAACTTGAAAAACAATATGAGCGGGTTGCTGATATGGCAAAACAAAAAACGGAAACTCTTCTCTTAAATCAAGATGGATGCCCAAAAGAAGAATATCTTATTGCTCCACGTTCATTCAAAAAAGAATATATCGAGATGTTTAAAACACTTCCGCCTGAGATGCGCAAATATTTGTGTGAACGGGAGAGTGAAACCGAACGTGGATTTTCTCGATTAAACAATGAACTGAATCATCGTCGCTGGATTGATGATGTTTATGCATCTCGTTCAGAACGTTTGCAAAAACAGGGAATTTGCAAAGCTCAAGAATGGGTAGAAACTATGGCTAAAATAGATGATGCCTTAGATCGTGATGCTAAATCGACATTGCATGATTTGGCTTTAATATATGGTGTATCATTAGCAGATAATACGGATTTTTCGCCTTTAATGGATAAATTAACAGCCATAGAGGAAAAACTTTGTAATTTTGCAAATTTATACCAAGCGCATGCACAAGAAAATAAACAAATTGCCGAGAGTAAAAAAGCCAAAGAGGCTTCGTTTTCTCCCAAAGGCAAAAATACTTTAGCAAAAGATTTATCAAAACTTACCACCAGAGAAGTTTTGGAAATGAAACTAGCTGAGTATGATGACTAAACTTAAATTTATACTAACATAAAAAGGAAATTAAATTATGGCAAATATTGATTATAATGACGTCTTAACCACCACCTTAACCAGCAGAGCCGGAAAACTTGCAGATAATATGAGTACCAACAATGCGCTTTTAAGCCGTTTAAAATCTAAAGGTAAAATACGTCCGGTTTCCGGTGGTTCTAAAATTATAGAAGAACTTGAATATGGTGAAGGAGACATGACATGGTATTCCGGATATGATACCATTGAATATACACCCAAGCAATTGTTTACGGCTGCAGAATATAGTTTAAAACTATGCGCTGTTCCGGTTGCGGTATCCGGTGAGGATATCTTAAAGAACTCAGGTAAAGAACAGGTCTTGGATTTGTTTGAAAAACGGGTTGAAAATGCAATCAAAACCATGAGTAACAAGATGTCTGCCGCAGTTTACGGTGATGGTACCGGTTCTGCCGGTAAAGAAATTGGCGGATTGGCACTTTTGGTGGCAGACAGTCCGTCTACCGGTGTTGTCGGTGGTATAGATCGTGCAACTGTCGGTAATGAATTTTGGCGTAACAAATCATCTCAAATGACTGAAGCATTAAATACCGATAATATCCACTCGGCTATGGATAAAATGTATATGTCTCTATGTAGAGGAACAGATAAGCCGGATTTGATTGTTTGTGGCAATGAAGTATATGGTTTGTATGAATCTACATTGCTCCCGCAACAGCGTTATTCTGATAATAAAATTGCCGAAGCCGGTTTTACAAGTATCAAGTTCAAAGGAGCTGATTTGATTTGTGATGGTAGACAAGGCGGACATTGCCCTGAAGATAAGATTTATTTTCTCAATACTGATTACATATATTTACGCAATCACAAAGAGCGCAACATGAAAGTAATCGGTGGAGAACGTATGTCTGTAAATCAAGATGCTCTATACAAGATTATCGGTTGGGCAGGTAATATGACCATGAGTAATGCCTCATTACAAGGAGTTTTAATCAACAAAACCGCAGAATAGTTTTTCTGAAGTAAATTAGGGAGGGTAACACCTCCCTAATTTTTATTATAGCTAAAGGATAAAGAGATGGATATAGATTTTTCCGCATTTGAAAATCTTGCAAGAAGCGCTTCATCAGAAGAAGGTATAAATGCCCGTTTTTATGATAGAAGCATTAAAACAGATACAATTGATGAGCAAGGTTTTCCGGTATTTAAAAATGTTTGTTTTTGCGAAATAAGAATCAAAGATAATAATTCTGAAATATTTGACCAACCGGCAACAGAAGAAAAGAAAAGGCGTTTTCCTCAGGAATACTCCAGATATTTGCTGTCTAAAAAACAAATATCATCAGGAACTCCACTGGAACAATTTGCATTTTTGAGTTTGGCAGAAGTAGACAGCTTAAAGTGTAGAGGGATATTTACGGTTGAATCATTATCTTCACTTGATGATTTCAAAGCCGGCAATTTAGGTATCAAAAGGGAAAGAGATTTAGCTCGTAAGTTTATATCATTTTCCAAATCCAATAAAAGCATTGCCGATATGCAATTAAAGGAAGAAAAATACCAAAGTAAAATTCGTCGTTTGGAAGAAGAAGTAAGAAATCTTCGTCAAGAATTAAAGTCCAAAGGAGAATGATATGAAAAATATTTTAGAAATATGTCAGGAGGCCGCAAGTTTGGTAGCCACGCAACGTCCGACAGATTTATTTAATACTTCAAGCCAACAAGAAGCAATATTTTTAAGTGTTGTAAAAGATACCTTAGATAGTCTTCTTCGCTATGGAGATTGGCAAGAACTAACTAAAGAAGGTTGTATACGTACCACAGAAGGAAAAGTAAATTATTATCTTGCAGACTATTGTCCGGATTTTTATTGCCTGATAAACAATACCGTATTTATTAAAGATACACATGAGAAAGTTGTCGGTTCCATAACACCGGAACAATGGATGCGAGAAAAATATTTTAATGTTCCTTCGTTAAATTTGAAATTTAAAATTCAAAATGGCATGTTTAAGTTTTTAACTCCTCCGCCTTCAGATTTAAAAATAGTATTTCAATACCGTTCATCAATCATAGCATATGACGGTAGTAAAAATTATTGTGGAGAAGAAAAAACAACTTTGAGTAAAAATACGGATATTCCCATATTTGATGAATTTCTTGTTAAAAAAGGGATTGTTTGGCGTTGGTATCGTCGCAATGGTATGCCGTATGAAGAAGAATATAATGAATATGAAAAAGAAGTTCGTAATCGTTTTGCTTCAGGTCTGGCAACCAAAGATATTTGTTTAAGCGGACAAATTTTTGAAGCTGCAGAAAATGGAGTAACAATCAATGTCATTAAAAGTAATTAACCGCAATAATAATTCTGCCAATTTTACGTTACCTGCTCCGACCGGAGGTCTCAATGTAAGGGATAGCTTAGATTGTATGGAAGAATCTGATGCCATAGTTATGGATAATTATCTACCGGCAGAAAATAGGGTTATGCTGAGAAAAGGATATACCTTATACACCGGATTGAGAACAAATATATCTACTTTGATAGAATATCGAAAACCATATCATGACAGTTTTTTTGCTTGCGGAGGGGGAAAAATATGGAATATCACCAACAAGGAAAATATAAGAGAAGTTGCAACCGGTTTAAATAATAATCAATGGCAATATGTCCAATTTAAAGATAGATTGATTTTAGTAAACGGTTTTGATAATCCTCAAACATTTTATGTGTCTGAAGATGGAGATAAATGGGAAAATGCTTCTTTCGAAGGCTCAAATTTGCAAAGCTTTAAGTTAATCAATGTAACGATCAGCAAGCAACGTTTGTTTTTTGTAGAAAAGGGCAGTCTTAATGCATGGTATTCACAAGAAGTTGGAGAAGTGCAAGGAACTCTGATCAAATTTGACTTATCGTCCATTTTCCGCAAAGGCGGAGAATTGCTAACCATAACATCTTGGACACAAGATGCCGGACAAGGAGTAGATGATCTTACGGTATTTATAACTTCAGAGGGAGAAGTCGCTGTTTATAGCGGTAATGATCCCGGAGATGCTGCTGATTGGAGTTTGCGAGGAATATATCAAATGAGCCGTCCTTTAGGATATCGTTGCGCAATGCAATATCAGGGAGATGTTGTTATCATCTCAGAAGACGGTTATATTCCGATGTCTAAAGCATTGTCATTAGACAAAGCAAATTCTTCACAAGTATCATTTTCAGATAAAATCAGAGGATTAGTCTTGGATAGAACTAAGTCTTCAAAAGATAAATTCGGTTGGCAAAGTATTATATACGGAAGAGGAGGATATGCTATTTTCAATGTTCCTATTTCACAGCAATTTGAACAACATGTTGTCAATATGAATAGCGGAGCTTGGTGCCGATTTACCAATATCAGATCTTTTTGTTGGGGAATGTTTGGAAACCGTTTATATTTCGGATCTGATGATGGAGTATTTTTGTTTGATGAAGGATATTCCGATAACGGAACACATATATACGGAGTTGTAGAGCAAGCCTATTCTGATTTAGGAAATCCTAACCTCAAACGTATTCAACTGATTAATCCGAGAACCAAGTCATCAACTCAATATGCACTTGTTGTTTATACAAACATGGATTTTGGAAACCAAAACTATGATTATGCGGAAAATATCGGCTCAGATAGTATCAGTAAATGGCAACAAACCGCTTGGAGTTGTTTGAGTTCTCCTATCGGAAGCAAGTGGGCAACCTTAAAAGGCAAGATCCGTAGCCAATGGATTGGAAATTCTGCCACCGGTTTTAAGGCAAGTATAGTTTTTAAAACCAAAACCAGAGGTAATCTGATTGAATGGTTTGATACCGGAGTTCGCTATGAACAAGGTTCCGGCATCATGTAATATAGTAACAGATTATCACGAACAAATAACCGATTGGGTTTGTTTCGGATTAGGTATGGATAAAGCATGGTTAGATAATCATTATACCATCGGTTTTGTATATCAGGGAAGATTAATCGGCGGATTAATATATCACAACATACGCTTTGGTAGAGATGTTTGGTGGACACTTTATACAACCGATAAACATTGGTGTAACAGAAGAATATTAAAGTTTATGTTTTCAGTTGCTTTTGACTATTTCAAATGCAAGCGCATCACTGTCATGACAACAAAAAGCAATTTAAAATGCCAAAAATTAGCGAAAGATCTTGGCTTTCGGCAAGAAGGTAATTTGCTAGGATATGCTGATAACGGAGAAGATATAATTATTATGGGCATACAAAGAGAACAATCAAAATTTTAAAAAGGAGAATACAATGGCAAAAAGTATTGGAAAATTTTTGGGAGCCGGAGGAGCTGGTACTTCTCGTTATGGTTCGGAAAATGATATAGTTAACTATTTAAACAAATATGATACAACACAAGTTGATAGTGCTAACCAAAACATGTCTGCGATGGCTAACCGACTAAGCGCACAATTATCATCTCGCCCCGGATATGTATATTCCATATCAGCATCACCTGATGAGGCCAAACGTGTAGAAAATGCAACTTATCAAAATGTCGTAAACATGATAACTCCGCAATTTGATTCTCAGCGCCGACAGCTTGAAACCAGACTGCAAAATCAAGGTCTGTCTGTTAATAGTGAGGCATATCAAAATGCAATGAATAACCTTAATCAACAACAAGCAAATGCTTATGGTCAAGCTGCCTATAACAGTATTCAGGCCGGTCAAAATGCTTATAGCACATCATTAAACAATCAAATAGCCGCCGGTAATTTCCAAAATTCTGCACAAATGTTGCCGATAAATGAGATATTGAATTTGTTACAAAACAGCAAAAGCGGTTATGACGTTGCAATGGATAAATATGATATAACATCACAAGCTGATAAACGAACTTCGGAAAACCGAACATACAATAATCAATCTCAAAATTCTTTAGGTTTGCAAACCGTCGGCAATATTGTAAACAGTATTTTTTCAGATGAAGAATTAAAACAAAATATTGTAGAAGTAGGGTGTTTATATAATGGATTAAAAGTTTATTTATATAATTATAAAGGAGATTCAATTCCTCGTATAGGATTATTAGCTCAAGAAGTTGCTTGCAAAATACCGGAAGCCGTATACATTGATGATAGCGGTTTTATGAAAGTGAATTATGGTTTGGCATGCCAATACTGATGTTTGACAAATTGTAAAATAACATATAATATCAACTACAAATATATTTGCTAAAGGAGGTTATAATGCATTATGTCTTTCTAACAATGTTGGTAACACTGGCCATAACCGGTATAATCAGAGTAATTTTATTATACTTGATAAAAAAGATATTCAAAAAAGAGCATTGCTGGAAGACTGCCAATATTTTAACAGCATTACTCAGAACTTTTGCCAGTGTGATGCATTTTGGAGAGGAAACCCCCTTAGGTATAAATTTCATATTTGTCTTTTTGGTATATATTGCAGAACAACTTGTATGGTTTATTTATGACTATATTCAACAACGTCGTAATAATAATCCTGCAGGTTGGGGACTTATCTGGGGTGTTATTATCGGAGGTTCTTTGTGGTTGTTGGCTATCCGTATGTTGGTATTATATTATAGCCAAATATTTACAATCTGATACAAAACATCACATCGAAATAAAAGCCGAGATTTATTCTCGGCTTTTTTTATAGGAAACAACATGCATATAAAATTTAGATATTACTTAATGATCATAGCCGTAATAATCATTTCCGTTGTTTCAATAATCAAGCCTGAGTCTGCAGAATGTGTAGCTAAGGCTTTTTTACTGTTATGCGGTATATACTGATGATTATTCGCTTAGTCATTTTAATCATTTTGGGAACTTTGAGTTATTTACTCGGACGTTCACACTCTCAAATTAAAGTAATTACCGAACAAATAGAGGTAATAAAATATGTTGAACAACAAAAATCTAAGATACATTCTCGTCCCAATGCTACTCGTAGTGAGTTGCTTAAGCTCATGCAAAACAATATGTTATAACCCTTGTCCGGTATTTCCGATTGCCGGATTAAAGGTTGCAGAAGAGCTTCAGCATGCAGATTATCAGAATTATCAGCATACATGGAACTGGATTGGAAGATTAGATAAGTTGCGACAAGAACTGGAACTTTGTCGCTGATTTTTTATAAAGGAGAATAAAATGCCATATGATAGTGAAGGAAACTTTACTCGGATTCATAATTGGGAAGATGATAGAGTTAATGATATAGATATTGTAACAGATCATCATGATGAAGAAGACGATAATTTTGCCAACGGCTTGAGCCAAGCATTTTTGAGAGATGGAAGAACAGCCATGAAAGGTGATATAAATATCGCCGGTTACAAGCTAAAAAATTTAGGAAACGGAACATCAAAATCAGATGCAACCAATCTTCAGCAACTGAATGATGCTATAAAGCAACTGAAAGCCGGTATAATCAACAGTTTTAATTCATCTCAAAAGTTAGGTGATATTAAAGCATCTGTCCAAAGTTCCAATCATGGGAATTGGTTTTTGTGTAACGGACAGGCAATAAGCAGAGTAACATACTCCGAATTATTTGCGCTGGTTGGGACCAAATTTGGTGCTGGAGATGGTACCACAACTTTTAACTTACCGGATTATCGAGGCAAGTTTTTACGAGGTCTTGGTGGAAATTCAGCCTCAGATATATATACTACGCAGGCTGAAAGTTTACCTGATATTAGCGGTAGTTTTGCCGGAGGTATCGGAGACAATGCAACTGCCACCGGTGCATTTAAGCGTAATGGGACAGATGCCGAAAGCATAAAAGTCGATGCCGTTGGGGATAGTAATGCTTTGTCCGGTTTGTTTAATTTTTCTGCATCATCATCAAATTCCATCTACAAAGGTACACATGTAACTCCGATTAATCAGGCCGTAAATTATTTCATAAAAGTAAAAACGGAGGAATAGCAAATGAGTGGAAGAATAATAGCACAAACAAATCTGATTGAAGTCAGACAAGGAGATAGTTTTACGATCAATATTCAAATTAAAAAAGGTCACAAGCCACTGGATTTGAACGGATCAAAATTAATGATGCAAGTAAGGGACACCGATGACACCGTTATGATTTCTAAAGTAGCAGATTTTATAGATTCGGAGCAGGGAAAAATGTCATTAATATTAACCTCAACAGATACCGATGTCTCAGTTGGTGATTATAAAGTAGATATTCAATTAATTTTACCGGATAATTCTATTCACACAATTTTTCCTTCAGACGTAAACAAAATCGGAATTTTCAGAATCACGGAACAAGTAACGAGGTAAGCATATGGAAATCATATCAACAACAATAGAAGA
Source organism: Alphaproteobacteria bacterium (assembly GCA_015062435.1). GTDB lineage: Bacteria > Pseudomonadota > Alphaproteobacteria > RF32 > CAG-239 > CAZU01. The sequence continues at coordinate 3,748 of SUUR01000024.1, read as the reverse complement.
TACCTCAACCATAGAGGTATTTTGGCAAGACGAAGTCAAAATAGATGTTGACCTTTCTGTTTTATATATAAAATCAGGACAAAAAGAAATTGCGGATTATGTAGAAAATGTAAGTAAACAGGAAATTTCAGCCTACACCCAAGAATATTCTCGTCCCATTGTAACTCAAGTAGTGGAAGAACTTGCTGAACCTTTGGTAGAAAATTATGTTGAAACAATCAGCAAACCGGAAATTGATAAACACATTGCTCACAAGATTTCTGAGTTTAATACCGATGTGGAGGAAAAACAACAAACCATAAATACGTGTGTTTCAGAAACAACAAATCAAGCCTCATTAGCAACAATCAAAGCCACAGAAGCAGCAACCAGTGCCACGCAAGCATCTCAACATGCCATACAAGCTTCTGAATATAATTTCAGAAACATAATTACTAATTGTATAACTGCAATACCGCAAGATATTATTTTTACATTGGAGAATGGTGTCTTAACTTTAAAATCCGGCAGTAAAATATATATTCCGTCAGGCAAAAAAGCAGACGGTAGTAATAATTTTAAAAAAGTCATAATAAAGCAAGATATGACCATTCCTGCTTATACATATTCCGGCCCTGCTTCTACAATGTTTTTTGCCAAAGAAGATAGTACGCAAGTAGCAACAACCATAGCCATAGCATCTGGCGAAACCTCGCCCGGAGAAGGATATAATTTTTGGTATGATACTTCTGCAAATATTATCAAATATAGTAGCAGTGTTAATGACAATTGGGATAGCGGAGGATGGTCATTACCATTAGGTTTAGGACTTCGTTCATCTGGAATATATACTTCTTTGGAACAAATTTTTAATGGTTTTGGCTATATCGGGAGTACTATATTTTCTTTACCTGATGTCAAAGGTCTTATAGCGAATGGAAAAAACTCAGATGGTAGTTTACATAATATAGCTTTCACCACATCAGAAATAAACATGTATACTTTTGATAAAAATGCCAATTACAACAATCGCATATATTGGTTAACATCATCAGGTTCTTTAGGAGGATTAAATCCGAATATTCAATATAATTCTCAATTTAATAAGGTCTTATATAATGTTGATTATTCACAACGTTTGTATTGTGATATCGGTTGTTTTACGGTAATAAACGGAGTTGTTCAAACATTTTTATCAAAAACTCCGTTTAAGGCGGTTGATAATTGGGAAACATCATTAATAGATGACTATATAATTGAAACCGGTATATCCGGTAATCAATGGTATGAATTATACAAATCCAACCGCCTAAAACAAGGTGGATACTCTCAGAGCGGAAATATCACATTTATTAAGCCATATGCAGACACCAATTATACTTTAATCAATGGTAATTCCAAAAGCACCACCGGTTTTACCATCAATACCGGCTTTGGTGATTGGTATTCTGATGGGAAAGGAGCACAATAATGGAAAAAGAAATTATTTTTGAACCGAATTTGGGAGATATCTTTGGCCTTGACAAATACCCGATATATCGAGAGTTTGCTAATCAGCATGATTACAAAATTATTGAGTTGGATCCGATTGTTGAACATACATCAACAGGTGAGAATATAAAGCGCAGATATAGTCTTATAACTCGGCCAAAACTTTCATATATTGAGCTTCGCCGACAAAATTATCCGTCAATACCCGATCAATTGGATATGATATATTGGGATAGGGTTAATAATACACAAGTTTGGCAAGAAACCATATCTCAAATAAAAAACAAGTATCCCAAACCTGCGAGCGGAGAAGAATCATGATAGATAGAATCAAAAATCTTATCTGGTTACTGATTATTACATTTTCAATATGTGGGTTTATTCAAATTTTACTCACTTTAAACCCCAGAGTAACTAATTTAGAAGAACGAGTAGCCGGTTGTGAGCATAAGGTATCTGCCATAGAGATAAAGTTAGACACTTTATTGGCGCAAAGCACGGAAACTTGCAAAGATGTAAAAGACATCTACCACCTTATAATGGATAGACACAAATGATAGATATAAATATTGCAACCAAAAGATTGCACTTGCATGAAGGGCTTCGTCTGAAGCCCTATTATTGTATCAGAGGCAAACAAACCATAGGGATAGGACACAACCTTGATGCCAATCCCATTACAGAGGAAGAAGCCAAAGTATTGGGAGACTGGCATCATGGTATCACCACCGAAGGAGCGTACTATCTTCTTCGCAGGGATATTAACCGAACAATCAAAGAATGTAGAGATAATATTAAGTTTTTTGATTCCTTAGATGATGAGCGTCAATATGCATTGGTTGATATGGCTTTTAATTTAGGCATAAAAGGACTTCTAAAATTCAAAAACATGCTTGGTTATATGTCACAATGCCAATATCAAAAAGCATCAAAAGAGTGCCTAAACAGCAACTACACCAAACAAACAGGTAAGAGAGCCCAACGCATTGCTCAACTGATTAAAACCGGCCAATGGCAAATTTAAGGAATGTATAATATGTTAATATTATACGTAACATTCTTAATTAGCTCTATAATAGCCGTTGTTCAATTTGAGAAATGGAGTAATTTAGCTAAAGGCAAATGGTTTGCAGAGAAAAAGGCTTGCCAGTTTTGATATATGATGTATAATTTCCCTTATTTGGAGCTATCAATGCAAAAGTTTTCTTTACATACACATACCATTGGTTTTGACGGTCATAATACCGAAGAAGAAATGCTATCAACGGCACAAGAACTTGGATGGAATCACATCGGTTTTTCCAACCATTTTATCGTGCACCCGAACATAAAAGATGCACCTATGTATCAGTATGCGCTTAAGGGCGGATATAACAATATATATTCATCTTCTTTCGATGAGGTCATAGCTAAATTTGAACCACATTATAAGAAAATAGATGAACTTCGTCAAACAACAGATATTAATATTCTCAAAGGCATGGAAGTTGATTTTTTTGCAACACCTGAGTGGCGAGAAGGTTTTGAGCAAGCTATTAATCATCTTAAGCCGGATTATTTAATAGGAACAGCTCATTTTGTTGTGCATAATAATATTTTATATAATTCTCATGATATAAAATCATCACCTAAAATTGAGCAAAATCAACTATTACATCGTTATTGGCAAAATGAACGTGCTGCAGCACAGTCCGGATTATTTTTATTTATGGCACATCTTGATTTGATAAAAAAAGTCGGCTTAGGGCAAGAAGATAGTTGGGCAGAAGAAGAGGTAAAGACTATTAAAGCGATAAAACAATCCGGAGTTATGGTTGAATTAAATACCGGTTATTATAAATTTGGACCAGAACCATATCCGAGCAAACGTATAATGAAAATGTTGGCTCAAGAAAATATTCCGGTTTTAATTAGTGATGATGCCCATACTATTAAACAGCTCGGCAACAAATTTGCAGAGGTTGAACAATTAGCTAAAGATAATGGTATAAACAAATTTTTTAAATTAACAAAAAATAGTAATTTTACCGGCCATCACATATATTCCCCATACAACAAGTCCCGTTTTCCTTAGTATATCCAGAGTGGCAACTGTCTAGCTTATATTTAGTAGCTCCATTCGTCCACCTATCTCGATATTTATTTGACATGTTGTAAAACCTATGTTATCTTAGAACATGGGAAAGATAATTGTGCCACTAAGGTATCATAATATGCACAAGACATGTCTCATGTTTATCCGCTTGTCCATATCCGCCAAAGTGGCACCTTTAATGAC
>SUUR01000001.1 GCA_015062435.1 Alphaproteobacteria bacterium | reverse complement strand
ATGGTTGTGACCAGTATGATCAATATGGTTCATGTTGCAGATGTAATTATGATTCTGCCTGTGATGATGAAAGTCCTTATGGAACAGCTTTTGGACTAACATATGAAGGTGCTGAACTGTTTTTAGATGATGAAATAGCCAATGCAGGTGCTAACAGATGTTACATAGAAGGTTGTGATGCTGACGGCACTTACGGTATATATTGCTACTACTAAAAATCATAATAAAAATAATAGGGTTGTTATGACAAACAACCCTATTATTTTTATAATTAAACTATTACTTACCGGCAATCGCCAATGTTTCAATTTGTGGTTTCTGATGAGTTAAAATACTTATCACTCTGATAAGAGTATCTCTTAGCTCTTGACGTCTGACCACAATATCAACCATACCATGCTCTTTAAGATATTCTGCTCGCTGAAAACCTATTGGCAATTTTTCTCTGATAGTTTGCTCAATAACTCTTGCTCCGGCAAAGCCGATTACACAACCTTTCTCTGCAATATTTATATCACCAAGCATAGCAAAAGAAGCAGAAACTCCTCCTGTTGTAGGATCTGTCAATACTGATATAAATGGCAATCCTTTTTCCTTAACCATATTTACAGCAGCCGTAGTACGAGCCATCTGCATTAAAGATAATATACCTTCTTGCATTCGAGCACCACCTGATGCAGCTATCGTAATAAAAGGATAATTACCCCTGGTAGCTATCTGAGCAGCTTTAACGATTCCCTCGCCGACTACCGTTCCCATAGATCCGCCCATAAAAGAAAAATCGAGTGCAGCAACCACCGTAGTAATACCGCCGATTTCTCCTTGAGCAAGTCTGATAGCATCTGTTGCTCCGGTATTTTTACGATACGTACGTAAACGATCAGAATACTTTTTAGAATCCTTAAAATTAAGCGGATCATCTTTTAGTTGAGGCAAAGTAATAATTTTATATTCGCCATTATCAAACAAAGATGCAAATCGCTTCAAAACCGGCAATCTCAAATGATGATCACAAGAAGAACAAACAAAATCATTTTTTTCGAGTTCTTTTGTAAACAACATTTGCCCGCATTGCGGGCACTTTGTCCAAAGATTATCAGCAATTTCTTTAGCATTTAGTTTTTTAATTTTAGGTCTAACAAAGTCAGATAACCAATTCATCTTTTATCCTTCAAAACTAAGACAAAGGTTGATTCATTTTATCTTTTTGAGCAAAAATATTCCTAAATTTTTGCCATTTAGATTCTTTTGTTTTCGGCAACTCAGGTTCTTTAAGATTTGCAATATCGGATTGCAAACCTTCCATCTCTTTAGAAAGTTTTTGGTGTTCCTTATGCAACTGTTTATTTTTACGTTTTTGTTTCCGCAGAGAAGCTCTCAACGGAGCATTAGACAACCAAGAAGAGAACACTCCCCACACAAAACCAACCATAACCAAAAATACTATGGCTACACTTAATGACACCGTAACCTCAACATAAAATGGCCACAAATTAAATGTTGCTAAATCATTATTCACAAAAGCGAATACCAGTAATACTACCCAGAATAGAAAACCTATCAACATTTTTAGGAATATCATGGCCTGACTCCTTTTGATTTTGTTGTCAAACTATTTATTTAAAAGCTCAAACAATTGTTTTCCCGTCTTAAAATGAGGAATCCTACGTTCATCAACTTTAACTTGCTCACCTGTACGAGGATTCTTTGCAATTCTAGGAGATCTTGTTCTCACAGAAAAAGCTCCAAAACCTCTAAACTCAACTCTATCACCTTTTGCTAAAGCATTGATAATTTTATCAAAAACAACAGCAACAATACGCTCCACATCTTTAACCATCAGATGTGGATTCTTAGCAGCAATTTTTTCAATTAATTCAGATTTAGTCACTTCTTTTTCCTTACATAATTAACTAGAGTTTATAATAATGTTTTTAATTTAAAATATCAATATCACAAATAAAAAAAAGCTCAGATTTAAAAATTCAGTTATCCAAAGACTTTTTTATTCATCATTAGCTAATTGGGCAACTGCCGAATAATTCGAAACTTCTCCAAGTTCAATATCTTCAATTTTTTGAATTCTTCTTCCGATTTTTCCGGCAGAAATTTTTATTCCCTCCACATCTTCGTTAGCTTGCTTAAAATGACGAGCCAAATTATCGATTCTTCCATCAAGTCGGTTTATATCCTCTATCAATGTTCCCACTTCTTTTTGTATAACACCGGCCTGCTCTCTCATTCTGGCATCTTTCAACACCGCTCTGACAGTATTAAGCGTTGCCATTAACGTCGTCGGAGAAACTATCCATACTTTTGCCCGATAAGAATTTTCCACCACATCGGTAAAATTTGCATGCAATTCAGCATAAATAGCCTCACTTGGCAAAAACATCAATGCCGATTCCGCCGTTTCACCGTTAATAATATATTTTTCGGAAATATCTTTAATATGCTTCAAAACCGATGCTCTGAAAAATCTTTCTGCCTCAATTTTTTCTCTTTCACCCGATGCATTTCTTAAAGCGTGATAACTTTCCAAAGGAAATTTTGCATCTATCACTATTGTTCCCGGAGGATTGGGTAACCGCAAAACACAATCTGCACGTTTTGTATTACTCAACACAACTTGAAACTCATAAGCGTTAGGAGGTAATATTGATGAAACTAAGTCATTAAGTTGTATTTCACCAAAAGCTCCTCTAGCCTGCTTATTTGATAGCACCTCTTGTAAAGAAACAACTTGTTCGGAAAGAGATGAAATTTTTTGTTGAGCAACATCTATTTTTGCTAAACGTTCTCTCAAATCGGTAAGTGTTTCAGACGTTTTATTTGCATTTTGTTGCAATCCCTCACCAACACTTTTGGTAACCTCCAAAAGTTTCTCATCAATTATTTTCAACATACCTAATCGCTGTTCATTAATTGCAACAGCGATTTTATTTTGTTCTTGCACCGAATATTCTGCAAGTTGAGAAATTCTTCCGGCTAATTCAGCTTGACCTTGCAACAAATTTTCACTTATTGTTGAATTTGAGTTTTTTTTATTAAACCCAAGCCACATCAACAAATTTACCAAACAAATAAAAAGTAAAATAGATACTAAAATTATTATATTATATGTATCAACAAAATTAGTTAGATTCTGCAAGATTGCGCCCCATTCTCAAAAACTTTTCTGTTCTGCGTTTTTTTATATCTTCACCACTTTGACCTAACATCTCTTTCAAGTGCTTAAGCATTGCATCACCCACTCGTTCAATAGTCTGCTGTCTGTTTCGATGAGCTCCACCCAATGGCTCAGATATAATCTCATCAATAACTCCGAGTTTCCGTAAATCCTGAGCCGTAAGTTTCAAAGCTTCTGTCGCTTCCTTAACTTTATCTGCCGAGCGCCACAAAATAGAAGCACATCCTTCCGGAGAAATAACCGAATATATAGAATGTTCCAACATTAAAACTCTGTTTGCGGTAGCTATTGCAATAGCTCCACCGGATCCTCCCTCACCGATAATAACTGAAATTATCGGAACTTTAACCTGTAAACACTTCTGAATAGATGCAGCAATTGCTTCTGCTTGCCCTCTGGCCTCTGCATCAACACCCGGAAAAGCACCTGACGTATCAACAAAAGCCAAAATAGGCATATTAAACTTATCGGCCATATCCATTAATCTTTGAGCTTTTCGATAACCTTCCGGCTTTGCCATTCCGAAATTATACTTAATCCTCGATTCTATATCATGCCCTTTTTCTTGGCCTAAAACCACAACAGAAATTCCTTTAAATCTTCCGATTCCCCCAACCATTGCCTCATCATCAGCAAAAGCTCTGTCTCCACACAAAAGTGTAAAATCTTCTATCAACCCATTAATATAATCTAAACAATGAGGACGTTGTTGATGCCTTGCAACCAAAGATTTTTGCCATGGAGACAAATGGCTGTACACTTGTTTCATGTGTTTATCAAGTTTATACTGCAACCGTTGAATCTCTTGAGATACGTCAATATCTTCATTTTTAGCCATATACTTCATGCTTTCAATTTTTGATTCTATTTCAAAAATTGTTTTTTCAAAATCTAAAATTGTGGCATCGCTACTTTTACTCATATTCATCTCTTTTTCTGTTACAAAACAAATCCTACATAACACAAATTAAAAAATATTTCGACTCTTATTTTTTGTTTTTGTGCAATAATCTATAATTTTTGTTGGAAAAATAAAGACTTCTGCTAAACTGATTATATTATTTAATCAAAGGAGATAAAACTTGTTAGCTTTAATATTTTTCGCCTTAATTTTCACATCGTTTCTTTGGTTGTTTTTTTCACTAAGTTTTGTTGCAGACAGTTTATCCGGTATATCTTTTTTTGATGCCGGTATTGCCAACATCATACTCTACACATTGTTAGTTTGTTTGCCGATTTTTCTGCTATGGACAGTGTTTGGTTACATTAACCAATATTTACAAAATCAAAAGATGTCCGGACAATTACATAAATTATGGGGACAAATGAAGAAAAATCAAGATTATTCAGACCTGATAGCACGAGCTTTAATTGAGGCCAAACAAAGTATGAATGACGGATTTATGCTCAGCAGATTGGACTTACTCATTGCAGATTTAAACGAGCTTCTTTCTGAAATAATCAATAGTGGAAACTTAGCATCAACAGATAAAATAGATGCATTATGGGCAAAAGTCCAAAACGGTGGCAAATGGTCTTTTGGAAAAATCATAATAGAGGCAAGTAAATCTCAACATAATTTTAAAGAACGTATGGTTGACTTATCTTTATCTAACCATGTTTTAGCCGGTTCAATTATGGAGTTTTGTGCCAGATATAATGCCATTTTAAACCTGCTTGAAAATCATGATAAAGATAAACTGTTTTTAGATATAATGGAAACGGGAATCATGGGAAAAACCTATTCTATCCTAGCCTCTGTTTCTGCAGAAATCCTCAAAACAAGATCTGTATCAACAGACCTTACAGCCTCTCAAACACTTACAGATAACAAAAAAAACGAAAACACCGATAAATTATCTCCGGTTTCAGATAAAGAACCTCGCTCAAATACCAAATTTTCATTTATGGAAAAAATGAAAATTTTTAATAAAAAAGATGATGTAGGAGAAATTTCTACACCTAAAGATGCTTTTTCAATAGCATTAGAACGTAGTTTTAAAGAGGAACCACAAATCAGTATTCCCGATTCTGCTGAAAATGATTTACCCCAAACACCAACTATCGAGCTTCCTCAACCGGAAGAAACCAGCACTCAAAAAATGTTGGAAAATCTAAAAAAAGAATGGGAAGATGTTTCTATAAAACAACAGCCCCTCAACACTAAAGAGGAAATTTCTGAAGATACAGATATGGTCTACCCTTTTGGAAGCTGGACAGACGAACAAAGTTATCAAAAATAAATGAAAAAATATTTTATTACATTGTTTTTTCTATTAAATCTGAACAACCTCTTGGCCTCAGAACCTCAAACTATACGAGTAAACTCGCTATCTGTTTACGATCAACCAACCTATACATCGCATTTTTCACATTTTAATTATGTTAATCCCCAAGCACCTAAAGGAGGCAAAATAACACTTCCTGCATACGGCGGTTTTGATAATTTTAACCCCTACATCTTCAAAGGTATTGCCACTCCGGAAGTTGTTGATCTCACTTTAGATACATTAGGAGTTATTCCCACAGACGATGAAGCCACGGCCTACCCTCTTTTGGCTAAAGAATTTGAACTATCTTCTGATGGTAGCTTTGTTGGATTTATTTTAGATGAAAGAGCCAAATTTTCAGACGGCTCCAAAGTAACGGCTGATGATGTTATTTTTAGCTACAATTCATTGATAGAAAAAGGCTCTCCTTTTTATAAACTATACTATTCAGACGTAGAACAAGTAAAAAAAATAAACAATAATCATGTTCGTTTTTATTTCAAACAAGGAACCCAAAACAAAGAACTTCCTCTTATCTTATCTCAAATAAAAATATATTCGTCCAAAGATTGGGAAGGATTGGATTTTGCCAAACCGTCTTTACGTAAACCTTTAGGAAGCGGTCCTTATATTTTAGAAAAATTCTCTCCCGCAAAATATTTAGTATTCAAAAGAAACCCGAATTATTGGGCAAAAGACCTTCCCTCTCGAAAAGGATTTTTCAATTTTGATGAAATTCGTTATGACTATTATCAAGATACTACCGTAACTTTACAAGCACTATTTGCCGGCACAATAGATGCCAGAGAAGAATATATCGCTAAAATTTGGGCAGAAGGATACAATAATGATTTAGTAACATCAGGAAAAATCATAAAACAAGAATTAGCACACAATCAACCTGCTGCCTTACAATATTTTGGTTTTAATACCAGATTACCAAAATTTTCAGATGCAAGAGTAAGAGAGGCAATAGGTTTGGCTTTTAATTTTGATTGGGCAAACAACAACCTATTTTATAAGCAATACAAAAGGATTGACAGTTGTTTTGCAAACACAATTATGGCATCTAAGGGAATCCCCCAAGGCAAAGAAAAAGAATTATTATCTCAATTAGGAGTGCAAAAAAACATTATAGAAGAACCTTTTGAATTACCCGACCATTCTGATCACACCAAAACCAGAAACAACCTCCGCCATGCAGTCAAATTATTAAAATCTGCCGGATATGATTTTATTGATGGAAAAATGACCAACCTATCCACCAAAGAGCCTCTTGAAATTGAGGTTCTTGGAAATGCGGCAAATGGAGCATCATTCACCAGAGTTATGTTACCTTTCATCGCTAACCTTAAAAAAATAGGTATAAACATGACTTTTCGCAATTTAGAAGTAAATGTTTTCAAAAACAGGCTTGATAATTTTGACTTTGAAGTAGCCATATTAGGAATAAGAATGAGCAATCTTCCCGGCAATGAATTAAAAGAAATTTGGGGAAGCACTTCAGCAAACACCAGAGGATCGTATAACCTTATCGGCATCAAAAACAATATTATTGATAAACTAATAAACATCATAATATCATCACAAAATAAAGATGAATATATTTCTGCAATTCGAGCTTTAGACAGAGTATTATTACATAACCATTATTTTATTCCTCACTGGTACTCTCCTCATAACCGAGTTGCTTTTCAACAGGGATTACATTATCCTCAAACAAATATTCCGGTCGGTTTCAATCCCTACATTTGGTGGAGAGAATAATTCACATGAAAAGCTACATTATAAAACGTTTAATACTAATACCTTTCACACTTTTGGGTATTTTATTTCTTAACTTTATAATTATTCAATTTGCCCCTGGCGGACCGATAGAACACGTCTTATCCAAACACAGCGGAATAAATACAGATTCTAAATCATCATTTTCCCAAACAACAGAATCTGTAATGTCTCAATCTTCAAAATATCAAGGATCTAGAGGAGTTCCGGAAGAATTGATAAAAGAACTGGAAAAGCAATTTGGTTTTGACAAACCTGCTTATCTTCGTTTTTTTAATATGATAAAATCATATGCACTTTTTGATTTTGGAAAAAGTTTTTATCAAGACAAAACTGTATGGCAACTGATTAAAGAAAGAGTGCCCGTATCAATTTCTTTAGGCTTGTGGTCAACAATCATCATTTACCTGATTGCAATACCGCTCGGTATAAAAAAAGCCGTTCTTGATGGCTCAAAATTTGATATTTTTACATCTTTTGCCGTTGTTATCGGAGCTGCTATACCGGTATTTTTATTTGCAGTCTTTTTGATTGTTTTTTTTGCCGGAGGAACATATCTACAATGGTTCCCTCTTCACGGATTAACATCTGATAATTGGGAAAGTCTATCTTTTATTGGTAAAATAAAAGACTATTTTTGGCATATTACATTACCCGTAATATCCATAGTTATAGGCGGTTTTGCAAGTCTCACAATGCTAACAAAAAATTCTTTTTTAGACGAGCTTGGCAAACAATATGTTTTAACGGCAAAAGCCAAAGGGTTAGACACAAACCAAATTTTATACGGACATGTTTTTCGTAATGCGATGTTAATTGTAATAGCTGGTTTTCCAAGTCTTTTAATCAAAATGCTTTTTACCGGATCCATACTTATAGAAGTAATTTTTTCACTAAACGGGCTAGGTTTGTTAGGATACGAAGCCATAATGACCAGAGATTATCCTGTTATATTCGGTAGTCTTTATATTTTTGCACTTCTAGGACTTATTTTAAAGCTCATATCAGATATTGTTTATACTCTTATAGATCCGAGAATAGATTTTTCTGCTCGTAATAATTAAGCTACAAACAAATCCTTTATTTTATCAAAAAAGCTTTTTGATTCCGGCTGACAATTATCATCTTTGCTGATAGCACGAAATTCTTCCAACAACTCTTTTTGCTTAGCAGAAAGATTTACCGGTATTTCCACTCTCAACTTCACAAACAAATCCCCTCGCCCTTTAGAACGCATCATTGTCATTCCTTTTCCTTTAAGACGAACAACCTGATCATTTTGAGAACCGGCATTTATTGATAATTCCAATTTTTCTCCATCGATTGCGGGTATTTCCATTTTTCCTCCCAGCGCCGCACAACACATAGAAACAGGAACTCTTGTATAAAGATTTGCACCGTCACGAGTATATAATTGATGTTCTTTTATATTTATAAAAACATACAAATCTCCGTTTATACCACCTCTGACACCTGCTTCACCGCCACCGGCAACACGCATTCTGGTATCATCTTCCACTCCTGCAGGAATTTTAACTTTAATAACCTTTTCCTGATTAACAAATCCTTTTCCTTTACATTCATCACAAGGATCTGTCACCAACCTGCCACTACCCTTACAATTGGGACAAGTTTGCTCAACCACAAAAAATCCTTTTTGTATTTGAACTCGTCCACGTCCTCTGCAATGAGGACAAATTGGAGCTTCTTTTCCATCTTTTGTCCCATGACCGTTACATTTTTTACATGTTTCGGAAGACGGTATTTTTATTTCTTTTTCAACACCAGAAAAAGCTTCTTCAAGACTTATTTCCATATTATACCTGATATCAGCCCCATCTTGAGCATAATCAGCACCCGAACGCTGTCCACCACCCATAAAATCAGAAAAAACCTGAGAAAAAATATCAGAGAATCCACCGGCACCGAAATTAAAATCAAATCCGCCAAAGGGATTTCCACCAGCTCCGCCCATACCGTTAGCAAAAGCTTGATGCCCATAACGATCATAAGCTGCACGTTTTTGCTCATCTTTTAATATTTCATAAGCTTCATTAATTTCCTTAAACTTAGTCTCAGCTTCTTTATTGTTGGGATTTCTGTCTGGATGATATTGCATAGCTAATTTGCGAAAAGATTTTTTTATCTCATCGGCATTAGCAGTTTTATTCACACCCAAAATTTCGTAATAGTCTCTATTTGTCATCTCATTTTGCCATAAAAAAATAAACTTATCACTTAATTAGGATAAAAATCCTCAAAAAGCAAGTAATTAAATAAAATTTTAAGCAATTGGAATCTATAATAAAAAAAGATAAAATATTAGACAAAAAATCTTGCCATTGTTGTCCAAATATGGTAAGGTATTAATATAACATAATTTTGGAGAACGACTATGGCCAACTTTACAAAAGAACAACTACAAGAGATAAAAAACAGTCAAGAATTTAAAGAGTTTGTATCTAAATGGGAAAATCAAGACATAGATAAAACAGCAACACTTGATGATTATCTTGGAAATATTCTTAATCTTCAACATTGGGAAAATTTGTTTTCCTCACAAAAAAAAGATATAAACTTAGCCTTAGAACTTGCAAAAACAGAACATGCATTAGAAGTTTATTTACACTCCATTTATGCTGACAATATTTTTCAATCCGGACAAAATCTTCCTGAAAAATTCTGGGAAACTGAAGAATACAAAGAATGGGCTAAAGGTTATAGCGACGAAAGAACCGTTGAATACATCAATAAAATTAAAGAATTGCAACAAAAAACCATTATTCTCCAATCTCAAGAACGTTATGTACCTGATTTAGCCGCCGCCATAACCAATCACGGTTTTAATGATATTAATTTCATGAATGAAGTTAAGTCTTTATCCGAAACAGAAAAAAATCCTAAAGCAAAAGAGTTCTATGAAGCAGTTATAAATGCCTACGAACAAAGAAACGGATATTTAGAGCTAAACAATCATCTAAAAACAGAAGAAGACGTCAAAATGGCTGAAGACGTTATGCGTGCTTTGGGTTATAACCTGCTTGAAGGAACAGATTATCAAGGAGAAAATTCTGCCAATGTAGAAATTCCTGTAAGATTGCAATCTATTCTTGTCCCTGTTCCGGTTGCTCCTAAAGAAAAAGATAAAATCAAAGTAATTGATGATGGTGGTAAAAAAGAAGATATTATTCAAATCCTTGATGATAATATTAAAGATGACGATAATGTTCAGATATTAGATGACATTCTGCAAAAAGATGATGATAAAAAACATGACATCATCTATGAAACCGCTCAAGAAAGGGAACGCAGCCCTCTCTCTGATGAAAATGAATTTTTGATAGATAAAATCAAGCTCAAAGCCTTGTTTGATATGGAGATTATTAGCCAAGAAATATATGAACAAGCTATACAAAATCCATCATATGCTATTGAACAAATAAATCAAAAAATACCACTAAAAGAAGAACAGCAATTGGATTTTGAAAATAGAGTTAGCGACTATATGTTGGAAAATGAAGAAACATTTAAACTTCTACCTCCTATGTTGTTAGCTAAGCAGTATAAAAAAGCTCTCGAAGAAAAGGAAAAAGAGCAAAAACAAGATGAGAACGTAAAAAGTGATGGTAAAATTGATGCTAAAATATCCAAACTAGAAAATCGCATAGATGAATTAAGCTCAAATCTTTATCACAAACAAGATTTATTTTTTGCAGACATCACAAATATTAGTGATACCTACGATGGTTATATGCAAATGTTTGAAGCCAGAGAACAAACTCTAGGACAAGAAGGTGATGATAAAGTCAAAAGAGATATTATTTCTGCCAATCGTAACAATTTAGATAAGCTCATCAGTGATTATGATAATAGATGGAATCTACAAGATGTCCAATCCGCTGATGCAGATAAGCTAAGTGAACATTTTGACAGTCTTAATGAAGAATTAGAAAAGCTTGATGTAAATGACGAAACTCTTAAACTTGTAAGTAATTTTCAGTTCATAAATGAAAATAATGAGCCGGAACCTCAATTTATTGATAAAGATGGTAATAAAACTCTTAAATATTCTAAGGGCTGCCAAGTTGCACAAAATAGTAAACTGGCTAATATTATCCGTGTTGCTAAGCAAAACGTCTTAATGGAAATGCTTGCTTCAAAAGACGATGTAGATAATGAAAAACTTCAAACGGCATTAAACGAAAAAGTTCCGGAAGTTTTATATGCCGCTCATGTTGCTAATCAGGTTGAACAAGGTATTAAAGAAAATCCTAATCAATTTACTGATAAAAAATACCTAAACCAATTTATTGCTGATTTAGGTAATACTGAAAAACCAATGTCAGTATCTCCAACTGCTTATGAAGCTACAATAGACGGATGTGTTAATGCGGTTGGTGGTTTTGCACACCGATTAGGTTTAAAAATCGGCAAAGATAAAGCTGTTGTAAGCAAATTATTTACTCCGCTCAAAGATTTAGATAAGCGAGCTGATGATCGTACAACTAAAAAAGTTGATAAAAAAGCATACCGTATTGAAATGCTTAAACGTACAATAAAAGGTGGTGCTTCAGCATTTTTGGTATCTGGAGCTATTACTGTGGTTGGAACTATAGCTACTGGAGGAGCAAATAAAATTGGTGGTATGGCTGTAGGTTCTATTTTAGCAATAGGTATGACCGCTTATCAAATTCACAATTGGAATAAAGACCGAAAGGCAAGAGGAGGAAAGACAGGTCCTAAAGCCTTTTTTAAGGATATGATTAAAGACCGTAGGCTGGCGATGACTATCGGAACAACCGCTCTAGGTGCTGCTGCAGTAGGTTTTGCAGCAACAGGTAACCCCGGAGTTGCTAAAGCTCTTGGAATTGGAGCATTAGCTTTGGGAACCTCTAATATGGCAATTAATACCGTTCAAGATGCTAAAGAGCAGGGTATTAGCACCCTAGAAGGCGTAGGTTGGGCTGCTTTACAATCGGTTGTTAACGTTGGAGCTGCATTTGGAGGTAGAGCTATAGCTAATGCCGGAATAGATGCCTACAATAATAGCCATGAAGACAATAAAATTTTCCAACATAGAGAAAAAATAGGTACAGAAATAGAAACTCGCCAAATAACTGAAATAGAAACCGGTTATAAAGATGGTGTAGTAGAAAACGCTCAAAAGATTTTAGATTATTGGTACAATGATAATCCAGAATTGTTACAACAACGTATTGAGGCTATTGAAGCTTATAACGCTGAACATGGTACAAATATCAATCCACAAAGGTATTTATTAGCCGCTCATGATGCCGGAGCATTATCTGCTGATAATAATTTGCTTCACAATCAAGGATCTGCTGATACTTATACAAATGCTCAACATAAAGTTTTTGGTCAAAGTTGGAGTAACACTACCGGAGTTTCCCAAGATATCGTAGATGCCCTAGCAAGCAGCGTTAATGGAGGAGAAGTAAATATCACTGCAGAATCTTTGGAAGCTTTTGCGCAATTAGATAAATTTATATCTTCTACCAACCAAGTTGGCTATGCAGAAGCCGCTCCATATCAAAATGACGGAGTTTTAGGATATAATGCCGAAGCTGAAGCTAGTGGCAGAATGTTTGCCTCTGAAAATGGTGATAGATATACAACATACGCAGATGGAGAAAGCGTATTTGAAGAGAAAATAGTTGAAAGAACAGAAAGTCAAGAAGTTGATAAATACGACATGGTTCGCAATGAAACAGATTTAGGCTTGGGAATGTTAGGTGTTTTAGGTAGAAGACTTAAAAATCTGCAGTTAAAAGAGCGTATGGGTAGTTTATTAGATAGGATTACCGGCAAAAAAACACCCAAACCATCTGATACCGGCATTATTGTAACTCCTCCAAAGGATAAACAACAAGAAGATAAACAAACAAATATACCGACAATTATTGATAAGCCTAAAGAACAAAAAACAAAAATTGTCAAAAAGATTCCACAGAATATATCTGACTCTGACAATAATACTGTTATAAATGAACTGATAGAAAAAGAGTATCGTATTACTAGAGGTCATTTAACTGATAAAATAGATACCAAACATCTTGCTGAATACAAGAAATTGGTTGAGGCTGAATACCAATCCGAAAACAGTATTATCAGAGGTAAAGATATGGAAACTTACTTAAAACGCCGTATGAACACTTTTGAGGCTGTACTAAAAGAGCGTAAAAATGATTATGCTAAAGAACTTGCTTCAGGAGCAAACTTGTCTGATATTGGTAACCTCACCCGCCAAGAAATGTGGAAAAGAAACATTTCTGTAAATGGTGAAATTATAGATGCCTCAAAAACCACATTATTGCACCTTACAGAAGTTGCTCGTATTGCATCAACAAGTAATCGTGGCGCCGATAAAAAGGCATCTCTCAGCACGGCCAAAGGTCCATTGCCTGAAGGTAAATATAATAAACCTAAAAATAAAGTTTTAGAAATAAACCCCGGCGAAGCAATGAAAGAGAGGTTTGATAAAGCAATTAACCAAAGTAATGCTCAACAACTAGCCAAAATACGTTCTAAAACCAGATAATGATAAAGGCCGGAAAAACATTCCGGCCTTTATTTTTTTATCAGAAGTTATTATTTAACTTCTTCAAAGTCAGCATCAACCACTTTTTCATCTTTAGGTTGTTCAGCATTTGTTTCAGCTCCCTGAGTAGCACCACTTGCTTGTGCAGCTTCAGCTTGAGCCTTATACATAGCTTCTCCTAACTTCAAAGAAACTTGCATCAAAGCTTCTGTTTTTTCTTTGATAGAAGACAAGTCTTCTGCTTCCAAAGCAGTTTTGAGAGCTTTAACAGCATCTTCTATTTGAGATTTTTCTCCTGCAGAAACTTTATCTCCGTGCTCTTTAAGAGTTTTTTCAGTAGAATGAACTAACGATTCACCTTGATTTTTAGCTTCAACCAATTCTTTTTTCTTTTTATCTGCTTCAGCATTTGCCTCGGCATCTTTTACCATTTTTTCAATATCGGCATCAGATAAACCACCACTTGCTTGGATTCTTATAGCTTGCTCTTTATTAGTAGCCTTATCCTTAGCAGATACGTTAACTATACCGTTAGCATCAATATCAAAGGTAACTTCAATTTGAGGCATACCTCGTGGTGCCGGCGGAATACCAACCAAGTCAAACTGTCCAAGAAGTTTATTATCAGCAGCCATTTCACGTTCGCCCTGAAATACTCTGATAGTCACTGCTGTTTGTCCGTCTTCGGCAGTTGAAAATACTTGAGATTTGCGTGTTGGAATGGTAGTGTTTCTATCAATCAAGCGAGTAAACACACCACCTAATGTTTCAATACCTAAAGACAAAGGAGTAACGTCGAGCAATAAAACATCTTTAACATCACCCATCAGCACGCCACCCTGAATTGCAGCTCCAACAGCCACAACCTCGTCAGGGTTCACGCCTTTATGAGGTTCTTTACCGAATATTTCTTTAACTTTTTCCTGAACTTTTGGCATACGTGTCATACCACCAACCAAAATAACTTCACTGATTTCAGACGCAGAAACACCTGCATCTGCCATAGCTTTTTTGCAAGGTTCAACAGTTTGCTCAATCAAATCTTCAACTAAAGATTCGAGCTTTGCACGTGTTAACTTAATGTTTAAGTGTTTAGGACCGGTTGCATCTGCAGTAATAAACGGCAAATTAATTTCAGTTTGAGTTGTAGAAGAAAGCTCGATTTTAGCTTTTTCAGCAGCTTCTTTCAAACGTTGCAAAGCTAATCTGTCATTTTTTAAATCAATACCGGATTCTTTTTTAAATTCATCTGTAAGATAAGAAACCAAGCGCTGATCAAAGTCTTCACCTCCTAAGAAAGTATTTCCGTTAGTAGATTTAACCTCAAACACACCATCTCCGATTTCCAAAATAGATATATCAAAAGTACCGCCACCTAAATCATAAACAGCTATTGTACCGCTTGTTTTTTTATCCATACCATACGCAAGAGCAGCAGCTGTCGGCTCATTAATAATACGCAATACTTCTAAGCCTGCTATTTTACCGGCATCTTTAGTTGCCTGACGTTGAGAGTCATTAAAATAAGCCGGAACGGTAATAACAGCTTTTTCAATTTTCTCACCCAAATAGCTTTCTGCATATTCTTTAATTTTTTGCAACACAATAGCTGAAATTTGTGAAGGAGCATATTTTTGTCCTTTAACTTCAACCCATGCATCTCCATTGTCACCATCTACAATTTTAAATGGAACCAAAGCCTTATCCTTATTAACTTCCGGAGAATCAAATCTACGACCGATAAGACGTTTAATTGCAAACAATGTATTTTCAGGATTTGTAACAGCCTGACGTTTTGCCGGAAATCCTACCAAACGTTCTGTATCTGTAAAAGCAACCATAGAAGGTGTTGTACGTGCACCTTCAGAGTTTTCAAGAACTTTAGGCTCACTACCATCCATAACTGCAAAACAAGAGTTAGTTGTACCTAAATCAATGCCAATAACTTTGCTCATAATTTTTCTTCCTTAATGTTGTAAAAATAAATTCTAAAAATTATATAGGGACAAAATTTCTGCTCTGCAAGAGCTAACATTATTTTTTTATATATTTATTTCTGGAAAATAAAAAAAATATATATTATATTTCAAAAAAAACAAAAGAGGGTATTACAATGAAAAATATATTATGGATATTTTGTTTTATCACATTGCTTTCTTCATGCATAAAAAAAGAAGAAAAACAAATAAATAATAATGAATCTACCAAACAAAATATTGAATCTGAAATAAACAAAAACACTGTATTCTCATTTGACATAAATACCCTAAAAGAAGGGTGTGAAACACAATCTCAAATGATTTGTACTATAAATTATTCTATAAAATGTACAATAAATCCCACGTTTTCAGAATGTAAACAATATAAAGCATTCATGCCTAATTTTATTTTCATGCAAGATGAAAGCTTGAAAAGACCAACATCTCAATCCTATAAAATTACAAAAATAAAACCCTTAGCTGACGGAACCATAGAAGTTTATACTCAAAGCACATGCAACGGAAATTGGTTTGGACTTTGCAACGGAAATATTATTTATGTAATGGATTATCAAAACAACCAATGGACTGTTAAAGATATTTATGCGATAGAAATTTAATAACTTATAACCTGTTTCAATATTCTTTCAAATTCCATAGTTACCTTATTTTCAGGATAATCATTATTGTCATCAACTCTAAACATTTTATCCGAATTAAAGGCTTCCAAATCTGCATTTAATCTGTTGTTAATGGGCATAACCTTATGTTTATTAATAAATTTCATATCTTCACTATATATATCAAATATTTTTTGATAATAAGGAATATTTTCATTTACAACAATTTTTTCTTTGCTTATTTTATTAATGTTATTTTCTTCAATCACATCATTCGCAGATATTTTTTTAACCGGTTTTTCGTAGCCGATCTTTATAATCGGAGGAAGTTTTTCCGGTTTATTAAACATATCTGTTTCCGGAACAAAAAAATTCGGTTTTAAGTTTTTCCTTACATATTTTGCATAAACTAAATCCACATGACAAAAAAACAACAGAAAAAACATAAAATATATTTTTTTGCTCATTGTTTCCTCGTAACTATAATTTAACCAATAACCTATAAAATATAATATATGAAAAAACTTTTTTTTATATTAACAATTTTAACATTTTTCCAAATAAACACTGCCAGAGCATCTTGTTCTGACTATTTTCCTTTACCTGAGATAGAATTATATGCTTCTTACGGAAAACTTAAATACGATTATTCTAAAAACACCAAACAAATAACATCTATGGCAAAAAAAGCAAACTCTTTAGAAACAGGACTTTTTGCATCAGGATTAACAACCATATCAATAAACATGGACATATCCATGAATAGCTTAAGTAAAATGAAAGGAAAAAACAAATTTTGCGTATACCCTAAAGACTTAAAGCTATCAATATATTTCAAAAATCCGACAATATATATATCCAATCAACTAAAACCTGACACTTGTGAATACAATGTTGTTTTAAGACATGAACAGGCTCATGCTCAAATAAACAAACAAGTTTTAGAGTATTTTTTACCTCTTTTAAAGAAAGCAACCATCGAAATTTTCAAAACCATAAAACCAAGACAAGTATCGGGTATTTCTTTAATAGACAAAGCATCTTCTGACATAACAGATGAGTTTAATAAAAAAATTACCCCATTATACAATTATTTCAAACAACAAATCGTTACTGAGCAACAAAAATTAGATAATGAAAAAAATTATCAATATGAAAATCAATTATGTAATTAATCACCTGTTTTCATTTAAAATAAAATCAAAAAAGCTCATAATTCCTTTGAAAGCATAATCAATATACTTCTTATCTTTTGCAGAATTATTTCTATAATAAATTCTCACGGTTGTCATTCCTGCTTCTTTTGCAAATTCTAGATTAGAATAACTATCATCAACAAAAACACAATCTTTAGGATTAACACCTATTTTTTGACAATATTTCAAATAAACATCAACACTTTCGTTTTTCTTATAAACTCCAAAATCTTCCACTGAATAATATCTGTCTTTAAAAAATTCAAATAAACCTAAATGTTTCAAGATTTTATCTGATGCATACCGATCACTTGCCGTAAAAATATATTGATCAGCCGGAACTTTTTTTATTATATCAATTAATCCGTCATATGGTACAATTTTATCAACCGGTTTTCTTTTGTGATACGCAATAAATAAATCTTTGGGGTTAATACCATAGTCTCTAAAAAATATCTCACCGCCATCTCTATATATTCTGAAAGATTCCGTAACCAATTCCTTAGCTTTATGAAAATCCATTTTCAGCCCTAAATCTTCAATCAAAGCCTTAGCCATTGTTGCATCTAACAAATCTGCAAATTCTTGTGTTTTATTATACAGCGTATCATCTAAATCATAAATTAAAACATTTTTACCAAAAATCATGGCAACCTCAAAATCTAATACATTTAACCTTTGTATTATTAATAAAAATAAGATTTTCGTCAATCAAATAGTTATTAACTATTCCAAATAGCAGATTTAATCTTATTTTCCAAAAAATCACTATGTAATTTTAATTCTTCATCACTCAAAACAAAATTTCTTGATACTCTGACATTTTTTTTATTATCAAATACCACGTTAGTAATTTTATTTTCTTTTTGTTTTTTAGAATCCAATAATAAACTTGGTTCTTTTCCTCCCAACAATTCCAAATACACTTCAGCCAAAAGTTGAGCATCTAAAAGAGCTCCATGCAATGTACGAGATGTATTATCAACACCAAATCTCTTACACAAAGCATCGAGATTACACCTTGCACCCGGAAACAAATTTTTGGCAATTTCCAATGTATCTATAACTTTTGCATTATCAAACTCTGTTTTTCCTATTTGTTTAAGCTCATAATTAACAAAAGTCATATCAAATGTCGCATTATGAGCAACTAAATCAGCATCACCCACAAAATCAATCCATTTATCAGCTATTTTATCAAAAGTCGGAAAATCTTTCAAAAAGTCATAAGTAAGTCCATGTACTTTAACAACATCTTCAGGAACATCTCTTTCAGGATTTATATATTGATGAAAAGTAACCCCCGTAGGCATATGGTTAATCAATTCAACAGCACCTATTTCTACTAATCTATCACCTTTAGTACAATAAAGTCCTGTTGTTTCAGTATCAAATACTATTTCTCTTGTCATAATATAAAGCTCCTTCAAGTCCTTCAATAACAGATATCATTTCGTTTTTTAACAAATTATAAGGTTTATTAGTATCTATAACTGTATCTGCTAATTTTATTTTATCTGAATTTTTCATTTGAACATTATTTATTTTATCAAAATCTTCAGCAGTTATCCCATCTCTTTTCATAACTCTGTTTTTTTGAATATTATAATCAACGTCAGCCACTATAATAAAATCACAATATTTATCCCATTTCATTTCAAACAACAATGCAGCATCAACAAATAATACACCTTTTCTTTTAGAATTGATTCGTATGATTTTTTTCAATTTATTTTTTAAACAAGGATGAATCAAAGCTTCAAGAATTTTTAGCTTTTTATTATCTTCAAAAACAATTTTTCTGAGTTTCTTTTTATCAGCCTTACCATCACAAACAATTCCTTCAAAAATATTATTTAATTCAAATAAGAATTCTTTATCATTATAAATTCTTCTTACCCAACTATCAGCATCAAAAACTGCATATCCTAAATTTCCTGCAATCTTAGCCAAAGTTGTTTTTCCGCAACCGATAGAACCAGTAATAGCTGCAACAATCATAAAAAATACCTCATAATCAGATGTTTATCATAGTTATCCACTATTAACCTAAAATCTGTGTATAACCATCTACTTAATTAAATTTATACAAATTAATCACCATAAAGTAAATTTTAATATAACAACTTACTAACAATCTCATTTTAAACTAACAATATCTGCAAAAAAAAATATCAACAATCATCTAAAAAATCAATTTTATCAGATTCCATCATTGAAAAATCAAAAAATATTTTAAAATCAGTAAATTAATCTAACAAACTTATAAACACCTGTAAAAATGTGCATAACTGATGTATAAAAAATTAATCCACAGGTTTAACAAAGATTCACAAACAACAAAAACATTTTAAATATATTTATATGGCCCTGCGGGGCTGTATATAACTTTTCAATAATAAATAATTGACAATTTTACAAATTCAACATATAAAACTATCAAAACAATCCTTCCTAATAATTTTTTTCCAAACAGGTTTATTATATATGAATTTAAAAGATTTGAAACAAAAATCTCCTACTGAGTTATTAACTCAAGCAGAAGATTTAGGGATTGAAGATGCATCATCTATGCGTGTTCAAGATTTAATGTTTGCTATTCTCAAAAAAATGACAGGTGATGACCAAACCATATATGGAGATGGTACTATCGAAGTTATGCAAGATGGATTTGGATTTTTGAGATCAGCTCAATCAAATTACTTAGCTGGACCTGATGATATATATGTATCACCTGCTCAAGTAAAAAAATTCGGCCTTAGAACAGGAGACACTGTTGAGGGAGAAATCAGAGCTCCAAAAGACAATGAAAGATATTTTGCTCTAACTAAGGTTAATAAAATAAACTTTGAAGATCCGGAAAAATCAAAACTAAGAGTAAATTTTGATAACTTAACACCTCTTTATCCAACAGAAAAATTAAATTTTGATATTATTTGTGGAGAAAAAGATTATACAACCAGAGTTATTGATTTAATTTCTCCTCAAGGTAAAGGACAAAGAGGTCTTATAGTAGCTCCTCCACGTACCGGAAAAACGGTTATGTTGCAAAACATAGCTCATGCAATCGCAACCAATCATCCTGAGTGCTATCTTATGGTATTGCTTATAGATGAGCGTCCTGAAGAAGTTACAGACATGATGCGTTCTGTTAAAGGAGAAGTTATTTCATCAACTTTTGATGAACCTGCCACACGTCACGTTCAGGTTGCTGAGATGGTTGTTGAGAAAGCAAAACGTCTTGTAGAAACCAAAAAAGATGTTGTTATTTTACTTGACTCTATAACTCGTTTAGGCAGAGCTTATAATACAGTTATACCTTCATCAGGAAAAGTTCTTACCGGTGGTGTAGATGCAAATGCTCTTCAACGTCCGAAACGCCTCTTAGGTGCTGCCAGAAATGTTGAAGAAGGAGGATCTTTAACTATAATAGCAACAGCACTCATAGACACCGGATCCCGTATGGATGAGGTTATTTTCGAAGAATTTAAAGGAACAGGTAATTCTGAAATTATCTTAGATAGAAAATTGACAGACAAACGTCTGTTCCCAACTATTGATATTACTCGCTCTGGAACCAGAAAAGAAGAACTTTTGGTTGATAAAGATATACTAACCAAAATGTGGGTATTACGTCGAGTTCTTATGCAAATGGGTATGACAGACGGTATGGAATTTTTGCTTGATAAATTAAAAATAAGCAAAGACAATAGAGATTTCTTTTCAAATATGAATTCTTAATAAAAAAGAGAGTCGATTGGCTCTCTTTTTTATTTATAATTTGTAATTAAATATAAAATTTTTAATATCTTTCATATTATCAAATATATGAGTTACACCCAATTTTTTTATTGAAGTAACATAACTTTCTTTATTATATAACTTACTTCCGATAAAAGCTATTGGAGTCATTTTAGCTTTTATGGCAGCAATGAGTCCTGTAATAGAATCTTCAATAACAATACTTTTTTCAGGAGGATATCCCATAGTTTTTGCTGCTAAAAGAAAGATATCAGGTTCCGGTTTTCCATATTGAACCATGTCAGCAGTAAATACTTTTTCCATTGGAAAATATTTTTCAATATTTACAGTTTTAATTTTATTTATGGTTTTTTGGGTATCTCCTCCGGTGGCAATACATTGATTAATTTCTTTCATTTTAAAAATATCTTCAATTCCTTCAGTAAGTTCAAAACCTATCATCATTGATTGTTTATCAGCATTTCTGTTTTTTTCCCAAAATTCTGGATTAGTTTTTATACCTAATTTTTTCAATACCTCATCTTTTGTTTTATCGCTCATTCCACCAAGAAATTTATTAGTAGTTTCCAAGTCCCAATCAAGATTAAATGTTTCATTTATAATATTCATTCTATTTTTGAGCCATATTATTTCAGTATCCGCAATAACACCGTCAAAATCCCAAATTATTAAATTATCAGTCATTTTTTCTCCTTAAAAATCGAGTCCGCCAAATGAGCGTACAAAAGAATTTTAACCATTCTATGATATTTTGATTAATAAAATATAAAAAAGCTCTCCTGAGTCAAAAAAACGGCTTTTTTAAACTTGCAAGAATTTTTCTTTAATTTTATAAGAAACAAAGAGGTATATAAAGATGACAAAAGAAACAATTTATGCTTTATCAACTGTTTTTGGAAAATCCGGTGTTGCTGTTATAAGAGTATCAGGTTCGAGAGCTTTAGA
This sequence comes from Alphaproteobacteria bacterium, assembly GCA_015062435.1. GTDB lineage: Bacteria > Pseudomonadota > Alphaproteobacteria > RF32 > CAG-239 > CAZU01. The sequence continues at coordinate 92,585 of SUUR01000001.1, read as the reverse complement.
ATCTATAAAACTGCTTACCGACATAAATGTAGATAAAATAAAACCGAGATATGCGTATTTTACAAATCTTCATTCTATTGGAGGAGATATTTTAGATAAATGTTTGGTTTTATATTTTAAATCTCCCTACTCTTTTACCGGAGAAGATGTTGTAGAATTTCAAATACATGGTTCAAGAGCTGTTATATCATCTTTGATGGAAAACTTAGGTTCAATAGAACATTACAGATTAGCAGAAGCCGGAGAATTCTCTAAACGAGCTTTTTATAATAATAAAATGGATTTAACGGAGGCTGAAGGGTTAGCTGATTTAATAGATGCAGAGACATCGGAACAGCAAAAATATGCTATCAGACAAATGGAAGGAAATCTTAAAACTCTATACAGTAATTGGCGTGAGGAAATTGTAAATATACTATCACACTTAGAAGCTTATATAGATTTTCCTGAAGAAGATATACCTCATGAAATTATTGATACAATGCAAAACACTGTATTTAAACTTTCTGAGGATATAAAAAAACATCTTAACGATAATAAAATGGGGGAAAGACTTAGGGAAGGTTTTAGAGTTGTTATTGTAGGGCCTCCAAATGCTGGAAAGTCAAGTTTATTAAATGCAATAGTTAAAAGAGATGCTGTTATAGTATCTGATATTGCCGGAACAACCAGAGATTCAATAGATATCCATTTAGATCTTGGAGGATATCCGGTTATACTAACAGATACTGCCGGAATAAGAGAAACTAGCGAACAAATTGAAAAAAAAGGCATTGAGATAGCCTTAGAAAAAGTAAAAAATGCAGATTTTGTTATTTGTTTATTTGATGGTTCAATAGATGATGTTCATCTTTTTGATAATATTGAAAAAAATAATTCAAATAATTTAATTTATGTTGCCAACAAAAAAGATAAAATATCATCAGATAAAATAAAACACTTTGAAGATAATAATTGTATGGTTGTCTCTGTGAAAGATAATCAAGATGTTAAGAAAATACTGTATCAAATTGAAAACCAAATAAAAAATTACTTTACATCAAATTCAAATATACTTATAACACGCCAAAGGTATAGAGAGGCATTAAAAAATGCATTAATAAATTTAAATATGTTCAGCTTTGACAAAGATATAGAACTTAGTGCAGAGGATATAAGATTAGCTTCAAGAGAACTTGGAAAAATAACAGGTAGAGTTGAAGTTGATGAAATACTTGATAAAATTTTCGGATCTTTTTGTATAGGTAAATAAGGTATATTCAATGGAAGATAAATTTTTTGATGTAATTGTTGTTGGTGGTGGGCATGCTGGATGTGAGGCTTGTGCAGCAGCCGCTCGTATGGGTGTAAAAACAGCACTTATAACTCACAAGATATCATCGATTGGTGAAATGTCATGTAATCCTGCAATAGGAGGGCTTGGAAAAGGACATTTGGTAAGAGAAATAGATGCTCTTGATGGATTAATGGGTAGAGTTATAGATAAAGCAGGAATACAATTCAGAATGCTTAATGCATCAAAGGGTCCTGCCGTAAGAGGTCCTAGAGCGCAAGCAGATAGAAGTTTATATAAGCAATACATGCTTGAGATGCTTCAACAACAACCTAATTTAACACTAATAGAAGGAGCAGTTGAGGGACTTATTTTTGAAGAAGATACTGTGAAAGGTATTATATTATCAGATGGACAACAGATTAAATCAAATAGTACCATAATCACCTCTGGAACATTTTTAAATGGTATAATGTTTATAGGTCATAAAACATATGTTGGTGGAAGGGTTGATGATATATCTTGTTGCGGAATAACACCGTATTTAAAGAGTAAAGGGTTGACAATCGGACGCCTAAAAACAGGAACACCTCCTCGATTAAATGGTGAAACAATTGATTGGAGTATTCTCGAAAAACAAGAAGGAGATACTATCCCCTCACCTTTTTCTTTTATGAATAATAAAATAACAACTCCGCAAATAAGTTGTTATATAACCCATACAAATGAGAATACTCATAAAATTATTAGAGATAATTTTTCTAAATGCGCTCTTTTTTCCGGTCTCATTTCTGGTTTAGGACCTCGTTATTGTCCAAGTATTGAAGATAAATTGGTTAAATTTGCGGATAGAACAAGTCATCAGATATTTCTTGAGCCTGAGGGTTTAGATACCAATGTTGTTTATCCTAATGGGATCTCTACATCTTTACCGGCAGATGTTCAAGATGAGTTTGTACATACAATGAGAGGTCTTGAAAATGTAGAAATATTGCGCCCTGCCTACGCCATAGAATATGATTATGTTGATCCTCAAGAGCTTAATAGTTGTTTGGAAGTAAAAAAAATATCAGGACTTTTTCTGGCTGGACAGATAAATGGTACTACCGGATATGAGGAAGCAGCTGCACAAGGTTTAGTTGCTGGTATAAATGCGGCTTTGCACAGTAAAGGTAGTGAAGATAAATTTATAGTTAATCGTTCAGAGGCTTATATTGGTGTTATGATTGATGATTTGATAACCAAAGGAGTGGATGAGCCTTATAGAATGTTTACATCTCGTTCAGAATACAGATTGTTTTTACGAGCTGATAATGCTGATTTCAGATTAACTGAAAAAGGCTACAAAATAGGATGTGTAAGTAATGAAAGATACACTGTATTTAAAGCTAAAAAGGCAGCTGTTTCTGATTTTAGAAGCTTATCTGATAAGCTGGAAGTATCATATTCTGATGTTTCAGAATTGGGATTAAATATCAAAAAAGATGGTACTAAAAGAACACTTTTTAATCTTATGTCTTATCATGATGTTTCACGTGAAACTTTATTTTCAATTTGGCCACAAATTAAAAATATTCCGGAAAATATATACGAACAAATTGAAATAGAATCTCGTTACTCCGGATATATTAAAAGACAATTAGCAGATATTGAAACATTTAAAAAAGATGAAAACTTACGGCTAAGTGATAATATAGATTATTCTTCAATAGGTGGCTTATCAAGGGAAATGGTTGCAAAATTATCAAAAGTCAGACCATCAACAATTGGAGAGGCTTCTCGTATACCTGGTGTGACTCCGGCCGCAATCGCTGCTATTTTGGGATACCTTAAAAATAAACAGTGTATTTAAAGTTTGACTGTATTAAAAAAGGAATTAATATGCAAAAATATACATATCATACACATAATAATTTTGATGGGGTATTTGATGGGAGATCAACATGCGAGGAGATGATTTCAAAAGCTTGTGAACTAGGTTTTGAACAAATAGGAGTTAGTAATCATCTGGTATATCATCAAAATGTACCTTTAGGGCATAGAATGTTTTTTAATGATTTTAAGAGAGCTCTTGATGTATATAAGCGTAGCTATGATGAAATAGAAAGAGTGTCATCTTTATATAATATAAATGTTTTAAAAGGATTTGAGGTTGATTTTTTTCCATCAAAAGAGTGGCGTAATAGTTTTGAGATATTTATAAAAGAACTAAAACCTGATTATTTGATAGGTTCAACTCATTTTATCCGAGATAAGTACGAGCATAACATGTATAATATTTATCATTTAGATTCTTTACCTGCTAATATAACAAAAGAGGATCTTAATGAGCTTTTGTTAAACTACTGGAACAATATAATAGAATCTGTAAAAAGTGGTTATTTTAATTTTATTGCTCATATGGATTATTGTACTCAATTTGATTTGTGTATTGATGAAAAATGGAATGATATAAAATATAAGCTTATAGATACCTTAAAAGAATACAACCAAGCTTTCGAAATAAATACCAGTGGTATTAGAAGAATCGGGAGACCTTTTCCTGATAGGTGGATTATTGATGATTTGATTAAATCAAAAGTGCCGGTTTTAATTAGTGATGATGCTCATAGTACTGATATTTTAGGGTGTGGTTTTGATATAGCAGAAGATTATTTGAATAAATATGATTGTATTAGATATAAAATTTAGTTTTTGATTCAACATACAGTGTTTAAGTGTTTGATTTAAAATAATAAAATATTTGATATAAAATATGTGTTTATAACTTGTTTTTTTGTGTTTTAAATTTTTCATAAAAAATATAAAAAAGAGTTATGAAAAACTTTTGTGAAAAATATAATGTTTCACGTGAAACATATCTAAAATTAAAAAGCTACCAATCGATGCTTGAGGATTGGCAGCATAAACTCAATTTGGTAAGTAAAAATACAATAGAGAATGCATGGGAAAGGCATTTTCTAGACTCTGCTCAGTTGTTGAGGTTTATACCTGATAGTGCAAAAACGCTTGTTGATTTTGGCTCTGGTGCCGGTTTTCCGGGTATGGTTCTTGCAATAATGTTAAATGAAAAAACGCCGTATTTAAAAGTAACTCTTGTTGAAAGTATTTTGAAGAAAACGGTGTATTTAAACGCTGTAAAAGAACAATTAGGTGTTGATGTCAGCATAGTTAATAATCGGATTGAAAGCATTGAGCCATTACCGGTTGATGTTATTACATCAAGAGCTTTAACATCTTTATCAGACTTATTAGCTTATTCATATCCTTTTGTTAGTAAAAATACAGTTTGTATCTTTCCTAAAGGTAAAAAATATGCAGAAGAGCTTGCTGAGGCTCACAAACATTGGAAGTTTAAATGTGATATTTATTCTAGCGAACAAAGTGAAGAAGGTAAAATATTAATCATATCAAATATAAAAAAAATCAAAGGAGGTCGTTAAATGCCAAGAATATTAGCTATTGCTAACCGAAAAGGCGGTGTTGGAAAAACTACCACAACAGTAAATGTTGCAACAGCAATGGCCGCAGCAGGAAAGAAGGTTCTGGTGATAGATCTGGATCCTCAGGGTAATGCATCAACATCAATGGGGATTAATAAGAAAGGCAGAATGTCTTCAAGTTATGATGTCCTTTTAGGAGATAAAAAAATTACTGATGCTGTTGTTTGGACAGAGATTCCTAATTTTTCCTTAGTGCCGTCTTCTCCGGATTTAGCCGGTGCTGAAGTTGAGTTGGTAGATATACCTAATCGAGAGTTTGTCCTAAAAAAAGCGCTTTCTAAAGATGCCGTAAACTATGACTATATTCTGATAGACTGTCCGCCTTCACTTAGCTTGGTTACAATAAATGCACTTGTTGCAGCTGATGCCGTTATTGTACCGTTGCAATGCGAATTTTTGGCTCTTGAAGGGGTGACTGATTTGATTCGCAATATTAATCTTATAAAAAAGAATTTTAATCCCAAATTAGCATTACACGGAGTAGTACTTACTATGTATGATAAACGTAACAATCTTAGCCAAATGGTTGAAGATGACGTCAGAAACTTCTTCGGAAAAAAGGTTTATAACACCGTTATTCCCAGAAACGTCAGAATATCTGAGGCGCCATCACATGGTAAACCTGTTTTGTTGTATGATTTCAGATGTCCTGGTTCTCAAGCATATATTAGTTTGACCGGAGAAGTCTTAAAAAGAGAGAAGGAGTTAATTGCATGCTAGATAATGAATTAGACGAATTGTTAAATGATACAGCTCCGGTTGGCGGTCAAAAAAGAAAAAGTCTCGGAAGAGGGTTAGGGGCTTTATTGGGAGATGATTTCTTAAATGAAGATGCTCCTACATCAGAGGTTAAAAATATTGATAATATAAACGTTTCTGATTTGGTTGCCGGAAAATATCAACCTCGTTCTGATTTTGATGATGAAGCATTAAAAAACTTATCCGATTCTATTAAGGAAAAAGGAGTGTTACAACCTCTTTTGGTTAGAAAGCAAGGCGATAAATTTGAAATTATTGCAGGGGAACGTCGTTGGAGAGCCGCTAAAATGGCTGGACTGTCAGAAGTTCCTGTTGTAATAAAAGAGTTGAGCGATAAAGATGTTCTTGAAGCCGCTTTAGTTGAGAATATTCTGAGAGAAAACTTATCAGCAATTGAAGAGGCTGAAGGTTTTCAAAGATTGATTGATGAATTTTCTCACACACAAGATGCTTTAGCAAAAATTGTAGGTAAATCAAGAAGTCACATAAGCAATACTTTACGACTTTTGAATCTTCCTCAAGAAGTAAAAGATTTGATTTCTTGTGGAAAATTATCTGCTGGACATGCCAGAGCATTGGTTGGTAATGAAAACGCTGTTGAATTGGCTCATCAGATCATTTCCAAAGATTTAAGCGTGCGTCAGGTAGAAGATCTGGTCTCCAAGAAAAAAGATATTTCTTCCAAAGCAGAAAAAGTTGAAAAGAGTTCAGATTTAAAAGACATTGAGGAAAATCTGATAAAAAAACTTGGATTTAGGATAAAAATAAATCCAAACAAACAAGGTGGAGGAAAGATTGTTTTACAATATTCTTCCATAGCAGAACTTGATATGATTATTGATACATTAGAGCAAAAAAAGCGTAATGAAACATCTCAGAACGCTGTATTTAAATCCACTGAAGAACATTCTTCAAATGAAAAATTCTCAATAAAACTAGTTGATTAGAAAAGGAAAGTAAAAATGTCAATATTAGAAAAAATGCTCGAAAACTGTGAAAAAGCCGGATATGCAACGACTAAAAACGTTCAAAAAATAGCAAACGCAAAACAAATGATGTTTGGAGAGAGCGAATGGCATAGATGCCCTTGCGATGGAAACAATCCAGCTCGTTATTGCATTTCAGAAACATGCAGACAGGATATTGAACGAGACGGTGAATGCCATTGTCATTGTTATTGCAAAAAAGACATTGCATAAAAACAAAAAAAGAGAGCTAATTAGCTCTCTTTTTTATTTTTCAATGAACTCTATTTATTTAATTGAGAAGCAACTTCTGCAGCAAAGTCTTCTTCTTTTTTCTGCAAACCTTCACCCAATTTAAAGCGAACATATCCTGCCAATTTGATGTCGTTACCGCATTCTTTAGCTGCATCAGCAATGATTTGTTTAATCTTCTTATCCGGATCCATAATAAAGGCTTGTTCTTCCAAAACAACTTCTTCGTAATATTTACGAATTCTGCCTTCTACCATTTTTTCAATGATATTTTCTGGTTTTCCAGAGGCTTTAGCTTGTTCAGCAAAAATAGATTTTTCATGAGCTACTGCTTCAGGATCAACACTATCAACATTCAAGAATAAAGGAGATGAAGCGGCAACATGCATAGCAATATGCTTACCTAATTCTTGCAATTTTGTCTTATCTGCATTTGATTCAAGAGCAACCAATACGCCGATTTTACCGATATTGGCTCCAGCAGCACTATGAATATAAGATGCAACAACTCCATTATTAACACTCAGTGTTGCAGCGCGACGTAAATTCATATTTTCGCCGATTTTTGCAATCATGTCTGTCAATCGTTCTTCAAAAGATTTTCCACACTTAGGGCATTGGAAAGTCTTCATATCGCAAACTTCACCGGCTGTTTTAAGAGCTACAATAGCTGCATCAGCAACATATTCTTGGAAAATGTCATTTTTAGCAACAAAGTCTGTTTCTGAGTTAACTTCGGCAATAGCACCGCAATTTCCTTCAACATAAACAGATACCAAACCTTCTGCTGCTATACGGCTTGCTTTTTTTGCAGCAGTAGCCAAACCTTTTTTGCGCAACCAGTCTACGGCATCATTCATATTACCGTTAGCTTCAACCAACGCTTTTTTACAGTCCAACATACCGGCACCGGTAGTTTCTCTTAATTCTTTTACTTGAGCGGCAGTAATTTCTGTCATTTGATTTTAATCCTTTTATAATTAGAATGCGGCGATATTCAAATCTTAAAAAAAGAGTGATACCGCCGCAAAATTAAGATAATATTCCTAAAATGGTTTAGACTTATTCAGCAACAGCCTCTTCAGCAACAGCTTTTTTTGTAGCTTTTTTGCGAGTAGGTTTTTTAGCTTCTTCTTTTTCAACCATTTCTTCTACCTTAACACCTTGAGCGGCAATCTGAGCAGACATACCGTCCAAAACAGCGGCAGAAACCATTTCAGCATAAAACTGGATGGCACGAATAGCATCGTCATTGCCAGGAACAGGTAAATCAACAGTTTCCGGATCTGCATTTGTATCACAAATACCGATAACGGGAATACCTAATTTCTTAGCTTCTTTGATAGCCAAAGCCTCTTTACCGGTATCAATAACGAAAACCAAATCAGGTTGTCCGCCCATATTCATGATACCACCGAGCTCTTTGTTAAGCTTTTCTTGTTCTTTTTTGAGGTTCAGCATTTCTTTTTTAGTGTAGCCTTCGTACTCATTCTTTTCAGCCATCTCATTTAACTTAACAAGACGAGAAATAGATTTGTGTACAGTTTTCCAGTTAGTGAGCATACCACCCAACCAACGTTGGTTAACATAGTACTGACCACATCTTTCGGCATTTTCTTTAATAATATCCTGAGCTTGGCGTTTTGTAGCAACAAACAAAACTTTACCGCCATTGGCAGCGATTTCACGAGTTGTTGCCAAAGCTGTATAAAGCATAGGATAAGTTTTTTGCAAGTCAATGATATGAACATTGTCTTTTTTGCCATAGATATACGGAGCCATTTTGGGGTTCCAACGACGAGCGTGGTGACCAAAGTGAACGCCAGCTTCTATCATCTGACGAATTGTAAAATTAGGAAGTGTCATATTAAAATATCCTTATTTTCCGGTTAAACCTCCGCAGATTCTCTTGAGCCTGTTGGCACCGGAGCGAGATATCAAATATCCCGATAAAATCTGCGTGTGAAATTATAAACCGGCACTATTACCGGTTCGCTCCTCTTTTTATACATAAACAATTAAAAAATCAAGAGTTTTTATCATTAAATAGGTTTATTTTTTGTGATTTTTTGTTAATCTGCGGGAAATTGTGCTTGTTTTGAAAGTTTAAATGTACTATTTTAAGCTAAATTTATAAAGTTTTACAGAGGATATTATGGCAGATTTGTTTGAATCAACAACGACTTCAGTCAATAGTGAATATAGTGCCGAAAGTATTGAAGTTCTTGAGGGGCTTGAGCCGGTTAGACATCGTCCCGGTATGTATATCGGTGGTACCGATGAAACAGCTCTACACCATTTGGTGGCAGAAATTTTAGACAACTCTATGGATGAAGCTGTTGCAGGTTTTGCAAACCGAATAGAAGTGACTATGAACGCTGATTTTTCCATTACCATAACCGATAATGGCAGAGGTATACCGGTTGACCCTCATCCCAGATATCCTGATAAATCGGCCTTGGAAGTTATTATGACTAAACTTCACTCCGGTGGAAAATTTGGTGGAAACGCATATAAAGTTTCCGGAGGTTTGCACGGTGTAGGTCTATCTGTGGTGAATGCCTTATCCGAGAAATTAACCATAGAGATTGCCAGAGATAAAAAACTTTATAAGCAAGAATATTCCAGAGGTTACCCGATGGGAGCACTAGAGCTTATCGGAAATGCACCCAACCGTAGAGGCACATCAATAACATTCAAACCTGATCCTGAAATTTTTGGAGCCAGTTCAAATTTGCAACCAAATCGTATATACCGAATGGCTCGTTCAAAGGCGTTTTTATTTAAAGGAATAAAGATAAACTGGAAGTGTAGTTCGGAAATTTTAGGTGAGGGAGAAACCACACCGCAAGAAGCGGAATTGTGTTTTCCTAATGGTGTGTTAGATTTTTTAAATTATCAGGTAGGCTCTAAAGGGACAATTAATCGTAAACCTTTTTCTGGTGAGGCAGAGCTTGCGAATGATGAAGGTAAAGTGGAGTGGGCAATCACTTGGCCTGAAGATGAAAACGGTTTCTGCAATTCCTATTGTAATACCGTTATTACTCCTCAAGGCGGAACACACGAAATGGGATTTAAATCCGCACTGGTTAGAGGCCTTAAAGAATATGGAGAAATGGCAAATATAAAAAAAGCAGCTTCCATAACAGCCGAAGATTTTCTTAGTGATGCCAGTATAATGCTTTCTGTTTTTATCAGAGATCCGCAATTTCAAGGTCAAACCAAAGATAAACTCACATCAAATAAAGCAATTAGATTGGTAGAATCTGCAGTTAAAGATTCTTTTGACCATTGGCTTTCTTCAGATTTAGAAAATGCTTCGGCTTTACTGGAATATGTTATAGAAAGAGCGGAAGCCAGAAAAAAGAAGAAAGAAGAAAAAATTCAAAACAGAAAAACTCCTACTAAACGTTTACGATTACCCGGAAAATTAGCAGATTGCTCTCAAGCAGCAGCAGAAGGTACGGAAATATTTATTGTTGAGGGAGATTCTGCCGGAGGATCGGCCAAACAAGGACGAGACAGATTTACACAGGCAATTCTTCCATTACGAGGAAAAATATTAAACGTAGCAAGTGCAAGTCTTGATAAAATTATGCAAAATCAAGAGATTAAAGATATGTGTGAAGCACTTGGTTGTGGTGTAAAAGAAAATTATAAAGAAGAAAATCTACGTTATGAAAAAATCATCATTATGACAGATGCTGATGTTGACGGCGCACATATTGCATCTTTATTAATGACTTTTTTCTATCAACAAATGCCAAAATTGATGGAAAACGGACATGTCTATATAGCAACTCCTCCGCTTTATAAAATTGCGGTTGGTGGCAAGAATTATTATGCCCAAGACGATGCGGATAAGGATAGGATTTTAGCAAAAGTCGTTAAAGGAAACCAAAAACCAGATATAAGTCGCTTTAAAGGTTTGGGAGAGATGAGTGCCCAACAACTCAAAGAAACCACTATGGATAAGAAAAATAGATTACTTTTAAAGGTTACAATTCCCTCTACCAATACGGAAGAAGGTAAAGAAGAAGCTTTTGAAACCAGAAGAATGGTTGAGCGATTAATGGGTAAAAATCCTGAAACCAGATTTAAGTTTATAATTGAAAGAGCAAAATTTGTAGATGATTTGGATATCTGATGATTCGCCGAGCAAAAGCTGATGATATTGATAAGATTTTGAAAATTTGGTTAGAAACCTCTAATCAGGCACACTATTTTATTGATAAAGATTATTGGCAAAATATGCTTTCATCAGTAAAGAATCATTACTTACCATATGCAAAAACTTTAGTTTTTGAAGATAAGCACCAAATCAAAGGTTTTATTTCAATAACAGATGAAAAACACATTGGAGCTTTATTTGTAGCACCAAAATGGCAAAACAAAAAGATTGGCAGAAAGTTGCTTAAAACGGCCCAAAGGTATTATTCTTTATTGTCATTAAATGTTTTTGCTAAAAACTCAAAAGCCATCGAATTTTATATGCAAAATGATTTCAAAATAGTCAACGAACAAGTTGAAGTATCAACTCGTGAAAAAGAATTAAAAATGTGCTGGAGTTTAGGTTGTAAAAGCGGTTTTATAAAAAGATATAGAAGTGATTCTTAATAAAAAGATTGACAACAAAAATTTCTTTGCATATATTTGCCACAACGTTGGGGTTATAGCTCAGCTGGGAGAGCGCTTGAATGGCATTCAAGAGGTCAGGAGTTCGATCCTCCTTAGCTCCACCAATAAACAAAAGGGTTTTAGCAATTTGCAAAAACCCTTATTTTTTTGGTGCTACACAGGTGTTACTTTTTTAATCCTCCTTCACTTAATAACAAAACTTCGCTATTGTGAAATATTGCACTGGTAATTATTCGGTGGTTGAAATGTAGAATACTCTAATTTTATGAAATAAAATCTATACCACTATAATGAAATACAGGCTAATTTAAAATGTATTAACCTGTATTGAACAGTAATGAATATAGATTAATCTTATTCATTAACCCACTCGCTTATTAAATGTTTGTCGGTAATTTTATAACTATTTTTTGCACCCTATGTTCCCCATCAAGATTGATACACGGTTTATGTGCATCAGATGGGTATAATACACAAGATTCGCCAGCTCTTAGTTCTATAATTTTCTTTTCAACTTCACCATTCATAAACATAATATCAGGAACATAAGGTTTTGTAATTTTGAAATTTGGATTATTAATATCAGCAACTTCTATAATTTCTTGACCGGACACCACTATTTGTACATCAATAAATTTTCTGTGAGCTTCAAAATCTTTTTGATCTGAAGGTTTTGTTAAGTATGATTCTGCATTTAAAAATGCTCCACCATCAAAATCATAACGTCCTTCTTTGAAATTATTCATTAGATCCTGTACTTTATCTTTTATCTGCTTGGTTAGTTTATCATCTATATTCATGGTTTTAGCTCACATATCTAAGGTTAAGATTTTGAGTTTATTTATTATGTTTTTCAGATACAGTCAATCAAAACTCGGTTTTTATTTTATTAAAATTATTGGTAAAGCAAGAATAATGGCAACAATACCAAATGCAAGTTGACTTTTAAGGCTTTGTTCTTTGTATTTGATGGCAGATATAACCATAACCACAGGTACAGACAGCCTTAAAAACACGGCAACAACAGAAACCGGCAAAATATTTATAGATACATAAATTACAAAAAATTCAGATATTGAATAGAAAACACCGGCGAATATGATAAATTTATTTGTAAAAATAGTTTTTAAGTTGTTTTTTGAGATTCCGTTTATTAGGCAAACAAAAAACATTACAATTGAAGAAACTGATAAATATGAATACCAACCGATTTGTGGTATCGCCAAGTGGTCGCAGACAGTATAAGACGCCATAATTAAAGTAGTTATGGCAAAAAATCTCTTTTTTTTGGAAGAAAGCCTTTTAGCATCACCTTTTTGCAAGAATAAATACCCCAAAATTCCAAACCCCATAATACAAACAACCTTTATAAGTCCGAGATTTTCATTAAAGAATAAATTATTTGCAACAGCACCGATGGCTAATGCTATAAAACTTAAAAAAACCGAAGAAGATGTAGAAGTTTTATTGATGGATTGCTGTAAAGAAATTAAATAAAATAAAGACACCCCTTTATATATTGCCAATAGCATATATGGCGAACAAAATGGATTTTTTCCATCAAAAAATATCAGATGTCCTAAGATCGGAAAGGTCACAATCAAAGAAAATACTAACCATGATGCAGTAAATGCTGCGGATAATTTTAAAGGAAAATATTGTGCTGCCGGCTTATAAATAAGAGGTCTGACTGCCCAAAAAATCAGAAGAACAATACCTACGGCAATATGAAAAATAGACATTTTAAACCTTATAAATTTATTTTTATTGGATTATTGCTTTTTTCTAATTAAAATTTTATTAATGATTTGACTTAACACAGATATTATGATTTTATTTATTTAAATTTTAACATTAACATGAAGGATTTACAAATGAGTAGAATTATTACTTTGATGCCGGTAAGAATGGCTGCAACTAGATTACCCAATAAGCCACTTTTGGATGTTAATGGAAAAAGCATCATTCAACGTGTTTATGAAAATGTAAAAAACGCTATTGATGGAGATATTGCTATTGCTGCCGGAGATCAGGTTATTGTTGATGAGTGCCAAAGATTCGGTGCAACAGCTGTTTTGACCGATCCGAATTTACCTAGCGGAACAGACAGAATTGCTGCAGCACTCAAAGTTCTTGATCCTGATGGAACAAAATATGATATTGTGGTTGATTTTCAAGGCGATAATTTGAATGTTGATCCTAAAGTAAATATTCCACTGATAGAGATGATAGAACGTACGGATTGTGATATTGCCACTTGTGGAATGATTATTAAAAATGAAGAAGATAAAACCAATCCTGCTGTCGTAAAAATAGTCATGGGACTTAAAGAAGGAGAAGAAGAAGGGCGTTGTTTATATTTTACCAGAGCAACAGCTCCATATACCCGCAATCCTGAAAAATGTCCTAATCAGGATTTATATCATCATATCGGAATTTATGTTTTCAAAGCAAAATCCTTGCAAAAAATGGTTTCTCTTGAGCCTGGCGTACTAGAGCAAAGAGAGTCTTTAGAGCAGTTAAGAGCGCTGGAGAATGGTATGCAAATTAGAGCAAAACTTGTTGGAGATATTCGTTTGAATAAAAATGCTCCGGCAGACATAAATACTCCGGAAGATTATGAAATTTGCAAACAACACATAAGATAGTCATAAAGAGCCGTTTAACGGCTCTTTTTCATTAAATAAAACAAAAAACATCAATAAATTAATTTTAAATTTACTAAAACCCGTTATTTTAAAACAAATCAATAAAATGGGGATATGGTATGATATTTCTTAAAAAGTCTTTACTTGGATTAGGAGCCCTTTTTTTAATTTTGTTGGGGGGAGCCGGTACACAAACTGATAGTACTCTGCTTCAGGGAGGTGGATTCTTAGGTTTAATTGTCGGTTTGATAGTATTGTATGTTTTTGCAAAAATGGTATGGCGTGCAATGGGGTGTTTACCTTCAATTTTAGTAATTTTTGCTATTATAATTTTTATTTTATATGCAATAGGATCGTTTCGAGGAGGCTTAAGAAATTTTGTGCCGAACATTAAAAGCTTTATGGGGTATAATCATTCACTTCAAAAAGAAAAATCTCAGCAATTAAGCCTTATTAATGAAGAAGAATTTGATATTCATATTTCTGAAAATTTTTCACCTTTAGATCATCAAACACCTCAAGCAGAGCAAAAAACAGATACAAATGACAGTATCTTAAAACAGATATTTGGAGAAGATACTGAGCAACAGCAACTAAACCCGAAAGAACTTCCGGTAATTTATTCTGCCGTAAAAGTCTCCGGTGCAGATACTTTAATCATTGGCGGTAAATATTTAAGATTATTTGGAGTAGATGCACCTGAAAGCAACCAAACGTGCTCAGATTATCATGGACGCCCTTATCATTGTGGTAAAGAAGCAACCAAATGGCTGAGAAGCTGGTTACAAGATAATGAGGTTGAATGCCGAATAGTACAGCAAGATGATAAAGGAAACATGATGGGGATTTGCTTTTTGGGTGAATATGATATTGGAGCTGCTTTAGTTAATGCGGGGTGGGCAGTTGCGTATGGTAAGCATACAAATATTTATATGCCTTATCAATATCAAGCTCAGCGCAATGGTAATGGATTGTGGCAAGGAAATTTTTATATGCCATGGGACTGGCGAAAGATTCAAGCTCGCAAACCTCAAATAAAAATAATTAATAATAAACCCAAAAGAAAACGTACATTTATGAATCCATTAGGATAGCATCATGCATGAAATTGAATTTGAGTTGCCGACAGAAGCAGATACCGTAATTTTAGGTAAACGACTTGCAAAAATCGCTAAAAAAGGAGATGTTTTTGCCTTATACGGCACATTAGGAATGGGTAAAAGTGTTTTGGCCAGAGCTTTTATTCAAGAATTGTGCGGAGACATAGATGTTCCAAGCCCCACATTTACATTATTACAAACCTATGGTTCACAAGATTATGACATCTACCATTTTGATTTATATCGCATAAAATCACCGGAAGATGTTTTTGAATTGGGAATTGAGGATGCTTTTTACACCGGAATATCTCTAATCGAATGGCCTCAGCAAATGGGATCATATCTGCCATCGGACATTTTTAAGATAGAGATAACTCCTTTTAAGAATAGCAGAAAATTAAAAATAACAACAAGTTCATCGGATAAACATACCCGCTTATTATCTTTAAAGGAGTAAGATATGGGAACTAATATTCACGCTTCTTGTGTAGATTTTTTAGGGCAGGGGATACTGATAACCGGAATATCCGGTAGCGGTAAATCGGATTTATGCCTGAGATTAATTATGGAACAAGGAGCTAAATTAGTTGCAGATGACAGAGTTAATTTGACTCTTTTTCAAGATAATATCATTGCAACGGCTCCAACAATTTTGCAAGGATTATTGGAGGTTAGAGGAGTTGGAATAATAAATATTCAATATTGCCCACAAACGTCGATTAAATTGGCAATTAATCTAATTAATGACTTTGATAAAATAGAAAGAATGCCGGAAGAAAAATATTTTGAATTTCGAGGAAAAAAAATTCGTTGTTTTGATTTATATGGAAAAGATTCATCAATAGTATCGAAAGTGTTGGCAGCATTAACTTTGGTTTGAGGATATAATTTTTGAGAGTTGATTATTTAAAATCTTAAATATAAAATATCATAAATATTAATAAAAAAGAGAGAATTAAATGATTTTAAGAAACATTGAAAATTTTTTACGTCGACAAGGAAAGCCTTTAGTTAATTTTTTCTCCGGTTTAGGAGAATTTTCTTTGTTTGTTGCTCAATCTGTCTACAATTGCTTTACTCCGCCTGTATATTGGCGTAATTTATGGCGTCAAATTGTTGATATGGGTTTTTATTCTCTACCCGTTGTAGGTTTGACCACTATATTTGCCGGTATGGTTATTGCTCTGCAAAGTTATTCTGGATTTATGCGTTTTGGGGCAGAGGGTGCTGTTGCATCAGTTGTTTTGATTTCCGTAACCAGAGAATTGGCTCCGGTGTTGTCTGCTCTTATGGTTGCAGGCAGAATAGGAGCCGCTATGGCTGCAGAAATAGGAACAATGAGAGTTACAGAGCAAATAGATGCGTTGGTCACTTTATCAACCAACCCCTTTAAATACCTTGTAACACCAAGAGTTTGGGCCGGACTGATAGTAATGCCTTTATTGGTTTTATTGGGAGATGTTATTGGTATTTTCGGAGGATATGTTGTTGGCGTTTATAAGTTAGGTTTCAATCCTGCCAACTACATCAATTCAACTTTGCAAAACTTACAAGCCATAGATATAACTACCGGACTTGTAAAAGCAGCTGTTTTTGGTTTTATTATTTCAATAATGGGTTGCTATAACGGATATAAATCAAAAGGCGGAGCACAAGGAGTTGGTACGGCCACTACCAATGCTGTTGTTTCAGCATCTATTTTGATTTTGATTTTCAACTATGTAATTACGGAACTGTTCTTCTCTAAATAAATTTTATGGAGCAAAAAATGAGTGAAACTAAAATAAAAATATCAAATCTTCATAAATCTTTTGGCAGAAAAATAGTTTTAGATGGCGTAGATTTGGAAATAGAAAAAGGAGAATCTCTGGTTGTGATCGGAGGTTCAGGAACGGGAAAGTCTGTTCTTATTAAGTGCATACAAGGTCTTTTGCATCCAGATAACGGTTCAATTTTGGTTGATGATAAAGAGGTAGTGGGAATAAACGAAGAAGAAAAAGAAACACTACACTCTAAAATGGGAATGTTATTTCAAGGAGGGGCTTTGTTTGATAGTCTTTCAGTATGGGAGAATGTTGCCTTTGATTTGATAGAAAATCGAGGAATGAACAAAAAAGATGCCAAAAATGAGGCTGTTAGAGTCTTGCGTTCTGTGGGATTAGCTCCTGATGTTGCAGATTTATCTCCATCAGAGCTTTCCGGAGGTATGCAAAAACGTGTAGGTTTAGCCAGAGCGATTGCTTCAAAACCTGAAATAATATTTTTTGACGAACCGACAACCGGTTTAGATCCCATAATGTCTGATGTTATTAATGATTTGATTATTGAATCGGTTAAGGGATTAGGAGCAACGGCTCTAACCATTACTCACGATATGGCATCTGCTCGAAAAATTGCGGATAGAGTTGCTATGCTTTATAAGGGAAAAATTGTATGGCAAGGAACTGTTAAAGAAATGGATAAAACAGATAACCCGTATGTATGCCAGTTTATAAACGGTTGTTCTCAAGGACCAATAAAAGTGGAGGTTTAATTGCCTAAAAAAAGTACAAAACAATATGTTTGCCAAAGTTGTGGTGCTGTTTTTCCAAAATGGCAAGGAAAATGCGATGCTTGCGAAGAATGGAACACCATAGTAGAAGAAAGTAGCACCGGAGATGGATTCTCAAATTTTAATCCCAAGCGGTCAAAAGGCAACATTATAGAATTTGTACCTCTAAGCGGAGCTGAAGAACATCTTAATCGAATGAGCACGGGAATAAAAGAGCTAGATAGAGTTTCCGGAGGAGGATTGGTATCTGGTTCTGTAATTTTAGTTGGCGGTGATCCCGGTATAGGAAAATCTACTTTATTACTGCAAGCTTGTGCGCAAATAGCAAATAAATATGCAAATAAAGATGTTTTTTATATATCAGGTGAAGAAGCTATTGATCAGGTAAGATTGAGAGCAAAAAGGCTCGGATTGGATAAATCTCCTGTGAAGTTAGCCAGTTCAACAGAAATTAAAGATATTGTTACAACTTTAGATAAAGCGAATGCATCTGTCGTTGTTATCGATTCTATCCAAACTATGTATTTAGATGAAGTTGAAGCCACGCCGGGAAGTGTTTCTCAGGTTAGAGCATGCAGTTATGAACTGATTAAATTGGCAAAAAAGAAAGGCTTCACTCTATTTTTGGTTGGTCACGTTACCAAACAAGGCTCTTTAGCCGGTCCAAGAGTTCTGGAGCATATGGTTGATACTGTTCTTTATTTTGAAGGGGAAAGAGGTCATCATTTTCGTATTTTACGAGCTGTTAAAAACCGCTATGGAGCCACAGATGAAATAGGCGTCTTTGAAATGCAAGATCAAGGACTTGTAGAGGTTGATAACCCCTCGGCACTGTTTTTAGCTGAAAGACAGGGAAATATTTCAGGTTCATGTGTTTTTGCCGGTATTGAAGGTTCTCGCCCATTGTTGGTGGAAATTCAAGCATTGGTTAGTCCGACAAGTTATGCTAGTCCCAAACGAGCCGTTGTTGGTTGGGATGCAAACAGATTATCTATGGTTTTGGCTGTTTTGGAGGCTCGTTGTGGCGTAAATTTAAGTTCTCAAGATATATATTTGAATATTGCCGGAGGTCTTAAAATTACAGAACCAGCTGCAGATTTAGCCGTAGCGATGGCTGTGATGTCTTCTTTAAACAATAAACCTTTACCGGCAGATATGGTAATTTTTGGAGAGATAGGATTATCCGGAGAAATCAGAGCCGTATCTCAACCGTCATTACGATTAAAAGAAGCTCAAAAGCTTGGTTTTAACAGTTCTATCACTCCTCCTACACACACTAAAGAAAAGAAAACCAAGGTGGATATGAATATATATGAAACAGGCAATGTTCAACGCCTTATAAACTGGTTTAATTAAAAGAGGTGCGTCATGCAAAACCTAAATAACTTAGATATTATAATTTTGATTATTGTCGGAATATCAGCATTGATAGCGCTATCAAGAGGACTTGTTAAAGAGGTCTTATCAATAATCGGTTGGGTGTTAGGAACTTGTGCCGTAATATATTTACTACCGGAATTAATGCCCTTTGCCAAACAACATATTTCAAACGGATATGTTGCCGGAGCAGTAACATCTGTTTGTATATTAATCTTGTTTTTTATAATTTGGATTTATACTACTTCCGGCATTGTTAGCAAAATCAGAACCAGCAAACTCAATGGTATGGATAGATTTTTAGGTTTATTTTTTGGGATAGCGAGAGCATTTTTACTGATTATTTTGTTTAATATTCTTATAAATTGGATGATTCCTGCCGATAAACAATCATCATCATTAACAGAATCAAAATATTTTCAATTGGCTGGAAGTTTTGCTAAGCCGATAGAAGATTTAATACCAGAAGAAACGATAGAGCTTATCAAGAGCAAAACAATCGCACATGAGCACGCTGAAGAAAAAGAAGAAACAGAAGAACAAAATTCAGATACAGATATTCTTTTTGAAAAATTAACTCAGCCACAAATAAAGAAAATAAATACAGATAAAGTCAACTCAAAACAAGAAGAAAAAGGTTATAGAGAATCTGAGCGAGATAATTTGGATAGATTGATAGAAAATGTTGAATAACTATATGGTTTTTCTGGAATTTAGAGCCAATTGTAAAGTTCCTTCGTCCATATAATCCAATTCAGCTCCCATAGGAATACCTTGAGCAAGGGTTGAAACCATAACTCCAGAGTTTTTGAGCTTAGAGGATATATAATGAGATGTTATTTGGCCATCTACGGTGGCCGGTAATGCCAAAACAACTTCTTTGATACCTTCAGGCTCGATTCTGTTTATTAGGCTATCAATGTTTAAGTCTTCAGGAACAACCCCTTCAAGAGCCGATAAAACACCGCCTAAAACATGGTATTTTCCTTTAAACAAAGAAACTCTTTCCATTGCCCATAAATCGCCTACATCTTGTACAACACAAATCACAGAGGTATCTCTGACAGATGATTTGCATATCTCACAAGGAGATGATGTATCAAAATTACCGCAAATTTCACATGTTGTAACATTGGTTGCAACTTTTTGCATACATTCAATCAGTGGCACCAATGCATTTTCTTTCTTTTTAATCATTTGTAAAACGATTCTTCTTGCAGATCGTGTTCCCAAAGAAGGTAATTTTGCAATTTGTTTTATTAAATTTTCAATATCACTACCGGCCATGTTTTACTCGTTAAAAAGGAAGTTTCAATCCACCCAAATTAAGACCGCCGGTCATAGCAGACATACTGTCGTGCATTTTTGCATCTACTTTATTTTTTGCATCATTATAAGCAGCCGCAATCAAATCTTCCAATATTTCAATATCGTCAGCATTTACCAAACTTTTATCTACGGTCAATTTTTTCATTTCAAATTTGCCGTTAAGTACGACTTTGACCATTCCTCCACCGGAATTTCCTTCAACTTCTTCTTGGGCTAATTTAGCTTGCTCTTCTTCCATTTTTTTTTGCATTAGTTGAGCTTGTTTCATGATTCCTTGAATATTCATCATTTCTAGTTTTCCTCTTCCAAATAGTTATAGTTTTCTTCAAAATCAGACGCTGTAATGTTATCTTGTTGCTCCATCATTTTTCTGACTAGAGTTTCAATTTTTGCTCCTTTAAATTCAGCTAAAATAGCTTTAACCAAAGGTAAGTCAGAAACATTTTTTTTATTAGCATTATCCAAAGCTTGTTCTTTATCGGCAATTGTTTCTCCCAGATGTCCTCTTTGAATTTCAATATCCCATTTTTTTCCGGTAGCATCAGTAAGGATATTTTGAAGATTGATTAAAAAATCATTATTTATTTTTTCAGACACGGTAATTTTCATTTTACCATCTGCAAAATCATTAAAAGAAACATCGTTTTTCAAACTATATGCCATAAGAATTTTTTTTGTTTCTTCCAGATAATGAACCAAATCAATTGGAGAAGAAAATACAATGCCGTTTGAGGAGTTATGTTCTGCTTTTTTGATAGATAATATCTGATTTGGAGAAGCAAAATTGCTTAAATTAGAGTTTTTTTTTACGTCATTTAAAACTTCTAACGGAGTAGGGAGTGTTGCGGAATAAGCAATTCTGATTAAGATCATTTCTAAAGCATCTATTTGCACCGGAGCCAAAGAAAGCTCAGATACACCTTTTATCATCATCTGCCATATTTTTGAAAGAATTGCGATAGGTGTCTGAGGTGCTAACTTCTTGCAAAAATCTTTTTCAGCTTCAGATAAAGAAGAACTATCCGCAAAGTTTGGTACCATTTTTACTTTTGCAACCAAATGTGTCAAACTGATAAGATCTTGTAGAGTAACTAAAGGTGTTGCTCCATTTTTATACATTGTAGATAAAATTTCTATTGTTTCTGTTACTTTCCCGCTTACAAGCGTTTCAAACAAATCAAAAACTTGTCCTTTATCAGCCAAGCCAATCATATCTTTTACAACATCATTTTTAACGATTCCCCCACCCAATGATATTGCCTGATCAAGCAAAGATAATCCGTCTCGACAAGAGCCGTCAGCTGCTTTAGCGATTAGGTGCAAAGCTTCATCTTCTGCAGATAAATTTTCATTATTGATAATATTTTTAAAATGATTGATTAAAGTTTCTATGGACAAACGTTGTAAATCAAAGCGCTGGCATCTGGATAATACCGTTATAGGAACTTTTCTTATTTCAGTTGTTGCAAAAATAAATATCACATGAGAAGGGGGTTCTTCTAATGTTTTTAAAAGAGCATTAAAAGCGCTTTTAGAAAGCATGTGTACTTCATCGATTATGTATATTTTATAACGACCGTTAGTTGGTTTATATCGCACACCATCCAAAATTTCTCTCATATCATCAACGCCTGTTCGAGATGCGGCATCAAGCTCCAAAACGTCAATATGCCTGGATTCTGAAATTGCTTTGCAGTTTTCGCAAATTCCGCAAGGGTTAATTGTCGGCCCTTCATGAGCATCTTTTCCAATACAATTAAGAGCTTTTGCAATAATTCTTGCCGTTGTTGTTTTACCAACACCTCTAATCCCTGTTAGAATATAAGCATGATGCAATCTATTATTTTTTATTGCATTACTGAGTGTTTGAACTAAAGCATCTTGTCCTAAAAGCTCATTAAAACTTTGAGGACGATATTTTCTAGCTAAAACTACATATTTATTTTCTTCAGTCATATTACATTCGCAATAGAAATTTTGGAGGAGAAACGATGACCTTATTCTTACTCGTTACGGCTGCTTTCTTCCGAACCTGACCGGATTGGCGAGGGAATAACCCATCGCTCTCCATTAGTATACATAACAGATTTCCTATAATTTTCAAGCACAATTTAGGTTTATTCTAAGTTCTCGTTTTCTGAATTTTTATCAGGAATTATTTCACCATAAATTGCTATTTGTGCAGATTTTTCATCTTTGCCGAAAATTTTAGGTGCAACGTCTATATCGGTAGCTGAGATACTGGGAAGTTTTATCGTTTCGCCATTGTCTTCAAACCTTTTTGATGCTGCATCTGCGACAATATTTCCGCTTGAACGTATTTCAATTACATCAAGACTATGCTGATTTGTTCCATCTTCAAAAAATCTGAATGCACCATTAATTCCGACATATCCGTCAGGATTAGTAATTACCGGATTTAAATCTTCATCTTGTTTTTTAGATAGTTCATTAGATAAGGCGATTGCATCATATGCAAAAGAATACAAACTGCTAGGTTTTTCACCAAAGATTTGATAGTATTTTCCTGCAAAATATCCACTGTATGATCTGGATATTGTCGGAAACAGGCTTTGATGCATAACCGATTCGTTATTAAACTTTCCTGTTTCCCAGACAGATGTTCCTAAGAACAAAACATCAGGAAAACCGGCATCATAGTATGCAAACATAGATATTGCCGATGTGAGTTTTGCACCGCTTTCCGGTATGAGAATCATATCAAATCCCACATCACCTATACCTTCTTTGGTTTCTATTTGTTTTAATTCAGCTGCTGCATTTGTATCACCATTTTGCACTTTACTTTCAAGCTCTGCCTTAATTCGCAAAACTTCTGCATGTCTTTGCTCATAGTTAGTCATCTGTTTAATTATTGTAGAAAAATCAGAAGATGCAGGAGGATAATATCCGATAACCGTAATTGAGATATTATTTTTCTTTGCAGATTTTACAGCTGCTTTAGCAACAGCATTTCCTGTTGAATTATCCGGCAAAAGCAAAGCCAACCTGTTTCTGTTTTGAGCTACTGCATACGATACGATTCTGTCTACTTGTTCTTCAATCAACAAACCCAAAGTATAAACGGTTGGTTGTAATACTTCTTGAGATGTGGAGAATGCAACAACAGGCACGCCTTGATAAATTGTTTCGTTGGCAATGGCTTGCACTTCTGTACTCATTAAAGGACCTATAATAACTTTAGCTCCTTGTCTGATTGCGTTTTCAGCAGCGATTCGTGCACCGCTTGGAGTACTTTGAGTATCATAATATTGCAAAACGATATTAGGATTATTAATATCTTCAACAGCGAGCATTGAGGCATTTTTCAGGCCGGCACCGTGTTTAGATGCTGCTCCTGTAAGTGGCAATAAAACGCCAACTCTGAAACTTGATTTTTCGGATATATTAATTTCACTGATATCGGTATTAAAATCTGTAACACCGCCTTTATCGGAAATGACTTTAGAAGAAGAACATGCTGTGAGGCACATTAAACAAAAAAACAAACTAAATTTTTTAAACACTTGCATTTTATCCTAAAATATAAAACAATCATCAAATAAAATAATTTAATTTTTGTTTATTGTAAAGAGAGGGTTTTTGAAAAACGGTATTTACATTGTTGCAACACCTATTGGTAACTTACAAGATATATCGTTTAGAGCGATTGAGGTTTTGAAAAACGTCGATATAATTGCTTGCGAAGATACCAGAGTAACCAAAAAACTTTTTGGATTATTAGGGCTTCCTTCAAATAAAGAGTTTATCCGTTGTGATGATAATACGGAAAATAAGCATAGTGACCAGCTTATATCGTTGATCCGAAGCGGGAAATCAGTTGCTCTTGTCAGTGATGCCGGAAGTCCTCTGATTTCAGATCCCGGATACAAAATCATCCGCAGATGCCGTCAAGAAAATATAGACATATACACAATACCTGGACCATGTGCTGTTATTTGTGCTTTACAGTTATCCGGGCTACCAACCAATAGTTTTATGTTTGCAGGTTTCATACCCAACAAAGAAAAAGCAAGAAAAGACTTATTTTTAAAACTTGCGGAAATAGATACAACGTTGGTTTTTTATGAAACAGCTAATCGTATTTTAAAAACTCTAAAAGCAGCAACAGATATTTTTAATAATCGAGAAATTGCAGTAGCAAGAGAAATAACAAAAATGTATGAAGAGTGTATTTGTGGTGGTATAGATGACGTTATTCAACATTTTTCACTTCGAGAACCTAAGGGAGAGTTTGTTTTAATGATTTCTCCACCATCGAAAGAAGATAAAAAAATAAATATAAATGTTGAAGAAATGCTACGCACCAAACTATCTGAAGGTAGCTTAAAAACAGCGGTAAAAGAGCTTTCTGACAGATATGGTCTGAATAAAAAAGAACTTTATAATATGGCACTGAAGCTTAAAGATGAATAATTATAATAGAGGACATTTTGCTGAGTTTATCGCAGGACTTTATTTACGTTTAAAAGGATACCATCAAATAGCTGTTAATCATACTTTTAAACGAGGAAGCGGTGTTGGTGAAATAGATTTGATATTTAAACATAAGCAAACATTAATTTTTGTTGAAGTAAAGCAAAGACAAACGATTGCTCAGGCATCATACAGTATTTTTCCTGCACAACAAAAACGGATTCGTCGTGCAGCAGAAGTATTTATTAAGCAAAACAAGCATTACATGAATTACGATATCAGATTCGATGTTGTGTTAATCAAGTTTCCGTTTTGTATTATGCATATAAAAAATGCTTTTTAAGTTTACTCTCCGGATACCTTGCTGAATTGAGGTTGTAAGAGTTCTTCTTTAGTCAATAAGAAATCACTATCCACCCATTTTTTCTCTAATATTTTAAGCATTTTTCCAATTTGGCTGTTTTCTAAACCAAATTCTAACAAATCTTTTCCTCTTATTGGAAAGACAGGAGGAACAATATTGGTTATTTGTTCATAAATATTCCAAAAATCGGGTAGCAATTCTTGTTTTTTTGCAGCAGAAATGAGGAGTTCTTCCAAACAAAACTCTTTTCCGTATTCATACATCAGGTGCTTAACATAAGTTTTGTTTG
Organism: Alphaproteobacteria bacterium; assembly: GCA_015062435.1. Lineage (GTDB taxonomy): Bacteria > Pseudomonadota > Alphaproteobacteria > RF32 > CAG-239 > CAZU01. Next base: position 67,100 of record SUUR01000001.1, on the reverse strand, counting down.
TTAAATCTTTTAATTCAACATTTACCGTAGTCCAATTTATAAATTTTTGTTTTTCTTTTTTGCTGAACTTTAGTCTTGAAGCCAAACTTTCTGCTAAGGAGAGATTGGGTTGATACAAAATAAACAAATATAACAGTGCTTTAGATTCCAACAATCTGCCATTAAACAATTTCTTTAAAAAATCCAAGTTATCAAAATATTTTCCATCAGGTAATACATAGCTGAGAATGTTATTTTCTTGCATGATTTTTAATGTTTGTACAGCTTTAGGTGTAAGAAGAAGTTTAAGTAATTCTTCACGGATTCGTTCCATAGGTAGTTTTTTTAAGCTTTCACTATTTGCACAACATGCCGTCAAAGCTTTTTTATCCGGCTCACCGCTTCCGTACATTGAATAAAACCTGAAAAAGCGTAAAATTCTTAAAAAATCTTCTTTTACACGCTTATCGGCAGAGCCGATAAATCTGACTCGCCCTTTTTCTAAATCTTCAATTCCGTTATAATAATCAAATACGTTTCCTTTTTCATCAGCATAAACCGCATTGATTGTAAGATCTCGTCTGGAGGCGTCTTCTTCCCAATTATCAGTAAACTCAACTTCTGCATGTCGCCCATCTGTTTTTATATCTTTTCGCAAAGAAGTCACTTCCAGAAGTTTATCATCTATAATAACTCCTACTGTACCGAATTTTATACCGATAGCAACAGTTTTTAGTCCTTCTTCATTACACGCCTCAACTAATTCATCGGGAGAAAGATCTGTTGCAAAATCAATATCGGAACCTTCAATACCTTTTAATGCATCTCGTACGGCACCACCGACAAACCTCAAAACGCCTCCGTGTTTGGCAACGACTTTAAAAAGGCGAAAGATTTTTCTGTTTTTAACCAGTGTTTTTATATTGAGATAATTATCACGTATCATAAGAAGACTTTCAAAAATTTTTTTTGAAGTTAACAGTTTTTATATATTTTTCAATTATTATTATTATAAATTTAACTAAAATTGTGAGTATCTTAAAATGAAAAAAATTTTATTTTTTATAGTGTTATCTTTTTTTGTTAATGTTTCATATTCTAAAGCATCAGCCCCTGAGGTTTTAGGAGAATATGGAGATTGGGTTGCATATTATTATAAAGATGCATCAGGATCTGTTTGTTATATGGCCTCAACTCCTAAAAAAGATGAAGGTAAATATACTCAAAGAGGAGATATTTATGCAGTTATAACTCATCGTCCGGCAGAAAAAAGTTTTAATGTAGTAAATTTCAATGCTGGTTATAATTTTAAAAGAGGTTCTAAAGTAGAAGTAAAGATTGGAGCTAGAACTTTTGATAAGTTATTTACCAGTGAAGATAAAGCATGGGCAACTAATGAAAAAACAGATAAAGAAATGGTTGAAGCCATGAAAAGAGGTTCCAGAATGGTTGTGCACGGCACATCTTCAAGAGGAACCAAAACCAAAGACACATACTCATTAAGCGGTTTTTCAAGTGCATATCGCACAATTTCAAATAAATGCAAGGTAAGATAATGACAAAAACAGAGCTCATAGGCTTATCAAAAGAGGAACTTGCTGACTGTATTGCTCAAATTGGGGAGAAACCTTTTAGAGCAAAACAATTGTGGCAATGGATTTACTTTAGAGGTGAAACAGATTTTGATAAAATGACCAACCTCTCTAAAGATTTACGTACAAAACTTGCTAATAATTTTACTATTACTCGCCCAAAAATCATAACCGAACAAATATCTAAAGATAAAACACATAAATGGCTTTTAGAATTTGCAGACGGGCAGCGTATAGAAACCGTATACATTCCTGAAGATGATAGAGGTGCAGTTTGTATTTCTACACAAGTAGGTTGTGCTGTCGGGTGCAAATTTTGTCATACCGGCAGTCAAAAAATTACTCGCAATTTGACAGCAGGAGAGATTGTTTCTCAATTTATGGTTGCCAGAGATGCTTATGGTGAATGGCCATCTCCAACCAATGAAACAAGATATTTATCCAATATTGTTGTCATGGGGATGGGAGAGCCTTTACATAACCCTGATAATGTGTTCAAAGCTTTAAAAATACTTTCTGATGGTGATGGAATTGCCATATCCAAAAGAAAAATAACTCTCTCCAGTTCGGGAATTGCGCCCAAAATAGGGATGGTTGCGAGTGAATTGGGTTGTAAACTTGCAATAAGTTTACATGCTCCTAATAATGAAAAACGCTCTCAAATTATGCCTATAAATAATAAATATCCGATAGAAGAAGTAATGAAAGGGTGTTTGGATTATCAACGCCAGATGAGTCCCGGAAGATATATAACTTTCGAGTATCTTATGCTCAAAGATTTTAATGATTCTCCGGAGGATGCAAAAGAGTTGATTGCTTTAATGAAAAAATTTAAGCTTGGAGCCAAGTTTAATCTTATACCGTTTAATTCGTGGCCAGGATGTGATTATCAACCCAGCTCCAACAATAAAGTAAAGGCTTTTTCTGCAATTTTGGAGGCTGCCGGATATGAGGCACCGATAAGAGTTGCCAGAGGGCAAGATATTCTTGCTGCTTGCGGACAACTAAAATCAAAAAAAGATAATTAATGCTTTTTATCTGGTTCTCTGACCTCTGGTAAGAACTCTTTCTTCCATCATAAGCTCCCGATGTCTTTGCATTTCTCTTTCTTTTTGACGTTGTTCACGTTCTCTTTTTTCCTGAGGTGTTTCTCTATGATTAGCTTTGGCTTCTCTAAGTGATAAAAGCTTATTCAACAATTGTTTTTGAGATAATCCGCTGGTTTTTCCTTTCAAAAACAACATTATATTTTCAGGCGTTAAAACATCTTCTATATTTTTAGTGTCTAAAAGTTTTGTATCAGCAATGATTTTGTTTAATTCTACTTCTAAAGCTTCGTCAAAATCTGTATCGTCGTCATCATCTAGGCATTCTTTAATAATTTTTATCAAAAAACCTTTAAAAAGTTTATTTACCAATTTTATAAAATTTTTATTAGTAACGGTATCATTTGCAGAGGCATTCATCAATGCAAACAATAATAAATTTTTTACATATTTTTTTTGACGGGAAGATAATTTTATATTTCCTTTTATTCCGGCTTTAGCCGCTTTCAACACTTGAAATCGTTCTTTATCAAACTTATTTGCCATGTTGTACCTCAGAGATGATTATCGGCAAAAAGTAATTAACAACAGTTTGATATACATCTTTTTTGAAATAAACAATTCTTTGAGGAGCTTCAAGCGGATTTACCCATTCAAAATCCTTAAATTCTATTTCTTCGGGATTTGTAAGAAAATTTATTTCACAATCGTTACCCTCAAACAAAAACAAAACCCATGATTGTTCTTGTCCGACATAATCGCATCCTTGTTGCTTAAAAAAGTTTTTTACACTATCCGGAAACTTATATTTAACCGTAAACGGCAGTTGATTCACATATTTGACAGACGTGATTCCTGTTTCTTCCTTAAGCTCTCTTTTAGCGGCTTCGATTATATCTTCATTCGGCTCGATTCCTCCTTGAGGAAATTGCCATTGCATATCCGGTTTATCAGCTCTGGCACACATTAAAACCTTACCTCTGATATCAAAAATTATTATGCCGACATTTTTACGATATTTTTCAGTCATTTTAATCTATAACCAAATTAGAAACAGGTACAACGGCAAAAGGTTTTTTTAGTTCCATATTTTTTGCGTCTTCATATTCAACTTGAGGAGAAAACTCTTTTATCCAGTTATAAACTTCAATAATAGCCACCGGTTTAGGGTCTATCACAACCAATACATGCCCTTTTTTGAAAGCGATATCTTCTGCTTGTTGTAGTTGTTTTCTAATAACATCTCTGTTAAAATCATTATCAATAACGATATCTGCTTTTCTTCTGGGCAACCCTTCAACTTTTATTTTATTCAATCCGTCTCCATGAGTGGCATCAATCAATAATAATCCTCTATTTTTTAATTCTTTTAAGATGCTAAATAAGAGTTCTTTATTATCATCATCAGCGATTCCGTCATTCACCACAACACCACCGATAGGGGCTCCGGCATCCAAGCTTGTTCTCAATCTGTTTAGAGCTTCTTCAATACTGATTGTTATACTCATAGACATAGGGCCGTTATCTGATTTAAGAAAGTTTTTGGAGGAAAGCAGCAAGTCTATGTATGTTTCATGGCCATATTGTCTGGCAGATATCAGTTTTGTACCTGCATCAGATGCATACGGAGAAAGTGAAACAGATATTTCAGAATCCAGTCCTTTAACGATTTTATCCAAAGAAACGGCATCAAGCCCCAAACCTTTTATAACAATAGCCACTTTTTTGAAATTTGGCTTTATGTTTACGCTTTTACCATATTCGTTCCAAGGTTTGCGCCCATCTTCGGATACTTTCGGTAGTAATTTTTTTTCAAAAGATTCCGTAAGATCATCTGCCAGAGTGATATGTTTTAATTGTTGAGTGGCAGGTTTTGGCAAAAGTAATACCAGATTAGGTATTTGCATAATAATGTCTTCGAGTGTCTCTGTTTTTTTCACTGATTCCACGGGTTTTTCTGTCTTTGCTTCAAATGCTGCTTCAGTAGAAATCTGAGAATTTTGTTGAGATTGCATTTGGTCTGCGTCCGGCAATGTTAGCACAAACTTAGGAGCTTTATTATTGGTATCAAACATTAGTTTATCAATTTTATTTAAATAAACCGGAGCACTTTTTTCATCAGCAAACCAAAATCCGATAACTGCAATTATCAGAATTGCTAAAACAACTGAGGAAATAAGAATTTTATAAGATGTAACTTTTTTAATCACATATATATCCTTACTTTTTGTTATAAATATCAAGAGCTTTTACCAGATCTACCGCCCGTGAAAGCTGATAATCTTTGCGCCAATCATCATCTGCGGATGATTTTGTTTTTTTGGGATTACTATCATCTTTTTCATTTTTTAACGCATTTGCGTATTCCGCTTCACTGAAATTATATTCATTTTTGAATTCTTCTATTTTTGCCGGATGAACTACAATATCCGGCTCGATTCCTTTAGCCTGAATTGAGCGTCCGGAAGGAGTATAATATCTTGCAGTTGTTAACCTCATCGCAGAATCGTTTCCTAAGGGGACAACTGTTTGTACAGATCCTTTTCCAAAAGATTTTTCACCTAAAACTACGGCTCTTTTATGATCTTGCAATGCTCCTGCAACAATTTCTGATGCAGATGCTGAACCATCATTTATAATCACCACAATAGGCATACCATTGATAATGTCACCGTCTTTAGCTGTGTATCTCACGGTATCTTCAGGATTTCTAGATCTTGTAGAAACAATTTCTCCTTGATTTAAAAATAGATCAGAAACAGCCACCGCCTGATCAAGCAATCCGCCGGGATTGTTTCTTACATCTAAGACCACACCTTTAATTTTTTTATTTTTAGATAGTTTTTTTATCGATTTTTCAATATTTTTATCAACTTCTTCGCTAAAAGATGAAATTCTGATATATATAACATCATCATTTTTTATTTCACTTTTAACAGATTGTATCTTTATTTCTTCTCTTTTTAGTGTAACATCAAAAGGCTTTTCGTTTATTCTTCTGATTGTCAATTTAATTTTAGATCCGACTTTACCTCTCATTTTATCGACAGCATCATTAAGGCTCATTCCGATAACTGTTTCACCGTCAATATTAGTTATGTAATCACCCGGTTTAAGCCCAGCCTCAGATGCAGGAGTATCATCAATTGGAGAAACGATTTTTACCAATCCTTGTTCCATTGTTACCTCAATTCCCAAGCCTCCGAATTTTCCTTGAGTTTGCTCGTTCATGTATTTAAAACTTTGCTCATCTAGGTAACTTGAGTGAGGATCTAAAGATACTAACATACCATTGATAGCAGCTTCTATCAATTTTTTGTCTTCAACATCTTCGACATAAGATGACTTAGCTCTTTCCATAACTTCGCCAAACAGATTCAATAACTCATAAGTGTTTGGTGTAGTTTCATTTTTTTGATTTTTCTTTGCTTCAGCTATGTTTGATGAAAAAACAACAATTCCCAAACAAAACAAAACGGAAAAAATAGATGATTTTTTTAGCATTTTAATTTCCTAACTGACGAAGTTTTATATTTTTATCCAAGCCATTGGATCAATTGGTTGATTATCTTTACGAATTTCCATATACAATTTGGCATCTCCTTCTGTTGGCATTTGTCCGATAGGCTCTCCTGCTAACAATAATTGTCCTACTTCAATATCCATAGTATGTAATCCTGCCAGTAAAGATAAATATCCGTTACCATGCTCTATAATAATTAGGTTTCCATATCCTCTGAAAGGACCGGAAAATATTACAGAACCATCAAAAGGAGCAATTACTTGAGCCTGATTTCTTGTTCTGATAGTAATCCCTTTAGAAGACACGCCTTTATTCATTTGCTCGCCATATGCGGTTATTATTTTTCCTCTGGCAGGCAAAGGTAAAGAACCTTTTGCTTTTGCAAAATCTGCAATTATCTTATCCGTAGAAGAAGATTTTATCAAGCTTGTTGTTTGATATTCTTTTTTTTGAGCTTCAGCCAATTTGCGTTGACGCTCTTCCTCTTTCTTTTTTTCTGCTAACTTTTTAGCTTCTTCGGCTTTCTTCTGGTTTTCTAATTTTCTTAATAAGTCTCTTAAGTCATTGGCTTGATTAGCCAGCTTTTCAACATTTTTCTTTGCTTTTTCACTTTTAATCGCAACAGCATTACTCATTTTAGATTTTTTCTGAACTAAAATTTTCATTCTGTTATGTTCTTGTTCCAAAACTTTTTTTTGTTTAGATATTTGGCTGATTTGCTTTTCTATGAGTTCTTTTTTTTGGGCAATAACCTCGAGTTCTTTTCGGATTCTTGCAGCATTCTCCTCCAAAAAAGGCACGGTTTCTCTCAATAATATTGCACTTCTAATAATTTCTACCGGTGTCAGCGGTTGTACAAATAAAGCTTCTGTGGGTTTAAGAGCCAAATTTTGCAGTGCTGCTAAAGTTTTTATCAGATTATCATCTTCTTGAGAAAAGCCTTCTTCAGCTTTAACTAATTCTTTTTTCAGAGTTTCCAGTTGTAATTCCATCTGAGAAAGTTTTTCTTCACTATTTTGAATTTTTTTTGCAGCATTAATCATATCTCGATTAACGGAAGACAGTTCTAGATTAATTTGGGTTGCTTGAGCCTGTAATTTTTTATGCTCAATGCTTTGAAGTTGAACCTTTTCTTCCATTTTCTGCAAGTCGGAAGAAGAAATCGCCCAAACATTTTCTACTGCAAAATTAAATAAAATTGCAATAGAGATTATATGTTTAAAGGCGATTCTCAGTTCCATATTGTTTACTTTATCAATAAAGATTTTCCTGTCATTTCAGACGGTTTTTTAATGTTTAGAAGCTCTAACATTGTTGGGGCAATATCAGCCAATCTTCCGTCTTTCATACATTTCACACCACTATTGTCATTTACCAATATAGCAGCAACTTTTCCTGCGGTATGAGCTGTGTATGGTTGACCGGTAGCTTCATCAATCATTTTTTCAGCATTACCATGATCGGCAGTAACAATCATAACTCCGCCAACATTTTTGATAGCTTGTTCTACTTTTCCCAAACAAACATCGACAGCAGCAACGGCTTTCAATGCAGCCTCCATAATTCCGGTATGTCCGACCATATCCCCATTAGCAAAATTACAAATAATAACATCAAATTTTTTCGATTCGATAGCTTCTACCAAATTATCTGTAACCTCATATACACTCATTTCAGGTTTTAAGTCATAAGTGGCAACTTTAGGACTGGCTATCAGGATTCGTTCTTCACCATCAAACTCTTTTTCTTCACCGCCGTTAAAGAAAAATGTAACGTGTGCATATTTTTCTGTTTCGGCTATTCTTAGCTGTGTCATATTATTTTTTGCAATAATTTCACCTAAGATATTTGTTAAGGCTTCAGGAGGGAACATTGTGTTCATAAACCTGTTATGATCTGTTGAATATTCTGTCATACCAACATGATCAATGAACTTAACAATTTTTTTTCTGTTAAATCCGTTAAAGTCTGTATCAGCTAAGGCATAAAGGATTTCTCTGGCTCTATCTGCTCGGAAGTTAGCCATCAGAATAGCGTCACCATCATGCATTCCGTCATAATCGCCGATAACAGCAGGAACAACAAACTCGTCGGTAATCTTATTGCTATACGATTCCTTAATAGCTTCATTTGCTGTTTTATAGCGTTTGCCCTCAGCAGACATCATATTGTTATAGGCCAACTCGATTCTATCCCAACGTTTATCTCTGTCCATGGCATAGAAGCGTCCTTCGATAGTTGCTATTTTTATATTTTCCATGTCGGAAATTGCAGATTCGAATTCTGCCAGATAATCAACGGCAGAAGAAGGTGGAGTATCACGTCCGTCTAAAAATGCATGAACCCAAGTTTTTATACCGTTTTCATTTAGTATTTTACACAATGCAACAATATGTTTTTGAGAAGAATGTACACCGCCATCAGACATTAATCCCATAACATGAGCATTTTTTCCGTTTTTCTTTAAATTATTAATCATATTAACTAATGTAGGATTTTTATTTAAAGAGCCGTCTTTTACAGCCATATCTATTTTGGGCAGATCTTGCATAACAACTCTACCGGCACCGAGATTTGTGTGTCCTACTTCAGAATTTCCCATTTGACCTTCCGGCAATCCCACGTCAAGTCCGTGTGTTTCCACCAGACAATGAGGATTATCTGCGTACATTCTGTGCCAATTAGGTGTTTCACCGACTTCAATAGCGTTATCATCAGTTTTAGGTTCTCTATAACCCCAACCGTCCAAGATCATAAGTAATACAGGTTTTTGTTTCATTTTCGTTTCTTTCTGAGAATGTTAAAAAATAAATTAGTTTCATTATATATAATAAAACTTATTATAAAAGCACTATTTTCCAGTTATTTTACTCCATTAAATTTTTCCAAATCTGAGCAGGTATTCCCGAACCGTAAACTTCGCTCATCGGGGAGTTGTCATCATTACCAACCCACACGGCGGCAACCAAATTATTACTAAAGCCGACAAACCAAGCATCTCTATTATCTTGACTTGTGCCTGTTTTCCCTGCCGCAAATCCGTTTATTTTTGCTTTTTTCCCTGTACCGTAAGTTATGGCATTTTCCAACATTTTTGATATATCTTTTACGGTTTTCTTATCTAAGATTCTGATTTTTTCATTTTTTTCTCGTTGATAAAGCTGAAAACCGTCTTTACTGTATATTTCTTCCACGGCATGTGGCCATATGGCAAAACCGCCGTTTGCAATGGTTGTATAAGCTGTTGCCATTTCCAAAACCGATACTTCAAAAGTTCCCAAAGCCAAAGCCGGTGTATTTTCGATAGAAGATGTGATTCCCATTTTTTTAGCGGTTTTAATAATGCTTGATCCTCCGATTTTTTGAGCAAGATTTATTGTTGCCAGATTCAATGATTTTTGCAAAGCAAAATCCAAAGAAACATTTCCGTAAATTTTTTTATCATTATTTTCCGGTTTCCAGTCTTTTACAATAATAGGTTTGTCAGAAATAATGTCTTCCGGTTCCCAACCTTTTTGTAAGGCCGTAATATATACAAACGGTTTAAAAGCTGACCCGGGTTGCCGCAATGCGGAAACTGCTCGGTTATATTGGCTTTTATTGTAATTAGCTCCCCCGACCATTGCTTTCACTCTGCCTTCAAAGTCCATCACCACGATAGCTCCTTGTTTAACATTTTTATCTTTGTTATTTGTTAAGGCTTTTTCTAAAAGGTCTGAAGCCTTTTCTTGAAGGCTTTGATCAAGTGTGGTTAAAGCATAAATATCTCTGTCTCTTTCTCCGAGATATGCGTTTATTTCATTATATACCCAATCAGCAAAATAAGCAGCTCCTTGAACTTTTGCGTTTTTTACTCGTCCGATGGGCATGGTTAAAATTTGTTCCAAATTTTCTGAAGAAATGAGCTTGTTTTCCTGCATAATTTTTAAAACGACTTTAGCTCTTTCAATAGACTTATCTTTAGATGCAATAGGATTGTATTTTGAAGGTGCTTTTAGCATTCCTGCAATAATTGCTGCTTCCATGATATTAATATCTCGAGATGTTTTTTGAAAGTATTTTTGACTGGCAGCTTCGATTCCGTAAGCACCGGAACCGAGATAAACTCGATTCAAATACAATGTAAGAATTTGCTCTTTTGAGAATTTATGCTCAAGCCAAAAAGCTAGCAATAATTCTTGAGCTTTTCTTCGAATACTTTTTTCTGAAGTTAAAAACAGATTTTTTGCGACTTGCTGAGTTATTGTGCTTCCTCCTTGAGCATATCTTCCTGCAAACAAATTGGTAATCATTGCTCTGGTAAAAGAAATAATATCAAAACCGAAATGACTGTAAAATCTCTTATCTTCGGTATATACAATGGCATCGACCACATATTGAGGTAACTCTTCTGATCTGATAACTTCCGAGTAAACTGTTCCAAAAGTTTGAACCTCGTTGCCGTTATTTGCAATAATGGTTGTTGACGGTAATCTGGTTCGGTTAACAGCAGCATTTATATTTGGCAGCGTTAACAAGCAATATCCGATGTATATCAACAACAAGACTATCGCCAAAGCACATATTTTGATGAACTTTATAAGTTTTGAGTTTTGTTTCTTTTTCTTTGATGTTTTTCTCTTTTTAGTTTTTTTAGCCACGATTCTAAATCCTTTCATTCATACTTTATCATAAAGAAAGTTAAAGAATATTTATCCGCAGAGGTTGATTAGCTATTGGCTAAAAATGATTTGTTGTTTATATTAAAATCAATTAAAAGTTAGGAGATTTTATGTCAAAAAAAATATGTCTGATAGATGGGTCAGGTTACATTTTTAGAGCGTTTTACGGACTTCCTCCGCTAACAGCTCCAGACAACACGCCTGTAAATGCGGTGTATGGTTTTACCAATATGTTTTTGAAGCTCACTACCAAAATCAAATGTGATTATTGCTTGGTTTTGTTTGATGCCAAAAGAAAAAATTATCGTAATGATATTTTTCCGGATTACAAAGGAACCAGAAAAGAAATTCCGGAAGATTTGATACCTCAGTTCCCTATAATCAGAGAGGCGGTAGAGGCATTAAATCTCAATTATTTGGAAATGGAAGGATTTGAAGCAGATGATTTGATAGCGACCTATACTGAAAAAGCTCTTGCTAAGGGAATGGATGTTGTTGTAGTTTCTGCCGATAAAGATCTTATGCAGTTGATTCGTCCGCATGTAGAGCTTTATGATCCTATGAAAGATAAGTTTTTTTCGCCTGAAGACGTAAAAGAAAAGTTTGGAGTATATCCTGATAAAGTTGTTGATGTTCAGGCTTTGTCCGGAGATAGCATTGATAATGTACCCGGAGTACCTGGTATTGGTCCGAAAACTGCATCTCAATTGATTAATGAATATGGTTCTTTGGAAAATGTGTTGATACATGCAACTGAAATCAAACAGGAAAAAAGACGTCGCATGTTGATTGAGAATGCTGAGAATGCCAGAATATCTCTCCAACTCGTAACATTGAAAAAAGATGTGCCGGTTGAACACTCTTTAGAGGAATATATATGCAAAGCTCCCGATAAAGAGCGGGTATATAAATTTATATCAGATTATGATTTTAAAACACTAAAATCACGTGTGGAAAAGTGGATATGTGAACGGTGTTCTGATATTGCGGATAAAGGAGTGAGCGGTGTATTTAAAAGTGTAAAAGAACAGTACGAACTGATTGATTCGCAAGCCTCATTAAAAGAGTGGTTGAAGGATATTTCAGGAGTTGTTTCTATTGATTGTGTAAGTGATGGAAATAATCCGTTTTTTGATAATGTTTGTGGATTATCTTTATGTTCTGATTTTGGCAGAGCTTGCTATATTCCCATAGCTGTAAAAAACAATGACGATTTTGACTTATTTTCATCAGCGCCTAAAAAATCAACCGTAGATATAAAAGATGTTATGGAGGCTTTACGTCCTATTTTCCGTAGTCGTTCAATCTTAAAAGTCGGCTGCGGATTGAAAAACATTTTTCATTTTTTATCTGAAAATGGTATGGATTTAGAGTTTTTCCCTTATGATGATGTTGCTGTTTTGTCATATGTTCTTGATAGTTCTGAGCATGGACATACTCTTAAAGATCTGATACCGCTTTTTTTAGAAAAAGATTTACCGGAAGAAGATAGTATTGTCGGCAGTGGTAAAAGTAAAATTTCGTATGCAGATGCAGAAATTAATACAGTTAAAGAGTTTTGTTGCAAAAGGGTTGACTATTGTTTACGCATACACCATCTTTTGAGGTCACGCTTGGTAAGCGAGCGTAAAGCGAATATTTATGAAAATTACGACCGTCCGTTATTAGCCACTCTTTATGACATGGAAAAATCAGGGGTAATGATTGATGCTATAATGTTACAAAAACTTAGCCGTTATTTGGAGGATAAGTTAAAGTTATTAGAACAGGAGGCTTTTAACATTGCCGGAGAAGATTTTAATTTAGGATCTCCAAAGCAAGTTGGAGAGATATTGTTTACCAAACAAGGAATAAAAGGTAAAAAAACAGCAACAGGCGCATGGGCAACAGGCGCTGATGTGTTGGAAGATTTAGCTGCTGAAGGCAATGTTTTAGCTCAAAAAATATTAGATTGGAGAGAGTTAAGTAAGTTAAAGTCCACTTATACCGATTCTTTGTTCTCGTTAATTGATAAAAATTCACGTATTCACACCACATATTTGCAAACAGTTGCCAATACAGGTCGCTTAAGTTCTGTTAATCCTAATTTGCAAAACATTCCAATTCGATCTGAAGAAGGCAAAAAAATTCGTTCTTGCTTTATTGCAAAATCCGGACATAAGTTAATTTCGTCTGATTATTCTCAGGTGGAGTTACGTTTATTGGCCAATGTTGCAAATGTAAAGGCTCTGAAAAAGGCATTTTCCGATGGTATAGATGTTCATACTGCCACAGCATCACATGTATTTGGTGTCGCTCCGGATAAGGTTGATGCAAATTTACGTCGTCAGGCAAAAGCTATTAATTTTGGTATTGTTTATGGTATTTCAGCTTATGGCTTGGCTAAAAATATCGGAGTAGAAGTCGCTGATGCTAAGGCTTATATTGATGCATATTTTAAACAAATGCCGGAAATAAAAAAATATATGGAAGATACTATCGATTTTGCTCATAAGCATGAATATGTGCAAACCCCGTTTGGACGTAAATGTTCAGTTTTCGGAATCAACGATTCTAATAAAAAAATTGTTGCCAATGCTGAACGAGCAGCTATCAATGCACCGATACAAGGTGGGGCTGCCGATATTATCAAATTAGCCATGAATAGAGTTGTTGAATATCTCAAAAATGCTGGTTTAAAAACCAAAATGCTTTTGCAAGTGCATGATGAGTTGGTTTTTGAGGCTCCGGATTCTGAAGTTGAGCAAGCATCACAAATTATCAAGCAAACAATGGAAAGTATAGTGCAACTGGATGTTCCGTTTATCGCAGAAGTCGGGGTCGGTCAAAACTGGACAGAAGCGCATTGATGTTCTTAAGATAACTGTTTGCCTATACTGTTTGGATTTAAGCTATGTATAGGTTTTGCTTTTGAAAAGTCTATGGGAGTATAGGTGTTTTTTAATATCTTCATCTTTTTTATAGCTTCAGAGTTTTCTTGCTCTAGTATGTTGTTATATTGGGTTGCGATTTTGTTCCATTTTTTTCTTTCAGCAGAATCGATTGGCGGAAGTTTGTTTTCAAAAACAATTTCTTCAAATTTATCAGCATCTTTTCCGCAATAAAAATCACCAAGATGCTTTTGATAAAATTTATGAGCACAATATGTTTCTAAATTATTCACAATGTACCAATCATAAAAATCTTGATTTATTAAATTTTTACCTTGAACATAGTTGTTGCTGATTAAATTCTCTTGGATTGCGATAGCGGTTACAAGGTTTGACATATTGTTGTCACAAAGAGAACCATAATCAGTCGGACAGATGCCTTTTATAGCGGATTTAGGATACTGAATTTGAAAAATATCTTGCAAATAAAATCTTCCGGTAACTGTTTTGTTAAAATCAATTTCTTCGCCTTTTTGATCTGTATAAATAGGTGGTTCAGTAATATCTTTCCCAAAACGTGAGTTTAATTCATTAGCTAACCGAGATGCATCGGCATGTCCACCCACGTAGATAGTCATACCTTTGCCGTTCTCACCGCCCTTTGCAATTTTATGGTCAATATCAAGTTCTTCTAAAAACTCCGATATAGCTTTTGTAGTGGGGTCATTTCTATTTGGAACAACGTCTAAATGCATCTTCCAACCGCGCCAAGTTCTATTTGATTTTGAAGAATAAACATAATTTTCTACCGGCAAACCTGAGTTTACAATGTGTTCTGCTGTACGAGGATCTATTTCATTACCGGTTCTTTTTATAGCATCTTCTTTTTCCTGTTTACGTTTTTCTTCCGTTAAAATATAGGTTAGTTCGGCTTTTTCTATTGGAGTTATAATGTTCTTTTTCGCTTTAACCTCCAGAAGATATTTTCTGGCATCTTTAGTTTTTTCAAAAAATGTTTTTTTATTTTCCTGCTTTTCGGTATTCTTACTTTGTAGTGTTTTTAATTTATTAGCGCTGGCAGTATCTATACTTGCAAGAAAATCATCATCAATTTTAGGAGTATTACGAGTTGTAATTGGAGGATTGTTTTCTATGCAAGCGATAAGTAATCTGGCTTTAAATTCCGCTGATTTTATATCGCCAAAATTAATTGCTTGTCCGGATTTGCTAGCTTTTTGAGCCAAAGCCGTAAATACTTCCATATCAGGAACTTTTTTGTTTCCTTTGCTATCTCGGGCCATTAGTGCAACGTTGTTAGCTGAAGATGCCGTGATTCTGATATAAGCTCCATCTTGAGAAACCAGTTTAGCATTAAAGTTTGTATCTTTTTTATCTTCACTTAAAGAGGTTTTTGTTTTAATGGCTAATTCTTTTGCAAATTCTCTCCATTTAAGCTTGAAGTTGTCGTCTTTTTCTCTGTTATCTGGAAGTTCTTGGGTGTTATCTTCTATTTCTAAAGAGTTTTCATTGGTGCGAGGTTTTGTAAGTGTTTGTAGGTATCTATTCATAGATTCTATACAATCATCACAGAATAATTTAGGCTTATTTGCTTCCATAAGGCCGGCATAAACAACATCTCTCATAACACAACCGTTGTGAGCGCAGTGTTCTCCATATTGAGTGTTGGTAATGTCATCACGTTCACTGTGAACTGCGCCAAAAACGTGTCCGAACTCATGCCAAATAAGCCTTTTGAATTGTTCTTGGCTAAAACCGCTGGTAGAAACAAAAGTTCCTACTTGAGGGCAGCTTATTCCGTATCCGAATAATCCTTCTTCATTATACAATTTTTTATTGGTAACACCTAAATGAAAATATCTGCTGTCCATATGGTTAATATTGGTGTTGATCCAATCAACTTGAGGTTTGCTGATTTTACCATAATTAAGTTGTTCGTCAGAGCGTTTTCCGAACTGTTCATACCATTCCATTGATTCCTTAGGTATAAGATACCTGCCGTCAGCTTGTTTAATATACTGATTTTTATCTGCTATGTTTTGTAATTGTTGTTCGGAAATTGTCGGATTATATGGTTTTGTTTCACCTGTTTTGCAATTATAAACAGTGTTACCATAGCGCATATAGATATCAAATTTGTTTTTATGCTCGGGAAATAATTTTAAAAATTCGTTGCATGCGTTATTTGCACAAACTGCATATTCTGTATCAACATCTTTAGCAACATCAATCATTATACTGTATTTCATGCTATCTTCCTTTTAGGTTTATTCTTAAGTTAATTTTATAATATTTTAAGAATGTTGTCTACTTCTAAAAATGTAGTGTTTTATGCACAAAAGCTTGGAAAAATAGCGATTTTTGCTTGGTAATTTTTTTAATTAGTTGTATATTTCATATAATATTTTTTTAGAAAACATAAGGAAAAACAAGATATGAGTTCGGAAAATGCCGCAGAACAAATTAACAACGAAGAAAACGCTTATGGAGCAGACTCTATTAAGGTTCTAAAGGGGCTTGATGCTGTACGTAAACGCCCGGGTATGTATATTGGAGACACAGATGATGGTTCCGGTTTGCATCATATGATTTATGAAGTCTTAGATAACGCTATTGATGAGGCTTTGGCTGGTTATTGTGATAAAACGGAGGTTATCTTAAATCCGGATGGTTCTGCAACCATTCGTGATAACGGGCGAGGTATTCCTGTTGGTATGCATAAGGAAGAAGGTGTTTCTGCTGCTGAGGTTATCATGACTGAATTGCACTCAGGTGGTAAGTTCGATAACAATTCTTATAAAGTATCCGGCGGTTTGCATGGTGTTGGTGTTTCTGTGGTAAACGCTCTCTCTGTGTGGCTGAATCTTCGTATTTGGCGTGAGGGTAAAGAACACTTAGTGACTTTTTCTCACGGAAATGTTGTTGAACATTTAAAGGTTGTGGGAGATGCTCCAAATCGTCACGGAACGGAGGTTACTTTTTTACCTTCACCTGAAACGTTTACCATGACTGAGTTTAATTTTGAGACTTTAGAGCGAGCAATCCGTGAAAAAGCATTCCTAAACTCTGGAGTTTATTTGAAACTGATAGATAATCGAGGAGCTGAGCCTAGAGAAGTTGAGTTTCATTATGAGGGAGGACTGAGGGCTTTTGTTAGTCATATTAATAAATCAAAGTCACCATTGCATGAAGAAGTTATATCTTTTGCCGGTGAGAAAAATGACATAACCGTCGAATGTGCTTTGCAATGGACTAATGCTTATAATGAAAGTATGCTTTGTTTTACAAATAATATTCCTCAAAAAGATGGTGGTACCCATTTGGCAGGATTTAGAGGTGCGTTAACCCGTAGTATCAACAACTATATTTCAGAAAACGGATTGTTAAAAAAAGAAAAGGTAGAGCTTTCCGGTGATGATATGCGAGAAGGATTAAGTTGTGTATTGTCGGTTAAGGTTCCTGATCCGAAGTTTTCTTCTCAAACTAAAGATAAATTAGTGTCTTCTGAAGTTAGACCCGTAGTTGAGGGGGTAATAGGTGATAAACTCAAAGAATGGTTAGATGAACACCCTGCTGAGGCAAAAATTATTGTCGGTAAAATTGTTGAAGCGGCCACAGCTCGAGAGGCTGCTCGCAAGGCTAGAGAATTAACCCGTCGTAAAGGTGTTTTAGATGTGGCATCTTTACCCGGAAAATTAGCAGATTGCCAAGAAAAAGATCCTGCTTTATCAGAAGTGTTCATCGTGGAGGGAGATTCTGCCGGAGGATCTGCAAAACAAGGTCGTCATCGCCGTAATCAGGCAATTATGCCATTGCGAGGTAAGATTTTGAATGTGGAGCGTGCTCGTTTTGATAAAATGCTCAATTCTGCTGAAATTGGCACAATTATTACAGCTCTCGGTACCGGTATAGGTAGAGATGATTTTAATGCCGATAAATGTCGTTATCATAAAATCATCATCATGGCTGATGCCGATGTAGATGGAAGTCATATCAGAACTCTCTTGTTGACATTTTTCTATCGTCAAATGCCTGAGTTAATTGAGCGAGGATATGTATATATCGCTCAACCTCCTTTGTATAAGGTAAAAAAAGGCAACTCGATTTTATATATTAAAAATGAACGAGAAATGGATGATTATTTGGTTAGAGGAGGTTGCGATGATGCCACTTTAACTCTATCCGGAGGGGAGCAGATTGCCGGACAAGATTTGATTGATTTGGTTGAGAAAAACCGCAAAGCACGTAGCTTGATAGGAACATTAAGTAAAAATGTACCTGAAAAGATTATTGAACAAATGGCAATTTGCGGACTATTTAATCAAGACATCATAAATAACAAAGAGTTACTTTGTTTGGAACTAGACAAGTTGGTTGCTCGGTTAAATGAACAAGAAGCTGAATATGATCGTGGTTGGAATGCTGAAATCGATAATGACGGAGGCATCATTTTCCGTCGTACTCTTAGAGGTGTTACCGAAACACATGTAATCGGTTCTAATATTTTAGACAGTCAAGAAGCTCCGCTTCTTAATGCTATGAAAGACATTCTGGCAGAAAACTTTTCAACATCAGCACTTTTAGTGTCCAAACAAGGTGTAGAAAAGAAAATTACCGGACCGGTAAGTTTTGTTGATGCTATAATATCTGCCGGCAAAAAAGGAATATCCATTCAACGCTATAAAGGGTTGGGAGAAATGAATCCAGAGCAATTGTGGGAAACAACTCTTGATCCGGAGGCCCGTTCTCTTCTTCAAGTAAAAATTGATCGAATGGAAGAGGCAGATGAAACATTTGCAACTTTGATGGGAGATGTGGTAGAACCTCGTAAAGAATTTATTCAAGAAAACGCACTAAATGTTGTAAACTTGGATATATAATACATTCTCCCCTCAAGATATAAATTGAGGGGAGAATTTTATCTGGAAAAGTAATTATCTATAATTATATTGACTGTTGCCAAACATTGTTTAGGATAAAACAATCGAAATCAGAGGTTTTAATGAATTTACGATCTTTAATCTTATTGTTTTTATTAGTTCCGTCACTTGTCAAAGCTGGAGAGTGGAATACTGAAATTTCCGGTGAAGTACGAGGTTTTTATGGCTATACGGATTCTCGTAAACAAAAAGATAATCATATTGTTGGTGACGGTGAATTAAACAGTACATTATTTTATGATTTTAACGAGGACTATGGAATCTCTTTTCATATTGATTTTATGGTTGGAGCGGATAAAGAACTCCAAAACTACAATCAAGGCAAATGGGGAGAGGAGATTTATTCTATATTAAACACACCATATGGACAATTGATGGTTGGTCAAATGTTTAATGTAGCATATCAATTTTCTGATGGAGTACCGACAACAGGAGTATTTACAAATACTTCAGATATAGTTGATTTTATCTCCAATCCCAATTGGCAACGCAATACCAAACAAACCAAATTTGTAACTCTAAATGCTACTTATATTAACACAGATGGAGTTGCTCCGAAAATCAGTTACGTTTCGCCGGAATTTTATGGTACAGGCATTGGCTTTTCTTATACACCCAAATCATATAATCGTCGAGGTTTGATAAATTCTCATGCACCATATAAAAATAAATCCGGTTACATCGGAGCCATCTATACTTCTCAAGAAATATCAGGATTGTATATAGATGCATCATTGGCAACGGCAAAGTTTCATGATGATGATAATGAATATTCGGCATCTGTCCGATTAAGTTATGGCAATTGGAATATTGGTGGAGGTTGGCGTAAAACAGATGTTAATGGAAAAAGAACATATTCGCAAGATTACGAAATGCCGGAGTTTTTTGATGGTTATAGAGAAGGTCAGGCTTGGGATATTGGTATAGGTTACAAGATAGGTCCATTACAAACAACATTAAGTTATTTTGAATCAAAATCAAACAACTCCAACCATCAAGATAAGATTTGGAGCTTATCTAACCGGTATCAGGTAAATCAAAATGCAGATATATATTTAGCAGTTGCACATGTTGATTTTGAAGAAGATAAATATTCTTCAAACAATAAACAAGGCTGGGCTTTTGTCACAGGTGTAGGTTTCAATTTTTAGGGGGATAGCAATGCCGAATATTTTATTTTTATCACAAGACGATGTGTTTAAAAATGATTTAAGCAATCAAATAATTTATCACTCTGCCGATTATAATATTATTGAAGATAATACTGCAGAAAAAGCAGATATTGTAATTATTGATGAAGACATTTCGTTGTTTGCACAGAAAGAACTAAATTTGCCGATTTTTCTTTTTTCATCAGCAACAGAAAACATTTCCGATATCCGTCAAAACATACATATTATCTCAAAACCGGCAAAACTATCATATTTTTTAGATGAGTTGCACTCCTGTATAAATCGTTTTGAAAACAAATCCGAAGGATATATTTATTTTAATCGATACGAAGTTCGCCCCATAGCAAAAGAAATTATAAATTTGCGGAACCAAGAAGTAACGAAACTGACGGAAAAAGAAGTTGCCATCATCAAGTATCTTTATAAAAATCAAGACAGACTGGTGAGTAAAAATGACTTATTGCAAGAAGTTTGGGAGTATTCTCCTGATGTAAGCACTCATACAATAGAAACACATATTTATAGATTGCGCCAAAAGGTTGAACATGATAGTCCCGATGATCAGTTAATATTGACCGTAGAAGGCGGATACCGATTAAAAGTTTGAGGTTATCTTCCTTTTTTAGAAATCATCTTTAGTTTAAGCTTTTTTATTGCTTTCTCATCAATAGGTTTATTTTTATCTTCAATAACCTTCATCGCCACTTTTCGATTCCTTTTGTTTGAAAATTCGCGATTTATAATTTCTTGATTTTTTAGATGAATTCGTTTTTTTTCAAATAGCTTTTGGTTTTGCTTATTTAGCTCTTCAATAATTTGTTTTTGTATTTTGCTTTCAAATAGTTTTTGTTTTTTATTATTAATTTTCACTATTCCTCTAAGCATATTTATTAGTTGAATGTCTTTATCATTAGGTATTTGTTCTTTTTTTAAGTCTGTTTTAGAGTGCTTTTTTATAAAACTTTCAAATTTTGGTGTTTGTCGTTCCTTATAATCTAAATCAGAGCTTAATTTTGGTATAGCAAAATCGGGGCTAAGTCTTTGAAGCGCATTTAACAATTTTTCTAAATCACTTTGTTGATAAAATTCGATATTATTTAACCTGTTTAAATACTGTAACTCAAAAATATTTCGCCAATATTGAAATTCTTCATCATCAAAATCAATTCCCATATTTATTAGCATCAATACAATATTAGCTAAGCTTATACAAGAAAGCTTATCCAAAATGTTTTTTATTTGAAACAAGAATTTTAGTATATAATTTTTAATGCTTTCTTTTATTATGTGAAGTTTTTCTTGTTCTGTAGCTCCAAACAATTCAGCATTATCAATATTTATATCTATCTCATCTTTTAATCCCTGATTAAAATCATTAATATCAAAAACATACAAATCTTCCATTACTTCAAAAATCCTCCGGCTTGCATTTTAAAGAGTTTTGCATATTTTCCTTGTTTTTGTAAAAGCTCCTCATGAGTTCCTTCCTCAATAATTTTACCATTATCAAACACCAAGATTCTATCCATTTCCAATAAAGTAGATAATCTATGTGCAACAGCAATAACCGTTTTTCCTTTCATAAGCTTTGCCAAAGATTTTTGAATATATTTTTCATTTTCTGTATCAAGTGCTGAGGTTGCTTCATCAAATATTAATATCGGTGCATTTTTCAGTATGGCACGGGCAATAGCCACTCTTTGCCTTTCACCACCGGACAAAATCACACCTCTGTCTCCGACTTTTGCATTATATTTACCATCTAAATTCTTAATAAATTCATGAGCAGAAGCTTTTTTGGAGGCAGTAATAATTTCTGCCATAGATGCATTTGTTTTACCATAACGAATATTATCAGCCAAAGAGCGGTTAAACAAGCACACATCTTGAGGAATGGTGGCAATATGTTTGTGCAAAGAGTCTTGAGTTATATTCCGAATATCAATTCCGTTTATTAATATTTTGCCTTTTTTAACATCATAGTATCTGGCCAATAATTTTATGAAGGTAGATTTTCCTGCTCCGCTTGCTCCAACCAATCCGATTTTGTCACCGGCATTAATCTTGACATTAAGTCCTGAGAAAATATTTCGACTATTTTTGTAAGAAAAATCAACATTTTCAAAACAAATATTTGCTTTTTTGATGTTTAGTTTTTGAGCCTTAGGCATATCTGTTATTTCAGGCTCAACCGCTAAAGTTTCCAGAGCAGAATTAATTTTTCCCAAAATACGTGACAACTGATTGTATCCGTATGTGATGCTAAAAATCACACCGGACATAGTTACAAACAATCCGTTTACAAATATAAAATCTGTCGGAGTTAAAATACTGTTTTTCAACAACCATGCCGTATAAATCATAAACAATAAAAAAGATATAACGATAGAAGTATGTTGAGTAAAGATAATAATAGCCCTACCCAATTCTTCTTTACTTTCTGATTTTCTTAAAATTCTCAGGGCCTTAAGCAAGTTAAGTTTTTCAAATTTAAAATTAGAAAAACTTTTTATTTCGGAATAATTAGCGATTGAATCCACGATCATTCCGTTTGCCAAACTTTGTTTGTTACTGGAATCTTTTGATAGTTTGTGTAGCTTTTTTCCTAAGAAAAAACCTAAAGAGATCATTATCACGGACCACAAAATAAAAACAGGTGTTAACCACATACTTACGGAGCTTAATACAACGACCCCGATTATGACATAGCAAATACTCCAAACACTATCTAAACTATGATGAAACAGTTCCGTAACGCCGCTTTGTAATTGTTGAACTTTATTAGATATGTTTCCGGCCATTTCTTCTGAAAAATAAGCAATAGAATGTTTGTTTACATAATCAAAAACATCACTGATGACAATGGTTCTGATTTGGGGAGTAATTTTTGCAGTTATTATAAATCCGCTATTAGGAATAGCCGTACCTGATAATTGTAATATAAACGCAAGCAAAATAAAGTTTATTAAATTATTCCATACATTATCATCAATATTTGCTGAAGATACGGTTTCATATATTTTTGCTAAATAAAAAGGTACAAATTGTCTGCATATTTGTCCTATAATCAGTAAAAAAAGCATAGCGATAAGGGCAAACTTAAAAATTTTTGCATAATGCCAAATAAATTTAGATGCGTTTTTTTCCATATTTCGATTACTTTTTAACACTAAATTGACACTTTTATATTAATATTATACCATCAATAAAGATTTTATGCAACCGCTGAGGTAAAGGTTATGGAAACACAATACTATACATTAATTGAAAAACAGGATTTTTATGAAATTATTGAAAATAAATATGGAGAACTTGCTATTTTTATAGATGCTCGAGAAGGAGCTCCTTTAAATCCGGTGTTAGAGTTTGATGGCAAGCAAACTGCCTTGTTAAAAAGGGATTCTCGCTTAGCCGTTAGACTGGATAATATAAATGAAGAAACGGTTGCTCCGTTAGCAGAATCAGAATTTGTTTTGATAGTTGAACTTAAAGGCAAAATGGTAGAACGCACATATGGTGTTCCGGTAGATAATGTGGAAGAAATTGTTTTTGAAGGAAAGTCTACCAGAGCTGATGAGCTTGTTAAGTCTAAAAGTAGAGAAGACTTACTCAAAGAGTTTGGAGCCGTAAAAGTCTGGACCAACAATTCTTAAAGCTTCGGAGGTAAAAATGATAGGCTTGGTAGTAGTAACACATGGTAATTTGGCAAATGAATTTATATCCGCAATGCAACATGTTGTTGGTAAACAGGAAAACGTCGCAACGGTTTGTATAGGACCTGAAGATGATATGGAAGTACGCCGTAGTGAAATAATCAAAAAAGTAGAAGATGTTAACTCCGGAAAAGGTGTTGTGGTTTTAACTGACATGTTTGGCGGTACTCCGTCCAATTTAGCTATTTCCATTATGGATAAAGCTAAGGTAGAAATTATTGCCGGAGTAAATTTACCGATGCTCATTAAAATAGCTTCATTACGAAAAGAAAAAGACCTCAAAGGCACGGTTGAAGGTGCTCAAGAAGCCGGTAAAAAATACATCAATATCGCATCACAATTATTGGGACAGTAACTATGAGTGATAGCATAGAAAAAGAGCTTGAGATAAAAAACAAAAAAGGGTTGCACGCCAGAGCAGCAGCATCTTTTGTTAAAACACTAGAACCATTTGATGTTGAAGTAGAAGTGGAACGTATAGGACAAAGCGTTAGCGGTTGCTCTATAATGGGATTAATGATGCTGGCAGCTTCTAAAGGCACAACCATAAAAGTTACTTGCAAAGGCAAAGATAAAGTTGCTGCATTGGAAGCTTTGGAAGCATTGTTAAACAACAAATTTGGGGAAGAGTAATTTTGGTTGCTAAAAAAAACAAAGCCCCACGCAACAAAACAATAGAGCTGTCCCGAATAGAGGCGGCTTTATACATATCACAGGCAATCAAATTAAATTCAGCAACAAATTTATCCGATATTCAAAATCAGGTAATATGCCAAGATTGTTTTAAAGCAATGGAATATCTTCCGTCTTCTTTTGTTGATTTGATGATCGTTGATCCTCCTTATAATCTTACGAAAAACTTTGGAAAAAACATCTTTAAAGCAATGGAAGCGGAATCATACTTAGCGTGGTTAGATTCTTGGTTATCAAAAACGGTTAGATTATTAAAAGATAATGCTTCAATATATATATGCTCTGATTGGAAAACATCTTTATTTATACCGGAAATTGCAGGCAAATATTTTTTGCTTCAAAATCGCATTTCATGGGAGCGTGAGAAAGGAAGAGGTGCAAACAACAATTGGAAAAATTGTTTAGAAGATATTTGGTTTTTTACCAAAAGTAAAAATTATACTTTTAATCTTGATTCTGTAAAAATACAACGTCCGGTGTTGGCTCCGTACCGAGATAAAAAAGGCAATCCCAAAGATTGGCAAGAGAGTTCCGGAAACAAATTTAGACTCACATCACCGTCAAATATTTGGACTGATATCTCCATTCCTTTTTGGTCTATGCCGGAAAACACCAATCACCCGACTCAGAAACCGGAAAAATTGATTGCCAAGCTGATTTTAGCATCAAGTAATGAAGGCGATTTTGTTTTTGACCCGTTTTTAGGATCCGGAACTACTGCTGTTGTCGCCAAAAAATTAGGACGCAAATATCTTGGAATAGAACAAGAAAAAGAATATGCGGCATTGGCTCTGAAAAGATTGGATATTGCGGATTCTAATCCTCAAATACAAGGTTTTGAAAACGGAATATTTAAAAGTCGTAATAGCGGTTTTTAAATATTAACCTTTAGGATAGGGGTGTTGTTTTAGTAAAAAGTATTCTTACATATATTTTTGAACTTTTTGTAATTTATAAGGAGAAAATATTATGTCATGTAAAGATATGAGAGATCAGCCATCAAAAATGTCTGCTTCTTCAAGTTCTAACAATTCACAAAACACATCATCAAAGTCAACAAAAGATGATAACAAAGCCTCATCAAAAAGCAGTTGTGGGTGCGGTTCTAAATATTAAGATTATTTTTTTATAAAAGCCCTCTGTCAATATTTGCTGACAGGGGGCATTCTTTGGTTTACTAAATGTATTTATTGATTATATAATAATCAAAGTTTTACAGATAAAGGAACTATAAAAATGAAAAAAATTTTTGCAATTTTACTTGGGGTTATGTTCTGGAGTAATGCACATGCACAAAGTTCTGAAAATCTGCGTAAGATAGAAACATACTTAAACAACATTAAGAGTCTGCAAGCTACTTTTGTTCAGATGGCAAGTAACGGAGCAACGGCAGAAGGACGATTGTTTATAAAAAAACCCAATAAGATAAGAATGGAATATGCTGCTCCGGTTAATGTTTTGATTGTCGGTGACGGTAATTTTATTGTTTATAACGATACCGAATTAGAACAAGTAACTCATATTGATTATGATGATATTCCTGCTAGTTTGATTTTGGGAGATGATATAAAAATTGATGGTAAAAAAATAAAAGTTGTAGATTTTTACCAAGACAGCGGCTCAACATCAATTACTTTAGATTATGCCGATAAAGGAGATCTTGGCCCCATAACTTTAGTTTTTTCAAACAACCCTATGGAACTTAAACAATGGAAAATTGTAGATCCGCAAAGTGTTGAAGTTTCTGTATCTTTGTATGATGCACAAAAAGATCAACCGCTTGATGATAAAATATTTAAGTTTAAAGAGCAAAAGAAGGCATCTAAAGGATACAAAAAGAAAAGGTAAAAAATGACAACATTTAAGCTTGTAACATGGAATATAAATTCGATTCGCATTCGATTAGATGCTTTAGAATTATTATCTTCTTTAACTTCACCTGATATAATTTGTTTGCAAGAAGTTAAAGCCAAATCAGAAGATTTTCCGTTTGATGCTATCAAAAATATGGGGTTTGAACATATTGCATTGTATGGGCAAGCAGGTTACAACGGAGTTGCGATTCTTTCTCGTTATCCGCTAACTGCGGTAGAACAAAAAAATTGGGTAGGAAAACAAGATGCCCGATATATTTCTGCCAGAATTTTTGAGGATATCGAAATAAATAATATATATATTCCGGCAGGTGGCGATATTCCTGATCCGATAGCTAATTTATCGTTTGCACACAAGCTCTGTTTTATTGATGATATTGCTGAATATTTTGAACAAAATATTGAGGCTTACCATAACAAAAAAATGTTGCTGTGTGGGGACTTTAATGTGGCACCATCAGAAAATGATGTATGGAATCATAAACAATTGCTTAAAATTGTATCACACACGCCGGTAGAAGTTGAAAGGATAACCAGACTTTTAAATTCTCTGAATTTTGTAGATGCCGTACGTAAAATTTATCCTGAACCGCAAAAAATTTATTCATGGTGGAGCTATCGTAATCCTAATTGGCAAACCAACAATAAAGGTAGGCGTTTGGATCATATTTGGGTTACTCCGGAAATGAAAGATAATATCGTAGATGTTCAGCTTATAAAGGAAATGCGACTTTCATCTCGTCCGTCAGACCACATACCGGTTATTGCCGAAATTAAGTTATAGCTTCAATTACCTGATTGTTTTCAACTTTTAGAAACTGAGCCTCTTTTTTCAAAGATGCGAAAAGCTCGGGATTGGTCGTTGTAATCCAGGCTTGCGCTCCCAATTCTTTTATTTTATCTAACAGAGCTTCTTTTTTTTCATTATCCAAATGAGCAACAACTTCATCTAGTAATAAAACGGGAGCAAATCCTTTATGTAGGGTTTGGCATTTTACTTGAGCAAGGATCATACTGATTAATAAAGACTTTTGCTCTCCTGTTGAGCATAATTCCGCCGGCATATTTTTTTTCTTATAAAAAACCTTAAAATCTGTTCGGTTAATCCCGTCTGCGGCTTCGTTTTTAAGTATATTTTTTCTTTGTTTCCTTAGAATTTGTTTGTATTTATCTTCCACATCAATAGCTGGTAGAGTGTCCAATAACTTTTCTATTGTACCATCAAGTTCAAGACGTACATTGGGGAATACACCATCAGGTTCATTTTCTATAAAAGTATTCAGTCTTGCAATTTGTTCTCTTCTGGCTGCAGCAATAGCAACACCTAAGGTTGCCATATTGTCTTCTAACCCTGATAACCAAATATCATCAATTATATTGTCTTTCAGAAGTCGATACCATTCTTTATAAAAGTGCTCGAAATTAAGGATTCGTTTGGCATGTTCCATATCAAAAGCATAAACCAACCTGTCTAAAAAACTTCTTCTGGGTTGGCTTCCGCCTCTAAACAATCTATCCATTTGAGGTGTTAACCAAATTGCGGATATATATTTTCCTAATTCTGCTTGAGAAGATACTTTGTTGCCGTCAATTTTGACGATTCTCCTTTCAAAACATTTGTTTCCGTTTTCAACATCATCGTTGCAAAATACTTCCCTTGATGATTGTTCAACAGCTGTCCCGATATTAAAAATTTCATTTCCTAAGTAAACCTCTGAGGCTATTGCCCAATTAAACGTGCTTATTTTTTCTGGAGCATATTCATTATTTTCATTAAATGAAATTCTTTTAATATCGGCAAGTTTGGCATTTCTGATTCCCCTTCCCGGTGTCAAAAATGAAATCGCCTCAAGGATGTTGGTTTTTCCGGAACCGTTTTCGCCATAAATAACAATGATATTTTTGTTTACATTAATACGTAAAAATTGATAGTTTCTAAAGTCAGTTAAAGTCAGGCGAGAAACGCCTGACTTTTCTGAATTAACACTATAAATATCATACGCCAGATTATTCATTTATACTCGCATAGGCATCAATACATAAATTGCGCTTGCATCACTTGTATCATGAATAACAGAAGGAGATGAGCCATCAGCAAAAGATATTCTTACCGTTTCACCTTTAATCTCAGCTAAAATATCTAACAAATAACGAAAATTATAGCCTATTTCCAAAGATTCATTTTCATACTTTGCATCTAAATCTTCAGAAGCATTACCCAAATCAGGACTGGATGTTATTATAGTAACCTTATCTTTATGAGTAATCATTTTGATTGCACGTGTTCTTTCTGCAACAACAGAAACACGATCAACGGCAGAAGCAAGTGCTTTTACGTTTAATTCAAGCGTTTTATCGTTGTCGGTAGGAATCACTCTTTCATAATCAGGATATGTTCCGTCAATCAGCTTAGAAGTTAAGGTGATATCAGATAAAGTAAAACGCACTTTGTTTTCTGAGATTTCTACTGTAACATTTTCTACGGAATTATCATCTAAAAGTTTGCGAATTTCAGAGACTGTTTTACGAGGAATAATAACGCCTTTAAGTTCTTCCGCACCTTGTGGTAGCGGAGTTTCAACACAAGCCAATCTGTGTCCGTCAGTAGCAACAACTCTTAATACGCTAGAGCTTCCTTCCTTTTTAGCATGTACATACAAACCATTAAGATAATATCTTGTTTCTTCTGTTGAAACGGCAAATTGTGTTCTGTCAATTACATCTTTAAGATCATCTTTTGCCATAACAAAACTTGTCGGTAATTTATCACCGGATATTACTGGGAAATCTTCAACACCGATAGTTGATAATGAGAACTTTGATCTTCCTGATGCAATAGTCAATTGTCCTTTTTCATCAGGAAAAGTCAATTCAACTTGAGAACCGTCTGATAGCTTACGAA
The DNA here is from genome assembly GCA_015062435.1 of Alphaproteobacteria bacterium. GTDB lineage: Bacteria > Pseudomonadota > Alphaproteobacteria > RF32 > CAG-239 > CAZU01. The sequence goes on along the minus strand of SUUR01000001.1, from coordinate 38,117 downwards.
CAATATCATACAACATATGCGCAGGAGCAGTAGTTGCGCCGGTTTCAACAGTCTTGGCATCTGCAATTTCGGTTATTTCTGTATCCATATCGGTAGCTTTAAAGCTTATGCCATCTTCCAATGCTTCGATTCTAACATTTGAAAGCACAGGAATTGTGTTTCTTTTTTCAACGATACTCTGCACGTGGCTGAGTGTTTTTAATAGATGAGCTCTTTCAATTACAAATTTCATTTTTTCGGATCCGTAAAGTTATTTAATATTGGCTCTAATCATAGCACAAACATCAAAAATCAGAAGATAAAAGGATAAGTATTCAACAACTTTTTGCAAAAAAAAGAGCTGCAAAAGCAGCTCTTGAAATGATTGGTTAGTTTATATTTAGGCATCTAATGCACGACGCAAACAATCAATGCTTTCAGCTAAAGATGCATCTTCTATAATCAGTTCTTCTACTTTTCTGACTGCGTGCATAACGGTAGTATGATCACGATCAAACTTGCGACCGATTTCCGGTAAAGAACGAGAAGTAAGTTGTTTTGCCAAATACATAGCTATCTGACGAGGGCGAGCAACTGTGCGAGCTCTTCTTGAAGATTGCATTTCTTTTACTGAGATATTGAAATGTTCGGCTACTTTTTTCTGAATTTCATCAATTGTTGTACGTTTATCATAAGAGCGCAACATATCTTTTAAGACATCTTGAGTCATATCCAGAGTTATTTCTTTATCTGAAAGTAATTGAGAATGAGCTATAACTCTTCTTAAAGCTCCTTCCAATTCTCTGATATTAGAGGTGATTTTTTGGGCCAGAAATTCAGCAACTTTTGTAGGTAGTTCTACGCCAAGTTGTTGAGCTTTGTTGTTTAATATTCCCATTCTCAAATCAAAGTCTGTCGGGTGGATATCAGCAACTAATCCGCAACCCAAGCGAGATTTTAAGCGAGATTCGATTCCTTCTAAGTCAGCAGGAGATTTATCTGCCGATATGATTATTTGCCGTCCTTCCTCAATAAGAGAATTGAAAGTATAAAAGAATTCTTCTTGAGTGGTGTCTTTTCCCCCCATGAACTGAACATCGTCAACCATCAAGACATCAACAGAACGGAACTGTTCTTTAAAAGCTGTTGTATCTTTGTAGCGTAAAGCTCTAACAAATTTATACATAAATTTTTCAGCAGATAAATAAACAATATTTCTTGTTGGATCTTGTTGTTTAATATGCCATGCAATAGCGTGCATTAAGTGAGTTTTTCCTAATCCTACACCCGAATACAAGAATAATGGATTAAAAGATACATTTCTTGATTCTGCAACTTTACGAGCGGCAGCATAAGCAAATTCATTTGTTTTACCAACAACAAAATTATCAAAAGTATATTGAGGGTTTAAAGGAACAGACAGACTGTCATTTAATGTTCCTTCGTTGTTGTTTGCAAAAATATTTGCTGAGCCTGACTGATAAATATTCTGCGGAGCAGGAGTAGATGTTATTTTTTTCAGAAGAGAGCGGCAAGTAGGATTATATAAACTGCGACTTTCTTCTTGAATTGCTTGTACTATAAAATTAATGTTTTTAATGGCAGGATTTTTCTTTTCCCAAATTTTGTGGATTCTATCGCTGTAATGAGTGATCACCCAGTTTCTCATAAAGCGTGTTGGCACACAAATATTCATAACTCCATCAGAAAAAGAACCAACACTTAAAGGTTTTAACCAACTTTCAAAAGCTGTATCACCGACTTCTGCTTTTAATTGATTGCAGATTTGTCCCCATTGGTCCTGAACAGATGTATCTGTTAATATTGCTTCTTCAGCCATTATAACTCCCCAATTAAATCAAAAATTAAATCCCCAATCGATTCCTTTGTTTGCAAAACTTAAAATACTTTTACGAAAATCATCTGATGCCACGTATTTGTACTCTTTTGATATGTTGCTTTATCGTGAGCATGAATAAAGACAATCATTCGCAAAATACTTATACAGAAACATGCTTGCGCAATAGCGTAATCATATTTTTGTTTGTTGTCTCTATCCCTTTAATAAGAAAACAAATCTCTTTCAAACTACTCATACATAAACCTGTTTACACAAATAACGTAATTGTACTTTTTTGATTTGTTTCCTTTATCCTGTAATAGATAAACAAATCTCTTTCAAAACACTCATACATAAACGTGCTTACACAAATAATGTAATCGTACATTTTAGATTTGTTATCCTATTTGCAGAAAATAAGATAAACACAACCATCAGCTAAAACATTCGTTAAAATATTTGTTTTTAGCTGTTAACCATTCTTGGCTCTGAAGCAAAATTGTAATCAACTTTCTTTCAGAGTGGATTCTGCCACTTTAGGGAATTCCGCCCCATTTTTATGAACAATCCCCATTACTCAGATGAGGCGGAATAATTTTTTTGTTTTGCAATCTATCTGAACCGACAGATTCTCTTTTCTTTATTTGTAGAGTTTTTTCTAAACGAAAAAAACTATACAAACTCTTAAAAAGTGATTTGAATGTTAATCACATTATTTTTATTTTACAACATAAAAACAACAGAACATTATCCGAACATTGCAATTAAATTCCTTGACATAGATTCCTTGCAGAGTCGCTTAGATTCGATATTTTTAGCATAAATAAAAACAAACCCAAACAAGCCAAAATATTGGCCTGATTGGGTTTTAAGTGGTTTCTTAAAAAAATAAAATTACAGAGCTTTAATCTTTTTAGATAAGCGAGATGTTGTGCGAGCAGCTGTATTCATTTTGTATACGCCTTTACGAACAGCACGCATCAATTCAGATTCTGCAACTTTAAAAGCTTCTGCAGCTTGTTCCTTATTACCGCTCAAAATAGCAGCCTCAACTTTTTTCACAAAAGTACGAACTCTGCTTCTACGAGCACCGTTAATGATGCTTCTTTTATTGTTACGAACGATTCTGCTTTTTGCCGATTTATGGTTGGCCATTTTTCTTTTCCATTTCAAAAATAAAGTTAAAAACAAATTTTAAATGTAATGCTTTATAAACTCTAAGAGCTCTACAAGTCAACAATAATTTTTCCAAAACCATGTAAATCGGATCATTTTTGTGTCAAAGATGCCAATTTTTCTTTAAAATCAGCCGTATTTATACTTAGTCGACAACTTTTTGCCTCCAAATCCAATCCGTTTTGCAAAGACATATTAGCTACTTGCTTGATGGTTTCTTTTGCTAAAATTACAGCCTGATTCGGCAAAGAGGCGATTCTGTTTGCCACACGCAAAGCTTCTGTATCTAAATCTGCCAGAGGGACGATTCTGCTTATCAATCCGGCATTATCAGCTTCTTGAGCAGACAATGCTTTTCCGGTAAGAATCATATCCATAGTTTTAGCTTTTCCGATTATTTGAGAAAGTCTTGAGCATCCTCCAAAGGCCGGTATCATTCCGATACTTGTTTCAGGGTATCCGAATTGTGCGGAATCAGCTGCTAAAATAATATCTGCAGCCAATGCTAAATCACACCCGATTCCCAATGCGTATCCGGCGACTTCTGCAATAATAGGTTTTGAGCAGTTTGATATCTTGAGGAATTCATCTTGCCATGCTTTGAGAGCAAAACCTTGTTGAGCGATTTCGTTGCTTAGTGAAACTATGTCGATTCCCGCAGCAAAAGCTTTATCATTTCCTTTTATTATTATTGCAAAAATTTGCTCATCATATTCCCAAGTTTGAATTTGATAGGCAATATCGTTTAGCATTTCAAGGTTAATTGCATTTAGGGTATCTGGACGGTTTAGTGTGATGATTCCGATATTGTCTTGAGTTTCGACAATTATATTATTGGTTTGCTCTTCCATTTTTCATCCTTTTATAATTTACTTTTTACGGTGATTCTGACCATTAGCGGTTTGGTTTGCTCTTTGGAAATTTCTATAATTTCTCCTTCCCTTTCAAACATCAGATAAGATTCTTTTTGTTTTTGGTATATCCACCCCATCTGTGGCAAGGTAGTTTTATAAAATTTAACTATATCAGAAAATTTTATAGATTCTCCGGTTAATACGGTTTCTACCAAGCGACTTTCTTCGTTTCCGAAAGATAAATTATCACTTTGAATCTGTTTCATTCCGCTCATGATTGGAACATCTTCCAGTCCTTCAATAAAAGCAGCTTTTGCTACAACGGAAAGACATAAAAATGTAATTAGTATAAAAGCTTTTTTCATCATATATCCTTATTTTTGCTTGTGTTGACAATAAAATGTTGATCTTCCTGCGATATTAATTTTTTTTATTCCTCCGGTTACTGAGATATCACAATTACAATTGGGGCATCTTTGACCTGTTTTTTGATAAACACAATGTTGATGCTGAAAATATCCTAAACTTCCGTCCGGTTTTTCATAATCACGTAATGTAGAACCTCCAGCTGCAATCGCTTTCAACAAAACTTCTTTTATGGCAGATACCAAATTTTTACAATCTTTAGCAGTTAAAGAGTTTGCTGGTCTTAAAGGTGATATACCGGCAATAAATAATGCTTCGGAAGCATATATATTACCGATTCCCACAACAATTCGCTGATTCAATATAGCCGCTTTTATGGGAATGCTTATTGTTTTTAATTTCTCAGACATATAAAATTCATTAAATGTTTCTTCAAGCGGTTCCGGACCATTTTCCTTAAACAAAGCATGCATATTTAAATCAGATGTATTTGTATACGTAAATAGCCCAAAACGACGAGGGTCATTATATGTCATTACCCCGTTAGTTGTAGTTATTATTATATGATCATGCTTATTCGATTCTTTTGGCATTTTATCGGAAATTGATATTTTTCCACTCATTCCCATGTGCCAAATCAAAGAAATATTATTATCCAGTGTCAATATAATATATTTAGCCCAACGCTGATATTTGACAATATTTGCTCCTTTGATTTTAGATTCTGTGTCAGGTGGAATTACTTGTCTGAGTTTATGGTTTTTTATGACAACGTCTGTAATCTTACATTGTCCTATAGATTTTTCCAGCGCTCTTTTAATGGTTTCGACTTCAGGAAGCTCAGGCATTTCAACCTCAATAAATACAACACACAAATTTATTATAAATGTTTTTTTGGAGAATACAATTTATAAAAAAACAGTTGTCTAAAAAATACCGTTGCTCTTGTTTAATAAAAACATTATAATGAATGGATGTTTTAACATTAAATAAAACCATGATACCCAAAACACGTCGTCGAAGCAAATACTTTGCTCCTCAAAACGATTCGCATATTCATATATGTGATCATCCTGAGTGTAGCAATGCCGGAGAATATAGGGCTCCTAAAGATAGAACTCTTAAGGAGTATTATTGGTTTTGTCTAAAACATGTTCAGGAATATAATTCCAAGTGGAACTATTTTGATGGCTTAGATGATGATTATCAGGAAAAAGAGGATAAGCGCAGAAAATTTAGATTCGGAAGCCACATAAAATATAATTTCGGATTCGACGCACAAGGCAATTTTGAGTTTTTTGATGAATACACAACAGATTATTCAATAATTCAAGAATCTAGATTTACTAAAGAAGAACACAAATGTTTACAAATAATGGAGTTAAGTATTGATAATCTGACAGAAACTACTCTAAAGAAACAATATAAAAAGATGGTTAAAAAATATCATCCTGATTTAAATCCGGATAATAAAGAGGCAGAAGAAAATTTTAAGATATTAAGCACATCATACAAAAGCTTATTAGCAAAAATAAAAATGACTTAGTTGCGATGAATATCTCTGGTTGTCAGATCATTTAAAACAGTATCCTTTGTTTTTCTTGTATCTTTAACCTTTGGTTTGCTATATTGTTTACTTTTGTTAACAATCTTTTTTACATCTTTTTTGTTTTTTCGTCCGGATTTTTTTAGTATCAATTCGGCAACTTCTTTATCATCAGTATTTTTTTCACCGGCATTAATAACTTCTTCCAATTTCATTTTTTCAAGTATCTTTGTTTGAGATTCGTCGGCAGCTAATGCCATTTTTCTTATTCTTTCAATGCCTCTTAAAACATTTATGGTCTCTTTGGTAGATAAAATCTTATTGTAAGATTTTGTTTTTTCGGCAGCTTCTTTGCTGATAATTTTTTCTAAAGGTTGATCTTGTATAGAAACATCTTGAGTCGTTAAATTAGCGTTTTTACGATTTATTCCTTTTAATCCGGTTTCTTTAATCATTTTATCTGCTTGTAATACCGCTTCCATTTTACCGACAGTTTGTTGCATGATTTGATTTTTTATCGTATTTTGCTGTTGAATATGTTTTTTTTCGTTTTCATATAAGGCGTTGTATAAAGAGCTTTCCATATTCAGAGGTATAACATCGGTATATTCCTCTTCATCATCTTCCTCATAAGCCTCTTTAATTCTTTTACGAAGTTTTTTTATACCTTTTGGTAACTCCGTTATTTTTAAGATGTCTTTTGTGTTAACCGGTTTTTTCTCTGTTGCTTCGTATTCCAAAGCTTTTTTTATATTCGTTTTACGGGTTAATTTTTCTGTTTCACCAACCCCTTTTTTATCTTTTTTCCACTCTATATTTGGGTTAGAAGATTGTTTGCTCATATATATTAAAACTCCTAAAGGCTTCTGCCATTATTATTGTTACATAATTAGGGGATATTGTCAATTATTCGTTCCTTTTTTATATGTAATCATCATGGAGCCGTCAGACAGGTTGCAAGAAGATATCATGATTGTTTCGCTCTCATTTCTGCTGATGACAAAAGATTTTGTTGTCATGGATAAAATATGTGCGACAATTTTTTCTTTTAAAGTCTCCCAATCTTCATCTTTATCAAAAAAATCTCTTTGAGAATTTAAAATATCATCCAGATTCGGTTCACTGTCCAAAAATAATTTTTGAGGATTCCAGAGCTTTACATAAGCCTGATTATAAAACAACAATCTGCCGTTAGTTCCAAAAATCAAGACCGCATCAAATAAATTTTCCAACATTTCTTTTTGTCTTACCAATAAAGAGTTATATGCGCTGGTAGTCGCCAACCTGTCGGTAATATCCTCAAATGCAAAGATCAACCCGCCGGTAGGGTAGGCGGCTCTCATTCTGCTTAATGTTCTTCCGTTTGGCAGATGTAGCATATCTTTTTGGGGTTCAATAATTTGGGTAAACTTTTTCTGTTCTTCATTTTTAAACATAATATAATCCGGAACTTCCGGTAATAATCTTTTATCTCTTATCGTATCCAAAAAGGAGGTATAAGAAGGATTATTTTCAAACCAATTATCATCAAGTTTCCATAAATTCGCAAAAGCGTGATTGTGAAACACCAGTTTAAAATCTTGTCCGAAAACTGCAAACGCAGTTCCTAAAGTTTCTAATATTTCCAGTTGAGCGGTCTGATGAGCCTTTAAGTTTCTTTTAAGTTCATCTAATTCGTTTATATTTACTAAAGCACCGGCAGTATATATTTTATCAAGACAATTTTCACCATGAAAAGGATTCTCAAAAGCCTCCATAGCGATTCTTTCACCATTTTTAACAATACTGACATTAGCTTTTTTTATTTTATTTGTATTGATGGCGATTCTGGCCAAATCTTTTGATGCACTGTCTCCTTGCAGGGTAGATATTTCAATATTTTTTTCTGTTATGGCAGATTTAGAAACATTGCCGCAAAATTCCAAATATTTTTTATTGCATTGAATTATATCTAACTGATCATTTCTCAGCCATAGCGGGAAAGGAACATTATCTAACATATCTTGCAACAAGGTTAATGTTGCTGATGTATCCTTTTTTGCGGTTTCCAAATTTAAGATTTTAGCTGTTTCAAAACTGACATCTCTAAACCATATCATATCGCAATAAATATTTCCATCTGTTCCGTTGATTCTTGTTCCGGATAAATGCAAATACTTATTTGCAGTTTTCAAAACAAAATCATCATCAAAAGAAACACCTTCTTCACGTAATAAAGATACATATTTTTGAATTTTTTTGGCATCATCTTTATAAAAGTTCTTAAGGATATTATCAAAAGTTGTTTTTGTTCCGTCGGGTAAATTCATGATTATCGCCAAGCGTCTGGAACAATGTTCCATAACAGCTTGTCTGGGATCGTTTATTCTTAAATCCGGATAAATAAATGCAAAATAACCGTCTTTTGATGCATATAAAGTTTCAGCATACCTTTCTCGGTCCCGATTTAAAAAGTAATTTTTTTGTTTTAGTTTTAAAATGTTGATTGACTGCCAAACAACCACCGCAAACATAAACAAAAACACACTCCCGAGCGCATACCACAATTCCGGAGCGGCATAATACATATCAGTAATAAAAAGCCAATCAATCATTTGTACCTTAAATAAAAAATATTGTTTATTAAAAGATTTTATTATATAAATTGGCTTAATTAAACTTAAATTTTTCAGGTTGGTGAAAAATGTATATTTTAGCATTTGATACAACGGCATCAGCGTGTTCTGTTGCTTTATATAAAGATGATGTTTTAATAGCTGATTACCTCCAGGTTATGGATTATGGGCAATCAGAGGTTTTGTTGCCGGCAATTCAAGAGTTATTAAAAAAAGCAACTATAAATTTCTCGGATATTGAAGTTTTATTTGTTTGTGTTGGTCCGGGATCTTTTACCGGTGTAAGATCCTCAATATCTGCGGCCAGAACACTTAATTTGGCAAGTCCTGAACTGACTTTAGGCGGAGTTTCAGTTTTTGATGCTTATATTCAAGAGCTGTCCCCTGATGAAGTTTCAGAATGCAATGCGGTTATTGTAGAAACCAAACGAGAAGATTTTTATGTCCAATTATACGATGCCGACTTACAAAAAACAACTCCTCCGCAAGCTTTGACATACGATAGTATTATTGCATTATTACGTAATAAAAAAGTGTCTTTAATCGGAGATGGTGTTGAACGATTTTTATCTCGCCCCAGCGGGTTATCAATACATTGTATAAAAATGGATGCTTATGCCGATATTAATAATATTATTAAAGCGGGAATGAAACAGTATCAAAATAAACTTTTAGACTATCCCAAACCGCTTTATTTAAGAGCTCCTGATGTCAGCGCCCCCAAGGCATAAGCTAATCAAAACTAAACCCCTTTCCTTGTCCGCTTGACAAAAGTTTTTGAACCGTAAATACAATTTCATTTTTATGATTTTGTTCTATAATATCGACAATATCACATTCTTGTTTATCAAGCCTTCTGTTTATGCCGAGTGAGTCATAAAATTGCTTACTGCTGTTATACAGTTTTGCTGCTTGCAAGCTGTTGCCTTGAGCATAAAAATGTTGTGACAGATTTTTGTTGGCATTTGCAACTTCTCTGGGATTAATATTCTCATCAGCCAGATTTAATACATTTTGATAAGCTCCGATAGCATTGTTTTCAGATTGCGCTTTAGAATACATATCTGCCAACCGGCTCCATGCTACCACATTATGAGGCTCTGTTTCTACTGCAAGTTCAAATGATCCTGTTGCCAGATGAATATCGTTAATTGCTGCCAGATTCCCAAAAAGAATAGCTGATTTTGCGATATTTTCAAATATCAAAACTTTCTTTGTTTCATTTTTTTGAGCTTCTGCTTCGTCAATAGTATAATCCATATTTTTTTCAAGTAAGAATAAAGCTAAAGAAGAATCTCCTTCTGCTAAATGGTATAGAACAATTTCTTCTGATGGAAGGTTATGTTCTTTTATAATAGACTCAAATTTGTTATTTCTGCACATGTCTATAAATTCTTTAATTGCTTCCACCATGTGTAAAACATCTTCTTCTGAACTTATATAATTATTTCTATACATAATTGTTTGAGCAATTTTAAGATCATCAACACCTCGTGCTATCATATCAACAACTAATCCAGTCAGATCACTAAGTTGTACATTTTGCTGATGATATGAAAGGAGCTCTGAGTTTATTTGAGTACTATCCGTATTTTCTTTTGTAATGACTTTTCCTTTTTGCCAATCCAAATCAACGGTAGCACGTTTCTTTTTATTTTTCTTACTTTCTTCATTTTTTTTGATTTCAATTTGTTTCAGCTTATTTTCTTCCTCTTTTTCTTCCTCTTTTTCTTTTTCGTTCTTTTTATTTTGCTTATCTTTTTTATCTCTATCTGCTAGAGCCAATTCTAGCTCTTTCTGCAATTCTTTTTCCAACTCCAATTCTTTTTCTTGATTTTCAATGATTTTACTAAGTTCTAAAGCATCTTCCTCATCAAAAATGTCATCGGTTTCATAGTTATTAGCTGTTTTGTTTTTTCTGAAAGATGTGATAACAGATTTTATATAAATAAAAATGATTAACAGCAAAAACATAATAAGCGCCGTAATCATCAAAAATACGGAAACTAACCTTAGGTTATCTGTGCTTGACAGGTAGTCATTAACAATACCTGCCAACATATCAATATATTGAGATATTGTATCGGAAAAATTAAAAGAAGAAATTTGATTTAATAGTTGTTCATACATATCTTTTCAAACCATTTACAAAATACATTTTTGCCTATAAAATGTCAAGGCAAAAGCACTATAAATGCTAAAGGTTAAAAAAGACTAAGAGAATTTGCAAATGGGATATTTAGCGCAAAAGAAAAAAAATATCAGAGAAATTAATTTTCTGACGATTGGTTGGGTTATTGTTGCAATCCTAAGCGGGTTATTATTTTTTAACAGTATGACCTTTTTGAAAAACAATTTTTTTATAATATATATTTTAAACATAATTCTTGTGCTATATTCACTTTTTATCCGTAGATTTGGATTTGCTTTATTATTTTTGACGATTGTTGTTGTAAATTTTTTCCATATAACATCAACCTCAAGATTATTTTTTAATAAGACTTATAACTCCGGAGAAGTTTTTGAAATATCGTATGATGCTGATAATTTAGCAGATTATACGATAGATAGCGTCTCTAAGATGGTTACAAACAATATTTTTTCATCACTTTTAAAACTGCCTACAAACAACAAGGATATTGCAGTTATTAAGTTAGATTTCAGCACCTTATCATTAAAATCTCGCCAAAAGCAATTAGATACATTATATAAATTTGTTGTCGCTCAGGATATACCGGTTATCGTTATTGGTGATTTTGGAACAACGGTTTGGCACCCTGATGTTCAAAGTTTCTTAAAAAAGAGTAGTCTTAAGGTTATCAATAAATTGATTTTTGCAAGTAAGGGAATAAAAAATAATTATTTTTATAAGCCGTCATTTTATGTATTATCTTTTGACGGATATGGAGTTAAAGATATAAAAGTTACATCACCATCATCAAAGCAAGATTACCCAAACATAAACTTAAGTTTTATAGCTAAAGATTAATAAATTTGTTTTCTAACATTTTTAGTAGTTCGTTATCTCCGGATTCTTTTGCCAATCTCAACGCTTCAAGTTTATTTTTGTCTCCGGCCGAACATTCTCCTTTTCGGTATTCTGTTAAAGCGATGTTTGCATAATCAATAGCGGCCCCCCCCCATCTGTCATTATACAATTCTGTTTCCAAAGCTTTATTAAACCATGTTTTTGCACAAGAAAGGTTATTTTGTTGTAAATATATAATACCCAATAAATTGTATGTATTAGCGATATGAAAACATGTTTGTTTAGATTGTGCAATCGTTATCGTTTTTCTCAAAATTTTTTCTGCAGCGGATAATTGTTTAAGATTAATCAAAGCTTGTGCTTGTAAGTGCATCATCTCTAACGTTGCCGAAAAATTTTTTTCTGAAATATAAGTTTCTTCAGCAAGTTTTGCATTTTTGAGAGTGGTTTTCCATTGAGATTTGGCGCAAGCAATTTGCGCATATATATCCAAATTAAGGGCTTTTCCTTTATTATGTTTTGTCGGCAAAACCTTAGAAGCTTGATCGGCAAATTGTTTGGATTTTTTAAGATCTTTTGTTATTAAATTCATGATTGCGAGTTGATTGTAGATATCGGTCGCTCCACACACATCATTAATGCTTAAAAAGACACTAAGAGCTTGATTAAAATAGTCATCTGCTTCGGAATATCGATTTTGTTGCACCATCAACATTCCGATATTTCCCAAAGATTCGGCATAGCCGGCATTAGCTCCTATATCGGCAAACAAATCTGCTGCGGTTTTCATCATCATTTGCGCTGTATCATTCATAGCACATGCTTTATAGATTATTCCGCATAATAAATAAGCCTTTGCCTCTTCAGCTTGCATACAAAGCTTCTTAAACATATTTATTGCTGAATTAACGTGAATGCTTGCGGATTCTAAATCCCCATCATTTAGAGATAAACCGGATTTAATTAAAAGGATTCTAGCTTTTTCTTGTTTGTTTTTCGGTTTTATTTTTTCAAGCAAGCTTTCGCACGTACCAAACTCAAACTTAGCAAATGCCAGTTCTGCTTTTATGAGAGGAGAAAGATTCGAAATTTTTTTCCTGCATATTAAATTTAATTCATTATCTTGGCAGTGTTTAATTAAAGGTGCAAAATTTTGTTTTTTAAGTTCTGAAAAAATAGGAGAAAGCTTTTTTTTTGAAAGTCTGTTTAATTTTTTTGCAACATTATCGATTGTTATAGAAGAATACCATTGATTCATCGGAGCCGAAGAAAGGATATTTTTTTCTATAAATTTAAATATCATTTTTTTGCGTAAATTCTTCGTATGCTTGATTAATATTAATATTGAAAAAACAATCAGCAATAGTAACAACGGCATATTTTTTACTTTTCTTTACTCAATGTTAGTTTTTAGCAATTATATTTTAAACATAACCCATCACAAACATATTGTATAGGAAATTTTTATTATGACCATAACTAAACTTCCCTCTAAAGAGCTTTATACTAAATGTGACCCCCGTAAATTTAAGTTTTCAAGCACGGCAGAATTGGAGGAGCGTCTTTCAGCTCTTGGACAAGATAGAGCATTGAGTGCCGTAGAAATCGGAGTAAATATACAATCTAAAGGATATAATTTGTTCTGTTTAGGGCCTGAAGGAACCGGTAAAACAAGTCTGGTCAAAAGAGTTCTGGTTGAAGAGGCAAAAAAACGTCCTACTCCCGATGATTGGGCATATGTTTATAATTTTGATGAGCCTTACAAACCGCATGCAATAAGTTTTCCGGCCGGAGAGGCTATGGAGTTTGCCAAAGATGTAGATAAATTAATAGAAAACATCTCATTGGCTATTCCTGCAATACAAGAAAGTGACGAATACAAAAGCGGAATAAATTCTATTAATGAAAAATATAAGCAACACAAAGAAAAATATATAAAAATATTACAAAAAAAAGCCAAAGGAAAGAGCGTGTCATTGTTGCACATGCCGGTTGGTTTGGTTGTTGCACCTGTAAAAAACGGAGAAGTTTTAAGTCCTGAAAAGTTTGAAGAACTTCCGGAAGAAGAAAAAAAACAACTATTGGAAGATCTGAATCAAATGCAGGCAGAAATTGAAAATTCAGCTCAAGATTTGCCTCAATGGGAAGATAAACAACGCAAAGACATATCAGATCTCAGAGAAAAATACTTAAAACTTACAGTCAAAAAGCCGATAGATGAGTTAATAGAAAAATATCGGGGTTGCAAAGGCGGTATAGAATTTTTAAAGAGCATTCAAAAACATATAATAAATAATGCTGATGATTTTTTACCAGCCTCAGATACCGGAACGGAAAATCCTGAAGGAGGAGCCGAAGATCCGTTATCTGCAATATTCTCAAAGTTTAAGCAACCTGAAGAAGATAAATATGCAAAATTTAAGGTTAATGTCATTGTAAAAAACGAAGTCGATTCCGGAGCACCGATAATTCACTTAGATCACCCGACACAAGGAAATTTGGTTGGTAAAGTGGAGCGAATACAGCAATATGGTGCTTTACTTACAGATTTTTCATTAATTAAAGCAGGTGCGTTGCATAATGCAAATGGCGGATTCTTATTAATCGATGCTCGCAAATTATTAATCCAACCTTATGCATGGGATTCTCTAAAACGGGCATTAGCATCAAAAACCATTAAAATAGAAGCTCCAAGTGAAGAAACAACCTTCACAACCATATCTCTTGATCCTGAACCAATTCCACTTAACGTGAAAGTAATATTAACCGGAGATGCCGAATTATACGAACTGTTATCAGAAAGAGATCCTGATTTTTCGGATTTCTTTAAAGTTGAAGCAGATTTTGGTGTATTAATGGATAGAACTCCGCAAAATGAAGTTGAATATGCAAAATTGATAGGTTCATTATCCAAGAAGAAAAAGTTGCGTTCTTTAAACAAACAAGCAGTTGCAAAAGTTATAGAACACTCCTCACGTTTGGCAGATAGTTCAGAAAAACTAACCGCTCACATTGCATCAATAGGAGATCTGTTACGAGAAGCAGATTATTGGGCTCGCAAATCAAAAGCAAATCAAATCGGTAAAAATCATATAGAACAAGCCATAGAGGCGCAAATTTACCGCAGTGATCGTATCAAGCAGGCAATGTTGGAACAAATAGATAAAGGCACAATTCTTATAGATGTAGATGGCAAAAAAGTCGGACAAATAAACGGATTGGTTGTATATAATTTTTCTCGCATATGTTTTGGTAAGCCGTCAAGAATTACAGCTCAAGCCCGCATAGGCAGAGGAGAGTTTATCAATATTGAAAGAGAAGTTGATATGAGTGGCCCGATTCACTCCAAAGGAATGTTGATACTAGAGAGTCTTATTGCAAATCGTTTTGCAAAATATTCTCCATTGTCACTATCAGGGTCAATCGTATTTGAACAATCTTATGGCGGAGTAGATGGTGATAGCGCTTCATCAACCGAATACTATTGTATGATATCAGCAATTTCCGGTATTCCAATCAAACAAAGCATTGCCGTAACAGGATCCATAAATCAATTTGGAGAAATACAACCTATCGGTGGTGTTAATGAAAAAATAGAAGGTTTCTTTGATGTTTGTGTTCAAAGAGGTTTGAATGGTCAGCATGGGGTTATCATTCCCAGAACAAATGTAAAAGACCTGATGCTTCGAGAAGATATTTTGAAAGCTGTTGATGCCGGATTATTTAATGTATGGGCAATAGATACTGTTGATGATGGTATAGAAATTTTGACAGGGTTAAAAGCCGGCAATATGGATAAAAATGGTCGTTATACCAAAGGAAGTATTAATCGCGCAGTTCAAGAGAGCTTGGATCATTTTTATCGCCAATACGCAAAATATGCCAAAGAAACACACGGTTGTCTGTAAGACAGTAAAAATATAAAAAAGAGAGCGTAAAAGCTCTCTTTTTTATTAAAACAAACAAATCTCTATTTGATGTTTTCTAACTCATTACACAAACATACAACATCTAAAGCATCATAAGCATCAATATTTGATTGTTTCTTTTGAACCACCATATTAATAAAATCGGTAAGCTCATTTTTCAAAGCACAGTTGCCGGAACACAAAAGTTCTTTATTTTTATATAATTCACCTTCAGCAAATCGGATTAACCAAATATTATTTTTAGCATCAATAATTCTCATTTGGCGTTTTATATCTGTATTTTTATCTCTTAAAGCTTCTAATCTGATAATAGTATTAGATTGGTATTTTAGCTCAACAATTGCATGTTCATTCCATTTATATTTATCATTTTTATTAATTCTGGCTTCGCTCCATTCATTCCCCATAAGAGAGTAAACAATTGCCAAGTCATGAATCATTAGTTCTGATATAATATGTGTCTTTTTTTCAGATTTGTTTTTTGATGTTCGAATAGCTGCAATTGAAATAATCGGTTCAGTCAACAATTCTTTAAATAAAATAACTGCAGGATTATAATTTTCCAAATGTCCTACCATAAGCGGAACATTATTTTGATTTGCGATTTTTATTAACTCCAAGCACTGCTCAGGAGTTTCTGCAAATGGTTTTTCAATCAATAACGGTATATTTTTATCAATAAGTTGTTTAGCTATTTCATAGTGAGTTTCTAAAGGAGTTGCAATAATTATAGCATCAACTTTACGTCGATTTATGTCCATAATTCCATCGAATGGATTTATTTTTAGTTCTTTTGCCGTTTTTTGTGTTGATTCCACAGATGAATTTAAGATACCGACCACTCTGACGCAATCAGCAAAATCGGATTGCAAACAAGCAAGATGTTTTTGTCCCATGTTTTTACAACCGATGATTCCGATTCTGAGTTTTCTTGGCATCTAAAAATTGCCTTTAGAGTTTATTTCATATCCGGTATTTCCATCTACAACAGAATTTGCAAATGCAAAATCTGTTGAGTTTATAGAATGGATTCTATATAAGGTTTCTCCTTGCTCAACACTATCTCCTACTTTCTTTAATAGATCCAAACCTGCTCCGGAATAATGAGTAGCTCCGGCCAAAACACCGATTTTGTTAATTCTTGCATTATCAATACTTTCTACCACACCGCTCTGTGCTGCTACAATATCACGTGTTAAATGGCCTATTTTGGGCTGAGCGGCTTTTCCTTGTGCGTAGATAATTTTATTTAATGCATCTAAAGCTCGTCCTGAAGTTAAGATTTCTTTTGCCACAACATAGCCCTGTCCGCCACGTAATTGCGGATCAAATTCCAAAACACGACCTGCTAAGAACAAAGACTTTTCCAATAAATCTTGAGGAGCATCATCTTTATTTCGCAAAATTTTCATAATATCACGAGCTTCCAAAACTGCCCCAATGCCGTTTCCGATAGGTTCACTTCCGTCAGTTATTACCACATCAATTTCTATTGCCAACATATCGCCGACATATTCTATAATTTTACGCAACCGCATAGCCTCAGTTGTTGTTTTGATTCTGGATGTTGGCCCCACCGGAATATCCAAAACCAAATGAGTTACTCCGGCAGCAATTTTAATTGCTAAAATAGATGCAGCTAAATGTTGGGTCTGCAACAATCCCAAATGTCTTTCAACAGATGCAATCATTTTACTTGCTTCTGCAATTGGCAGATAATTATAGTTTGCAATAGCCGCACGATTATTTTTAACAATAGATTTAAATTTATTTTCATCAATATTGACATTAGCCAATACTGAAAAAGTATCAGCCACACCGGCACAAGATGTTAGAGATGGAGCAGCCGTTTTCGGCATTGGTAATCCATAAGCAGCTACTATTGCAGCAATAATTATATCTGTTTTATTGCCCGGTACTCCTCCCAAACAATGAAAGTCAACAACGATACTTTCATTATCCCAATGAATAACGTCATCACCGATTAAAGATTCTGTTAGAGCTAAAACTTCAGGAGTTGTCATAAATGATCCTGAAGCCACCAAAAAAGAAGCAATATCCATATTAGAATATTTATTGGAAATGATATCATTTATAATAGAAGAATATTCTCCTGCGCTTAATATATTTCCATTGATTTTTCTTTTAATAGAAACCAAGCTTGGAGCTGTCGGTGCCGTAGTTATAGATACATTTGCTCCCTCAGGAAGGTTTATCTTTTTAAAAGCCTCTGTGTTTAGTCCTATTTCATTAACAGAAACAATATCTTCATCATCTACAACTTGCAAAAATGCACAAATCGGTTTTATTCCACCGTGAATTTCTACTTTTGTCAGGCATAAAATATCATCAACTTTATAAACTTCACAATCTTTATGAATATAAGCAATATTTTCGCTAAAAGAACTTACCGCCAGATGTTTTAGACTCAGCATCAGGAACTCTCTTTACAATGGTTTATGATATTAACATTATATGTACCAGATATTTAATATTGGTTAATAGCAAAACCCCTTATTAAAATCAATTAATAAGGGGTCAATTTATTTTCCGGATTTGATTCGTTCTATTAATTCCTTCACAGAAGGGATTCCATTTCGATACAGGGGATCAGTTGCAAAACGATATACTTGATGTCCGGCAAATAGCAGATTATCGACAATACTGCCGTTATGGCTGACATCATATAACGTCTTATGTATGCAATAAGATCTCGGATCAGGAAGTCTTCCGGAATTTCCTTTGGCCTGAGACCATGAAGAGAATTGGCACTGTGATAAACAACCGACACAATTCTTTCTATCTTCTTTCATTTGTACCCATTCATCAGGAGCTAAAAAAACAATAGTATTATCAGGAGTTTCTTTTATTACGCTATAACCGGCCGCAATTTGATTATTTGCTTTTTCTGCATCTTTAGCAGAAATAAACAACTTTTTATTTTCAGAAACTTCCAAAGGATATGAAAAAGTTTCATTAGCTTCTTTACTAAAGCTTATTTCACCTTGCTTTCTTTCCATAAGTCTGGATAAGAATGTGTTTTTAATTGCTGAAGAAAAGAAACCTGTCGGACTGAACTTTTGAAGAATTACATCACCTTTTTTCAATTGTAACATAAGTCTTTTCCAAGCATCACTGATAGGGCTTTCTTTAGTTATCATCGGACGAGTTCCGAATTGGAATGCTATTTTACCGATATCAGGATTATCAATATAATCTTGCCAATCTTCCAAAGCCCAAACACCACCAGCCAATATTATGGGTTTTTCATTTAACCCCAGACTGTTCATTGTTGTGCGCAATTCTACTAGTCTTGCATAAGGAGTCTGTGGCTCATTAGGGTTTTCGGCATTGGACAGACCATTGTGTCCGCCGGCCAACCAAGGATCTTCGTAAACTACACCACCTAAATATTCAACAAAACGGTTATAAGCCCTTTTCCATAAAACTTGAAAAGCCCGTGCGGAAGAAATAATCGGATAGTAATAAACTCCGAATTTAGAGGCTATTTCTCCTAAGTTATAAGGTAAACCGGCACCGCATGTAACACCATTGATTAAACCTTTAGCCTTTTCTAATACACCGGTCAAGATTTGTTGCGAACCTGCAAGTTCCCACAACATGTTCATATGAATTCTTCCGTTTCCGCCAGAAACTTCATGAGCCACCTGAGCTTGCGCTAAACATCCTCTGATAGACTGCTCTACCATTTCATTATGTCTTGATTGTCTGTCTTTAGCAACATAATGCTCCGGAATAACGTTTCCGTTTGCATCATAGAAATCCGGACTTACTCCTGAAAATGTTCCCACACAATTTTCGTGTGCCCATGCTCCAGAAGATCTTCCGTCACTGGCATTAATTCCTTTTCCTCCTTCAATCAGAGGTAAAACCTCTTTTCCGGAAATCATAATTGGGTTAAGATTCTTCAATGTTTTTTCCTTAAAATAAATAAAATTTGTTCCTAATATAAAATGATTATAGAGCTAATTCAAGTAAATTATTGGGAATATTATTAACTGATACCAATGCAATAATCACACAAATCAAAGCATAAACTTGTAACATATCTGTAATTGATTTATTTTTCAGTGGCGGAAAAATATTTTGATATTTATCAATAAGTTCATGCACACCAAACAACATAAAAGTTGCAATCACCAACTGAGCTCCAATACCGATATTTTCTAAATATTCTTTCAGAGGATATAATATTTTGTATAAAAACCCAAAAAACAACATATAAGCACAAATAATTGCATAAGAAATTTTTTGCATTTTAGATTCAAATGCTTTTTTTATGGCTTTGTTTATACTTATTTTTTCATTAGCCAGATTATCTATCTCAATACCTCTGATTTTCTTGGGAGACTGTTTTTGTTTCTTTATCGAATTTATTTCATGATAAAATTTATCCTCACTCATACACAATCCACAACCTTTTGATGTAAAATATACATGATTAGGGTTATTTTTGCACTGACGTAAATTATGCATCAAATTCCATAAATGTTCTTGCCACTCATAGGCGGAAGGTCGTTTTCCTCCTTTAACAAAAGCCCGTTCAAACATTCCAAGAGTTGTTTGGTCAAAATACTCATGAATACTATAAGGATGAGGAGCTTGATATATATCCGGCCATAAACCGTAGGCATAGTGATAGCCTTCGATTCTGTTTTGAATTGTCAACATTTTTTCATCATTCTTTTTAGGTATACCTGAAAATGGATGGACACCATTATTAAGCAATCTGAAGATGATAACAGCCAGTGCAAATTTGTCCTGTTCTTCTCCCATCTCTTGACAAGACAAATTCATTCCTTCGGGATAAATATATTCTTCACTGACAAATTCTGCCGGAAATCTGTCTTTTTCACCTTTGATTGAAAAACCGTCACAATCCACCATTGCTACCATCATATTGTTTTTATACACGGAAACATTTGATGGTTTTAGATCTACCACATAATGTCCGCATTTATGCAATGATGTTATCATCGATGTCACATTATAAGCGGCAAAGATTCGATACGCATATTTTTCGGGAAGATTCAGCTTTTTTCTGATAGCTTTTTGCATCAAATGGTCTAATGATACCGCATCATCCATATTAATCAATGGCATAAGATATCCGACACAAAAACCTTGTTCATCTTCCAGCAAAGCTTCCGGCCACGCAATTTGTGTATACATCACTCCATCATTTTCAACTGGTGGAAAATTAGGCTTATTAAGTAACATAGCCTCTAATTTTTTTCGGTTGTTGTGGCTGTTTTTTGTTGTATGAAATATTTTTGCCACTAAATTAGGATGTTCATTTATCTGGTATATTTTTCCTGAAGCCCCACCTCGATTAATTAATGCACCTAATTTAATTTTTTCAAAATTTCCATCGGCATAAATTGCATTATATTTTTGTTCAATTGCATCAGCCATTTTACATCACCTTAATCCAAACTAAAGTTTTATCATCGGGATTTATCTTTTGTGCTTTCGGATTTTTTAGAGTATTAGTTAAAGCTTTTATAGCCTTTGACTTGCTTGGAGTGTTTTTCAAAAAAACATCTATCGGAGTAATGAAGTTATGCTCCAGTTTATTAAAATCATCACTAAAAGAAAAATTTGTAACACCGTCACTCATCAAAATAATGGTTGAAGCTTTTTCAAAATGAGTAAATCGTAAATTTTCTTTCCATTCATGCTGTGTATAGAAAAATGTTTCGCAACTGAAATCGCCATTTTCAGGCCTTGATATGATAAAATCATTATAATTGTTTTTAAAAGCAATGGCAGCTCCATCACCGATATGAAAAAATATTCCTTGCCCGTTTTTATAAACAACACCGACCAATGTTGCAGCAAAATCTTCGATTCCCTGTTCTGATTTATATGTATTTCTACGATGAATAATCAGCTTTTCTCTTGCAGAGTTTATTGCAGATAACACATATTTTTTTATATTTTTGAAATCTGCATTTTTTAATATATCACATAAAGTTTCACAGATAATCTTTGCGCCGGTTTTTCCAAATTTAGCAGATCCTGCGCCATCAGAAACCACGGCAACCAAATTTTTTCCGATTTTATGACAATTATAGTCTTGGCAAGATTGCTTAAGATTTGTATGGTGTGCTCCGGCAACACTGGTTGCGATAATTTTAGGTTTCAGATTATTCTTCATCCCATTCTCCGGTATCTTCTAACAAATCCGGAACATTGGGAGCAGCTCTGGAAATACAGGAAACGCTTCTGCTTAACCACAAGAAAAATTCTGTAAACTTTAATCCTGTTAATCGTTTGGGAGACATAGTTGAAAATTTGGCCAATTTTTCTAAATTAGCACCTTGTGTTCCAACGGCATGAACCACTACTTTTTTATTATCTTGGGCGATTCGGCATTTTTTTGCTATAATTTCCCAATCATAATCAGTAGGTTCGCCATCGCTTATCAAAAATATCCATGGTCTTTTAGATGTTATTCCGCAACTGTCATAAAGACATTTTTGTTCTTCAATTTTTTGAAGAGCCAATTCCATAGCCTTGCCGAGAGGTGTTAATCCGCCGGCTTCCATCGTTGGTGCCTCAAAGTTCATGGCATCTGTCCAATCTGATGATATAACGGCCTCATCTTTTCCGAAAGCTTTTATAATAAGTAGTTGAACTCTGGAGCTTGCGTCAATATCTTCTTTTAATTCTTTTTCCAAAGCTTTTAAGCCGACATTCAATTGTTTTATCGGTTCTCCACGCATAGATCCCGAGCAATCTAATACCAATACACAAGGAGTACGCTCGTTGGCGTTATCAGCAAATTCTACATAAGGAATTAGTTCATTTTCAAAAGCATTTTCTACCATTGCTTATCTCCTAACGATATGGATATGTATGAGGATACCCGCTGTTTGGAACAGCTTCAGGAGAAGACATCTTGCCACATGCGCATAAGGCAAAAATAATAAAAAGTGCAAACAAATATAAATATTTTTTCATAACCATTCCTTTACTTGTTATGCTTATACTATAAATATATAGCATCTAAGAGTTAAGCAAAAAATAAGTTATACAGAGAAAACTATGATAAAAAAAATATTGTTTATATTTATGTTCGTAATAATGTCAAGTTTTGCATCGGCAAAAGGTGGTATAAATATTTTTGCCTATTCTCGACAGGCACCGACATCGGTAATTTATTCTTCACGTGGTATTCCCGTACATTTATCGGATTTTGGCGGAAACTTTGTCTTGGTAATGTTTTGGTCACGTCATTGTGCTCCGTGTATTAAGGAACTTGATGAGATAAACACCTTTGTGAACAAAACAGCAAACAACGGAGTGAAAGTACTTTTGGTTTCTAACTCAGATGAATGGTCTGGGGTTGGAGAACAAAGACAATTGCTTCAAAAATTCGGAGCAACTGATGTAGATTTCTACACGGATAAAGATGGTAAATTAGCCGGAGATTTTGGTATTTTCTCATATCCGCACACGGTATTAATTAACCGATCAGGAGAAGAAATCGGGCGTATAAGCGGTACAGCCGATTGGGACGATGATGATATTGTGGAATATATATACAAACTTAAAGCTCAACACGGATAAAGATATGGAAGATAAGATATATATAACTTGGGATGACTTTCATCAACATACCAAAAACCTTGTTCAAAAGTTAAAAGAAGAAAACTGTTTAATTAATCAAATTGTGGCAGTAAGCAGAGGTGGGTTAATTCCTGCAGGGATTTTAGCTTATGAATTAAATGTCAGAAATTGCAAAGCAATCAATATGTCAAGTTATGATGGAAACATAAAGCGCAATGATTCTGATATAACATTAGAGACTGGAACACTTTCCGGTTTGGGGAAAGATACGCTTATTGTTGATGATCTTGCGGATAGCGGTCGCACATTTAATATCTTAAAAGCAATATATCCTAATGCAAAATACGCTTGTGTTTATGCCAAACCTCAAGGTGCAAAAAGTGCTGATATATATGCGGTGGACTTACCTGAGAAATGGGTAGTGTTTCCATGGGACTAAGATAAATCTGCAAATAGCGGCATACCTCTTGCCATTCTTGTCATTTGAGTTTCAATTGAAGTCGCCAAATTTAGCTTTCCGCTTTTGATGATTCCACGTACTTGATCACCTTTTGTTGTATCCGGATTGGCAAATAAGCAGGATATTGCTACACGCTTGACAGAAGTTCCAACCAATGTTTGGTGTAAACAAGCCAACATTCCTCTTGATAACAGATCATAAGCCAAATCTTCACTCATTCCGCCGGCTGCCGCATATTTTACGACAGAACTGATTGCATCAGTGACATTGTTTGCATGTATGGTTGATAACACCAAGTGTCCGGAAGTTGCTGCCCTTAAAACCTCTGATGCTGTATCCGGAGTTCTTATCTCACCTACAAAAATATATCTAGGGTGAGAACGCAATGCTGATTTTAACGATTCTCCCCAATCTCCGTTTGCCGGCATAGTTTGCTTACATAAGCCGATTCCTCCATTGGAAGAGTTATATATTCCGTCAAGAGGTTGTTCATTTGGGTCTTCAATTGTGTATGCAAAACCACCTTCAGTTAATAAATATTCTTTCAATAAGCTGGAAATTGCGGTTGTTTTACCGGATCCGGTCGGGCCGGCCCAAAGAATCAATCCTGAAGCAGTTTTTAGTGACAACATATATTTTTCCAGTTGTTTAGGATATCCTAAAGATGAAAAAGGTGGAACTTCAGGAGGCATTTTTCTTGCACAATATTGTACTCCGTCTATGGCAACAGTACGTTCAACTCTATAATAAATTCCTTTGTAAACAATAGAATAGCTGGGAGTGATGCCGTCCCATGAATTTTGAACGATGTCAAAGAAATCATTAAAATCTTCTGCATCAAATAAAATTAGAGCATTTGCTGTATTTTTATCAGGAATATAAGCTTTTTTATCTGGAGTGATATAAATATCCGAAAATACGGTATCCGCAATTTTTACCATGTTTTGTTCCTTAAAATATCAATATACAATATTTGTATTATTACATAGATATCTGAAAAGCGCAAATAAAAAAGCAGGCTTAACAAGCCTGCTTTCTTTTACATAAAAACGACTAAGCGTTTTTCTTCAAAGCTTCACCTAAAGCATCTCCTAAAGCAGAGTTTCCAGTAGAAGCAGAATACTCTTCAAGAGCTTTCTTTTCTTCTTCAATTTCCAAAGCTTTAACAGATAAGTTCAGTTTTCCGTTTTTCTTATCAACAGAAGTGATTTTTGCTTCCAAAACATCTCCTTCTTTATAATTTTCAATGTTTTGTGCAGCTTTATCTTTAGATAAATCAGCTTTTTTGATGTAAGCGGCAGCACCATTAACTTCGGCGATTATACCTTTATCATCAGAGCCGGTTACAGTTGCTTTAACAACATCACCTTTTTTGAAAGCAGCCAAAGCGGCCTCATTGTTGTCTTCGGTTAATTGTTTGATACCAAGACTGATACGCTCTTTTTCAACATCAACATCGATAATTTTAGCTTGAATATCTTGTCCTTTGATGTAGTCTTTAACAGCTTCTTCACCTGGTTTTTCCCAAGAAATATCTGATAAGTGAATCATGCCGTCGATTTCATCAGACAAACCGATAAACAAACCAAATTCGGTAATGTTTTTAATTTTTCCCTCAATAACTGAGCCGACAGCATGTTCTTCAACATAAGCAGCCCAAGGATTTGGTGTACATTGTTTAATACCGAGAGAAATTCTGCGCTTATCTGCATCAACTTCCAAAACTTTAACTTGTACTTCTTGTGAAGTAGAAACAATTTTACCCGGATGAACGTTTTTACGTGTCCAGCTCATTTCAGAAACATGAACCAAACCTTCGATTCCGTCTTCCAATTCCACAAAAGCACCATAGTCTGTAATGTTGGTAACTTTACCGTTGTAGATTTCACCAACTTGATATTTGTTGGCAACACTTTGCCAAGGATCAGATTCAAGTTGTTTCATACCCAAAGAAATTCTTTGGTTATCTTCATTGAATTTGATAACTTGTACTTTAACGGTTTGTCCGACAGAGAGCATTTCTGCAGGGTGATTGATGCGTTTCCAAGAAATATCTGTAACGTGTAATAAACCGTCAACACCGCCCAAGTCGATAAATGCACCGTAATCTGTAATATTTTTAACAATACCTTCAAGAACAGAACCTTCTTTAAGGGTGTCAATCAATTCGGCACGAGCTTCTGCACGAGTTTCTTCCAAAACTACACGGCGAGAAACAACAATGTTACCTCTTATTTTATCCATCTTAAGAATTTGGAATGGTTGGGTGATTCCCATCAGCGGTGTAATATCTCTAATTGGACGGATATCAATTTGAGAACCGGGCAAGAAAGCAATTGCACCATTAAGATCAACGGTAAATCCGCCTTTAACACGTCCGAAGATAACACCATTAACTCTTTCACCTGAATTGAGGCATTTTTCAAGATCTTGCCAAGCTTCTTCACGACGAGCTTTTTCACGAGAAAGAACAATGTTACCGTCTTTATCTTCATAACGGTCAACATAAACTTCAATAACATCTCCGATTTTAAGTTCGGCATTTTGGCCAAATTCACGCATCGGGATTCTACCTTCAGATTTCAAACCGACATCAATTGTAGCAAAATCAGAAGTTAATTTGATAACCGTACCCTTAACAACAGAACCGATAATACCTTTATCGCCAAATTGCTCATTGAGCAATGCTTCAAAATTTTCATTTGTTTCAGGGATTTTAATATCTGTATTAATCATTAAATATATATATTTCAAAAATGCCGTTCCTCAATACAAAAAACGAGGCGGACTTGTGCGAAAAAACAAAAACACCAAAACAATAGCGCACCCTTTTGTTTTAGTGTTTTTTGTTATACGCTCAAATATTTATTTTTCAAGCTTTTTTTTGTTTGCTTTCGATTATTTTGCAAACTTTTTCAAAAACTTGTTGTGCATTATACTCTGATGTATCAAAAATGATGGCATCTTCGGCCGGCTTTAAAGGAGCAGACGCTCTTTTTTCATCTCGCTCATCACGTTCTTTAATTTGTGTTAGGACTTCTTCTAAAGAACGATTTATTCCCTTGCTCAAAAATTCTTTGTAACGCCTTTCTGCACGAACTTCAGGAGTTGCAGTAATAAAGAGTTTTATATCAGCATTAGGACAAATTACCGTACCTGTATCTCTGCCATCATAAATAGCACCTTTTGCCGGACTCCCGTCGCCAAAAATCGGATTAAGAGCAAAGTCTTGCTGCATCTTAAGCAAAGCACTTCTGACAGCAGGAATTGCGGCAACAACTGATGCAGCGTTTCCCCCTACATCGGATCTGAAGTCTTTGTGCTTTGATAATTTCATCATTTGAGGAAAATTTAAATCTTTTGCAGCTTTTTCTGCTGCCGATTCGTTGTTGGGGTTAATTCCGTTTAATACAAGCTGCAAACCGACGGCTCTATATACCATTCCGGTATCGAAATATGCCATTTCATATTTATCTGATAAGCTTTGCGCTAAAGTTCCTTTACCGGCAGATGCCGGACCATCAATTGTTATAATCATCATCAAACTCGAAAATATTTCATTTTGTAACAAAAAGTTTACTTTCTTTTTATAAGATAAAACATAATAATAGGATAAGAAAGTTTATTTATCAGTTATGCCAAGAATTTTGAAAGAGAGACCTAATGAAGCTGACGGGATATAAAATATTGGGGTTGTTAGGGTTATTTGTTTTAGGATCCGCAACGGCAAAGGCTTTTTTTGTTCAAGATGCCGGAAAAGCTTTTTCGTATAACAATATTGCCAGAGATGGTGGGGGAAATATGGTGGTGGAAAAGGATAAAAAAGTTACGCCGCCTGTTATAATTGATGAAGAAATAGATTATGCTGATATTGCTGACAAAGTGTTAGTTAGTCCCAAGCCGTTTCCTAATATTGATATGAGTGCCAAGAGTGGTGTTAAACTTAACATGAAAGTTGGACAGACCGTAAAAATAGAATTACCTGAACCCGATGGAAGTCAGTGGAAGTATGATTTAGCTAAAAACAATCTTAAAGTAGTTTCTTCTGCCGTAAAAGATGGTATGAGGATTCTTGAATTTGAAGCCTTATCTCCATGTGAGTGTAAAGTTTATTTAGATAACTACCTAAAAAAAGACAAGCAAACAAGTGTTTCTCACAGTAAAATTTTACGTTTTAATGTCAGGAAGAAATAAATGTCGGAAACTTCCAAAATACGCATCTATGTTGCCGAAGACTTAAAACCGAAAACTTCTTTAGTACTAAAAGAAGAACAATCGCATTATTTATGTAACGTTATGCGATTAAAGGAAGGTGATTGCCTGAGATGTTTTAATGGTGTGTCCGGTGAGTTTATGGCAAAAATCAAGCGTATTCATAAAAAACAAACAGAGATAGATATTGGTCAACAAATTCGCATGTTTTACAGCTGTCCGGATATTTGGGTGTTATTCTCTCCACTAAAAAAAGATCGTACGGATTTTTTGATTGAAAAAAGTGTTGAGTTGGGAGTGTCAGCACTTATTCCGGTGATTACAAATTACGGAATAACGGATAAAGTAAAAACAGACAGACTTCAATCTCAAATAATAGAGGCGTCAGAACAATGTGAGCGTTTAGATATTCCTAAACTTGAAAGCACTCGGCGATTAGATGATATCTTAAAAAATTGGGATAGCAACCGACGCTTGTTTTTTTTAGATGAGCGAGGAAACGGAATTGCATGCAAAGATGCTTTTACTTCATTAACCGGAGATAAAGCAGCGTTGCTTATCGGTCCTGAGGGCGGTTTTTCAAATCAAGAAGCTGAATTGTTATACAGTTTGCCTTATGTAACAGCTGTTTCATTAGGCCCCAGAATTTTAAGGGCAGAAACTGCGTGCGTGGCAGCTTTATCTGTATGGCAGTCAATATCCGGCGATTGGAAATAAATAAGGAGATAGTGATGAAAATATTAATAGCCGATGATCATGAGTTGTTTCTCAAAGGTTTAGAGCTTGTCTTAACAGATTATAATTCGGACTGGCAGATTGTTTCTGCGAAAAGCTATACTGATATTTTTACAATATTAAAGAAAGAAAACAAATTTGATCTAATATTGACGGACTTAGCTATGCCCGGTTCTCGTTGGCTTGATGCAATTCAAAGCATACATGATATATTGCCGGAGACTCCTATAATAATTTTATCTGCGGTTTTTGATAAAGAAGTTGTTCAAAAAACCATAGAAATAGGTGCTGCTGGATATATTCCCAAAACATCTTCCAATGCTGTTATTCTCAGTGCAATTAACTTGGTTATCTCAGGAGGTGTCTATATTCCGGCAGAATTGTTACAAGATACCAATCAAAATGAATTTGATGTTCTAAAACAAGTAGAAAAAGTTTCTTCAGCAGATAATGTTGCAGAAAAGATGAAGATATTATCACCTCGTCAAATAGATGTTATCAAACTTATTTCAAAAGGAAAGTCCAATAAACAAATCGCATATGAACTAGGATTGACCGAAGGAACCGTAAAATTACATGTTACTGCAATCTTGAAGTTACTTAATGTTTATAACCGAACGGGAGCAGTAGTTGAGGCCACCAAACTTGGATTGATAAATGACTAAAACAGAACTGAATATCTCCGAACTAAATCAATACTTATCGACATTTGGGTATGAAAAATTTTGTTTTCTTTGGAGAGAGTATCTTGAAAGTTCATCTCAAAGTTGGGCAAATATGGATAATCTTGATTTGTCAGAAAAAAAATACATTTTCCATAATTGGAGAGCCGGAAGCAAAATTTTTGGAATGGATAGCTTTTCTCTTCTTTGTCAAAAGACTGAAGAATGTATTATAAATTGCAGAACTGCTAAAATAGAAAAACTCATATCTGATTGCAAAAAGTCCTATGATGAGCAGGCAGAACTTGTTAAAATATATATTAGCCAAATAAAGGAAGATCATGAAAAGTAGAAACAATACAATTAACCTTCCTCCATACGCAGATATAGTTTATTCCGATATCTACAACAATTTGAACCGTAGTTCAAAGTTGGATTCTGATTTTTCGGTAAAATTGCGTTCATTTTTTCAATATGACAGGTTGGTAAAGTCTGTTACAAGAGAGTTGCTTCTAAACCAAACAGTATTACAAATGGGACTGGTTTTTGGTTATGAAATAGATGCTGTTGCGCAAAAAATCGGTGCATACGGACAATATGATATTATAGATGTTAATCCGGTACAAATTGCCAGAAATCAAAAGAAATACGGAAATATGTATCCGTGTTTAAATCTCATACAACAAGATGCCTCTACATTTAATGTCAATGAACAATATGATTGTGTGATTTGTTTCATGTTGTTGCAAGAGCTTCCGTCTCAAACCAAGTCAAAAGTAATAAACAACGCTCTTCGAGCCGTAAAACCCGGAGGACGTGTGATTTTTGTAGATTATCATAATCCTGTTTTTTGGCATCCGTTACGTTATTGGGTGCGTATGTATAATCGTTTATATCACCCATTTGCGGAGAAACTTTGGGATAAAGGAATAGAAACCTACGCCAATAATCGTACAAACTTTTCATGGCGAAAAAGTACATATTTTGGAGGCATGTATCAACGTTTGATAGCGGTTAAAAAAACCGATTCTTTAACGGATTTGGATAATTCAATTATGAAGCAGGAAACAACTGCTAACTTTTTAAATTTCTAAAATTTTTTTAGCAATAGTTGATGCAGTGTTTAAGGTTTGTTGAGGCACAAAACTTAAAACATCGTCATCATCAAAAGATATCGCAAATTTACCGTTATATAGAGATTCTACAAAACGTAAGTGCTTAGATGATAACCAATTTTTTCCTTCAAAGATTAATACGGGCCTACCCGTACCGCATGCTTCTGAACACATCGAAACAGAATCTCCTGTTATAATAATTTTATCTGCACAGGCCAGATACCCCATATATGGGTTTTCTTTTTTATCGCCCCACAAAAAACTATGCATTGGAATATTTTTAATTTCTTCCATTATTGCGTTTTGAGCTATGCTTCCGGTTCTTCTTGAAGTTGTAATCAAAACAGAACCTCCGATTTTCTCATGTAAATTTCTGATTTTTTTACCTAACAGTGTTGCGTTTTCAATACTGAACTCACGTCCTTTAATTGCTCCACCCACAATCACGGAGATATATGGTTTTGGCAGATGATTAAACATGGGAAGCCAATGTTCTTTTGCAATGTTTAACACTTGAGAATTAACACGATGAGGGCAACCTGTAACAGTAAAAAAGTTATTCCCGTTGCTTTTTTTTGCATCATGAGCCGGCAAAATGACTAAATCTATATCATTTATTCCGCAATTTCCCGGATGCATAAGTTGAATGATTTTACATTGATTGTTTGATAATTTTTTTATTAATCTTGCAACAGGTAGCGTTCTTCTTGATGTGGATAGAATAATATCCGGATAAGGTGATGATAAGTCATCGCTTTCTTTTTGATTAACACCGAGCAGGCTTTTTCCTCTCAAAAAATTTGGTAATTTAGCCCATTTTGTGTATACCAATTTTTTTTCGGTGACACTCATTTTTTCGCCAATGGCTTGAAGTATCCCTTTTGCTTGTCCAACACTACCCATTCTGTCATCTAACAATGCCCATAAATTTTTTTTCATATTTAATAACTTTCAAAAACAGATAGTCAAACATATCTTATAAATGTAGTATATTAATAATTACGATAAAAACAATGTTTTTTTATGGAGAAACCCATGCGAATTTTTTTAGTGTTATTGCTGAGTATTTTTTTTAGCACAAAAGTTGCAAATGCGCAGTATACTTCTCAGAAAGATGCAATGTACATAGCTACTCTTAAAGCTGTTGTTAACTATAAGATAAATGATGAAGAAAACTTAAGCGATATTGAAGATTTACGTCAAAATCTCCGATTTAATCAACGCTTACAAAAAATGTTGGACAAGTTAAAAAATACTCGTACTAAAAATTCTACTAATAAAAAGGTGTATAATATACTGTTAAAGGCCGGTGAAGAGATATATAAAGAACTTGATTAAACTTTGTTTAACCAAACAATATTAACATAAATAAAATAAATCCAACATAGGAGAATTACTGATGACCAAATTATCTCTAATATTTAGTTTGTTGCTGATTTCGGCATGTTCTTTTATGGATGATAATTCTCCAATGTGGGAAAATCCTGATTTTACATATATCGCATCGCATGTAAAAGTTGTAGACAAATCTCCAACGCATGTTGTTTATGAATATAAAGATATCAGAGTTGATGAGATTGCTCCGATAGCGGCAATTTATTGTCATGACAGAGGTGGAAAACAGGCTTCTCTTTATGAAATAATAACTCGTCCCGATAATTATCGCAGAGCCGTTTTTGCATGCCGAAAATTACCTGATTTTAGATAATGTGACTTGCAAATATCTGTTTTTCTTCCTATATAGCGTAGTATGAGAGGAAGTAAAAGATGAACAAAAATTTATACCATATATTAGGCGTTTCCAAAACTGCCACAGAGGCTGAAATTAAATCGGCATATCGCAAGCTTGCAAGAAAGTATCATCCGGATCTTAATAAAGATAATAATGAAGCGGCAGAACGTTTTAAGGAGATATCTTCTGCATATGATATATTGGGAGATAAAGAGAAACGCCGTAAATATGATAATAATGAGATAGATTCTGATGGTAAACCGACTGGCTTTGGATCCGGATTTGGTGGCGGATATGGCGGAAACCCGTTTGGACAAGGTGGTTATTATAATGCCGGTGGCGGTGATTTTGATTTTTCATCAATTTTTGGCAGTGATATATTTTCTCAATTTACCGGCGGAAAATCCGGATTTCAAAGTGGTTTTGGCTCATCTTCCCGCAGGCCTCGTAAAGGAGAAGATATAAATTATTCTATGAAGATAGATTTTCTTTCTGCTGTTAAGGGGGCTGAAAAGAGTGTTAATATCAATGGTAAAAATATTAATGTTAAAATTCCCGAAGGCACGGCAGATGGACAAACTTTACGCTTAAAAGGTTTAGGACAGCCAAGTATGAATGGCGGAAGTTCAGGAGATGTTTTGATAACCTTAAATGTTGAAAAACATGCTTATTTTAGCCGAGAAGGCAATAATATTGTCATGGAATTGCCCATCACTATCAAAGAGGCTGTTTTAGGAGCAAAAGTAACTGTTCCCACCATCAGTGGTAAGGTTATGGTAAATATTCCGCCTTATGCATCAGGACAAGAAAAGCTCAGATTGAAAGGTAAGGGGATAAAAGGAGGAGATCAAATCATCGTCTTAAATATTGTCTCTCCCAATCATCATGAAAAAGAGCTTGAAGAGGTTTTAAGAAAACTTCCTGACGAGAATATTAGGAGTTTTTAATGCTTTTGGACTCTCTTAAAGATTTTCACTGGTATAATGAACCTGCAAATGTGCGTTTTGTAGAAAATGGCATGATGCTGGATACTGAAGCTGAAACAGATTTTTGGCAAAATATTACATATAATATTCATCGAGATAACGGTCACTTTTTTTATACTGAAAAACAAGGAGATTTTTGCCTTACTGTAAAATGGCACTTCGATGATGCAATAGCTTCAGACCAATGTGGTTTAATGATCCGTTTGGATAGCCTGAATTGGGGAAAAATCAGCCTTTTAAGTACCGATATGCGAAAGCTGGAGGTTGGCACCGTAATAACCAATAGAGGTTTTTCAGACTGGTCAAATTGGCCATTATCTGAGTTACCGTCAGAGTTATGGTTTCGGGTTGTTAGAAAGGGAAATGATTTTGCTTTATATCTTTCTTTGGATGGAATATCTTTTGTTCGCACCAGAATGTTTTATTTTCCACAAGCTGAAAGTACAATAAAAGTCGGAGCATACGCATGTTCTCCGCAAAAACGTAGTTTTAGGTGTATATTGGAAGATGTTTATTAGACCAGAGAAGCAATTTCTGCTCTAACCATATCGATTCCCCATTTCTTTTCGGAGCTGGTAGGCCATATACGATTATATGCGGCAGCATGTTGATTGATTTCGGTTTCAACATCATGCATCACTTTTTTCAATTCTTCTCGACTGATTTTATCTGTTTTAGTGAGTATAATTTGATATGTAACAGCTGCTTTATCAAGCAGTTCCATCACATCTTTATCGGTTTTTTTTATACCATGACGAGAATCTATCAACAAAAATACCCTTTTTAAATTAACTCGTCCTTGCAAATAAGCAAAAATAACTTTTTGCCATTGCTTAACCAGATGTTCAGGAGCTTTAGCATATCCGTATCCCGGTAAATCCACGATATGTATTTTATCATTAAGATTAAAATAATTTAGCTGTTGTGTTCTTCCCGGAGTGTTAGATGTTTTTGCTAATCCTTTTTGATTGGTTATAGCATTAATTATACTGGATTTTCCGACATTGGAGCGTCCTGCAAAAGCAATTTCTGGCATTTCTGTAAGCGGAAGCTGTTCTAATTTTGCTACGCCCAATACAAATTCACATTTTGCTGAAAACAAAGTATTTGCATCTTCAATTTGTTTCTCTGAAAATTCTTCAAGAGCAAAATCCATTATTTAACTCCGATTTTTTTCATAATCACACGCTGTTGAACAATAGACAATACATTGCTTAAAGTCCAATATATAACCAAACCGGAAGCAAAATGTCCGAGCATAAACATAAATACCAAAGGCATAAGTGCAAACATTCGAGCCTGATCCTTGTTGGCAGGTGCCGGATTGAGTTTTTGTTGGATATACATTGTTATTCCCATCAATATCGGCCAAACACCAATATCTAAAAATGTCGGAAGAGGAATGTGTGTTATGGCAGATATTGTCATCGGATCCGGAGCTGATAAATCTTTTATCCAACCGACAAACGGAGCATGACGAATTTCAATTGCAATATTTAATACTTTATATAAAGAGAAAAATACCGGAATTTGAATTAACATTGGCAAACAACCTGAAGCCGGATTAATTTTTTCTTTTTTATACAGGTTCATCATTTCAGATTGTAACTTAACTTTATCATCTTTAAATTTTTCTTGCAATTCTTGTATCTTTGGTTGCATTTTTTTCATCTTAGACATGCTTTCAAAAGATTTATTGGCAATAGGGAACATGGCTAATCTGAGCAAAGCGGCAAATAATAATATAGCCCACCCCATATTGCCTATAATCTCAAACAAAAAGTCTAAGATATAGAAAAACGGTTTAGTTAAAAAATAATACCAACCAAAATCTACGGCTAAATCAAATTTATCAATATTCAAATTTTTGGTATATTCATCTAAAAGTTTGATTTCCTTTGCCCCTGCAAAGAATCTGTTTGTATATGCCACAGCATCTCCTGCACCGATAATCAAAGGTTCACCGACAAAATCTGTCTGATAAGTGTTTTCGGCGGTTTGAGCAAATTTAATTTTACTTTTGGTATTGTTATTTAGAACTAACGCCCCAAGCCAATAATGGTCAGAAAAACCTATCCAACCGCCATTAGTTTCATATTTTTGATTTTTATCTTCATCAAGATCTTCGAGTTTAACTTCCTTTAGTGTGGAGTCAATAACACCGGCAATACCCTGATGTACAACTTTTACAGAGTTTTCGCTTTGTTGAGGTTTTCGACTGATTAGCCCGTAAGGATAAAGAGTTATTTCTTTATTGCTGTTATTTTCTACAATTTGTTCAATTGTAAACATATAATTATCATCGAGAGATATTTTTCGAATAAACTTCAATCCTTGTCCGTTGTTCCATTCTAACACCAATGGTTTTTCAGATGTCAATTCACTTCCTTTGGCGCTCCATAAAGTATTCTCTTTAGGTAATTTAACAGAATTATCTGAAGACAGCCACCCGAACTCAGCATAATAAGGGGTGCTTGTTTGTGCCGGCATTAGTAGCTCTACATCTGCGCTATTTTCTTTGAGAGTTTGTTTATATTTAGCCAGATTTAAATTATCAAATCTTGCGCCTTTGATGCGTATAGAACCGGTTAATGAATTATTTTTTATTTTGATTCTGGAATCCTGAATAAGAGCTTTTTCAGGGCTGAAAATTTTATCATCTGTTTTATCTTTCACGGTTTCTGTTAATGCAGGCGTTTCTTTTTCCGGTGCTTTTGTAATTTGTTCTGTATTTTTTGATGGGAAAATCCAATTAGTAATAAGGATTACCGCCAAAGAAAGCACAATTGCAGCATATAGGCCTTTCATTTCTTCTTTCATAAACAAAATCTCCAAAAATCAAAATTCACTTGAATATGTTTATTACATTTTAATATTCAACGCAAGCACTTATATTATTTTTCTGATTTTTTTGGGGGAACAGGATCATATCCTTCACCTCCCCAAGGGTGGCACCTTAAAATTCTTTTTACACCAATATAAGAGCCTTTGCAAACTCCATGAATTTTAAGAGCCTGAATAAAATATTCGGAACAACTCGGTTTATATCTGCACACGCTTGGCAAGATAGGAGAAATAAAAATCTGATAAAATCTAATTAATGCAATCATAATTTTTTTCATTTTTGAGGCTCTTTTGAGTTGTTTAATTGTTTTGAAGTGTCATTAAGAGCTTTTAGTAAATCTTGTTTAATTGTTTCAAAAGGAGTTGTGGCAGTTTTATATCTGCTGATGACAACATAGTCTGTTTTTGCAGATGCATTTTTTGTAAAAATTTGTGCAACAGCTGCTCTAAGACGTCTTTTTGCTTTGTTGCGAATAAAAGCTTTACCGATTTTTTTTGTTGCGGTATAGCCCACATAACATATATCTTCACTGATTTTTTTATAAGGAGCAGATAAAGACGGAGCCGCTTGCAAAATCAAACTCGGAGTAACCGATTTAATTCCTTGAGCGGCTCTTACAAAATCTTTTCTTTTTTTTAAGATAAAAACTTTCATCTCTTAGGCCGAGATTTTTTTACGACCTCTGGCTCTACGTGCAGACAATACCTTACGACCGCCTGCGGTTGCCATACGAGCACGAAATCCGTGACGACGAGCTCTAACCAGTTTACTGGGTTGATAAGTGCGTTTCATATTTTTTCTCCGGTTAATTATTGTTATTTAAAGCCTTAATGAATTAAATCATAAGGATCTCGGACAAAATAGCTTATAAATATTTATTCTGCATATGTCAACAAATTTTTATAACGGAAGCCCTTTTCGTAATATATCCTGAGCTCGGGAAGTGTACTTTCCGTCATTGGAATGTATACAAAGAGGAGGTTTTATGTTTAACGGAGCTTTAGAATCTTTTTTTGCTTTGATAATTATCCGTTTTGCACATTGCTCTTCTTTTGAATATAATGGAAATATTGATATATCACCTAACTTATTTTCGATAATATTAAGAATTGACTTCAGCGCCTCAGCACGATTAATCATATAAAACCACCCTTGAGGTCTAATCATTTTGATACAAACATCAGTCCAATCTTTCAGATTTTTTTCATTAAAAGTGTGAGCAGTTGCTTTTCCTTTATATGGAGATGTTGGCATATTTGAATCAAAGTAAGGGGGGTTTGAGAACACGTGGTCAAAAGAGCAAAAATCCAATCCTGAGCTGAAGATATCTGCATTTATATATTTTAATTTAAGGAAGTTATTAGCTTCGGCGCTCATATTGGCTAGATTTACTAAGTCTTTTTGCAATTCAACACCAATAATTTCTGGATCAAATTTCTTGAATCTTTCAGCCAAACACAGGCTTATCGCTCCTGTTCCTGATCCTATATCTAAGATTTTACTGTTTGGCTTAATTGTGTTTGCCGCAGCTGCCAAAAGCACTGCATCGCTAGAGGCTCTATATCCGTCTACCGGTTGATAGATTTTAATTTTCTTGTCTAATAGGTAATCTTCAGTATAATCAATCATTATAAAACTCCCAAAACATGGGCATTATAATCAATAAAATAAAAAAAACAACAACGGAGAATAAATTGAATATTTTAGAGCTTTTATTTTTAGCTTTAGCCTTGGCGGTAGATGCCTTTGTTGTCTCTTTTTCTTATGGACTTTCTTGTCAGGGAAAAAAGAATATTGAGGCGTTTAAAGTTGCATTTTCGGTAGGTCTCGGACAATTTATCATGCCTATAATCGGATGGTATGGAGCTTGCCAAATTTATAATCATATAGCTCCGATAGATCATTGGGTTGCTTTTTTTGTATTTTTAGTTTTGGGTATAAAAACCATAACCAATTCTTTTAAATCCTGCGATTGTCAATGTTCCATTGTAGCAGGAATAGGTTTGAAAGAGCTATTCCTTATCGGTGTGGCAACATCAATAGATGCTTTAGTCAGCGGATCAATGCTATATTTTATGAAAACGGATATTTGGGTAGCCGCAGGCATTATTGGAACGGTAACATTTATATGTTCTCTTATCGGTTTTAATATTTGTCGCATATTTAAACAGTTTTCACCACATATTCTTGAGATATCATCTGGGGTAATTCTCATCGGGTTAGGTTGTAAAATTCTTTTTGAACATCTCTATTTGCAATAAAAACTTTAAGGTTTAAAATTCGTCCACTGGCTTTAATAATTATTTGACACCTAATGAAAATTATGATATTATCATACTCGGATAAAATAAACGGGTATGATAATGCTTGAAATGGTAAAGTTTTCACTTTCCTTAACATGCTTTGCGGTATGTATTTTCTCATCATTATTTCCCATAAAAATGTATATGCTGTTTAAGGTGTATCTGTTGCACAGGTAA
>SUUR01000023.1 GCA_015062435.1 Alphaproteobacteria bacterium | reverse complement strand
TTTTGACCAAAGAAGAAGGAGGTCGTCATACACCGTTCTTCTCAAACTATCGTC
This sequence comes from Alphaproteobacteria bacterium, assembly GCA_015062435.1. Taxonomy (GTDB): domain Bacteria; phylum Pseudomonadota; class Alphaproteobacteria; order RF32; family CAG-239; genus CAZU01. Next base: position 25,619 of record SUUR01000023.1, on the reverse strand, counting down.
CACAGTTCTATTTCCGTACCACCGACGTAACCGGAGCAATTGAGTTGCCAGCCGGAACAGAAATGGTAATGCCTGGAGATAACATCACCATGACAGCAAAATTGATTCACCCAATCGCAATGAACGAAGGTTTACGTTTCGCAATTCGTGAAGGTGGACATACAGTTGGTGCTGGTGTTGTTGCTAAGATTTTGAAGTAATCCACGATTAAAATCCGTTTTACGGGTTACTAATCGTAAAAATTAAAAAAGAGAGAAAATTCATGTACTGATTTGTACACTAGGATTTTCTCTCTTTTTATTTTTACTTCTATTAACCTCGTATAACGAATTTTAATGATAGGACTTAAAATAGCAAATAATTACGATTAATTAAGTCGATAATTGTAATTATTGCAATGCAAAAAGGTGTTTTGTCAATGTATGTTCTTTATTTGTTGACACAATAATGAGAGTATGATAATATTGTCTTATAATCTAAAATATTGGGGTGCGCAATGAGAGATAAAGACAATAATTCTTATGATAATTTGTTTAAAGCTAAGGCGAAGCGTCTTATTACAACTGTTACAACTTTTTTGATGTTTAACGCTGCGTTGTTTGCGGGTAATAAAGAGAATAAAAATAATATTAAAGATGAAACTTCTACAAAAAAAGAGCTAGATGTTTCTTTTTCTAATTTTTCAGCTTTGACTGTTCAAAAAGACAAATGTGTTTTTTATAATGATTTTGTTCCAGCATTTACTGCATCTGCAGAAAAAAATGGTTGGAAAGGTTCGTTTGCAGCTTCGGAGCTACTTATTTTAAATAATAATAGTTTATCTGCGATAAATAATAAGTGTATATTGGAATTGAGTAAGCAATTAGGTAATAAAAAAGGTGAATTATCTTTGATTTTGGGTAAGGCAACAACAGAAACCGAAAATATGTTTTTTGATGGAAGTCCTGCACCAAATATGTGGCTCGAAAATACGGGTGTTCCATTGTTTGGGAATGGAGGTGAACGTTTGGCGTTGAAGTATTGTAATGAGGATAAATTTATTGAGCTTGGTTTGATTGGTAATACCGGTGAAGGTTTTTATGTGATTCCAAATCCAGAAAAGGCTGATCTGTGGGCAAAAATTTCTGGCAATATTATAAAAAATGATGATTTTCAACTTAAGCTAACCGCAGCAGGCAGAGTGGGCGATGTTGATAAGGTGATAACAAATGTTACAGCAAAAACAAAAAATATTGGTGTTTCTTTAGGAATGAATTATGACATAAGTGCGGATAAAGTTTCATCTTTTGCAAATGTTGCATATACAACATCTAAAGATATACAAATGATATTAAATGCATGTATGGCTGATGAAAATTTAGGTTTTGTTTTTAGTGTTGGAAAAAAAGGTGTTCAAGCATTTTCTGAAATTAAAATACCTAAAAATACCCCAAAAACAGTATCTCTAGGGGTATCATATAGTTTTGGTAGAACAAAACAATTGTAATTATATCAATTGTTTCAAGCTATTCTCAAGAGCTTTGTTTTTTATGCTATAATCATAAAATTTTGGATTTTTAATAATAGCGTTTTTTCGAAAATAAATTGTGAATAATTTTGCGAAATTCTTTACTAATAATTGAAAACACTGTACAAAAAATAGAAATTGTTTTTTTAGGTGTTTGAAGATGCAAAATATCAGACTACAAAATATTGAATTTTTAAGATTCCTTTTTGCAATTATTATTGTTTTATATCATGGTGGATTTGCGACAACTGATGCTTATTTGGCCGTAGAAATGTTTTTGGTGTTGGCCGGATATTTTTTGGCATTATCTATGGAGAGGAACCCGGAAGTTAAAAGCATTGTTTTTATTAAAAATAAATGGTTTCGCCTTTGGCCTTTATTTGCTTTTGCGGTAATTCTTGGGGGCGGTAATTTATATGATTTATTTTTTAAGTTATTTTTTTTACATGCAACAGGAATTACCTTAAAATATAAAACTTTTATTTGGTTTGTCGGTCCTTTCTTTTGGGGAATGTTGTTTTATTTTTGGGTTATAAAGTATTTTAATCTTAAAAAAAGAATTTTTGTGATCGCCATAATCACGTATATGGCTTATGTTTATCTTATAAATTATGATAATGGAAATTTAAATATCAGAAACACTGTAAATTTAGGGTTTTCTTTGGCGATGTTGCGATCTTTGGCCGGAATAGGTTTAGGTATTTTGCTATATCATATTTTTCAGGTATTAACAATATCTAATACGCAAAATAAAATCAGATTTGTGATTATAAGTTTAGTAGAAATAGGAATAATGTTTTTCTTTGTTGATTATATGGTTTTTGAGCATCTGAAGTATGATAATAAGTTTATTTTTGTGATGTTTTTTGCAATAGAATTATTTTTATTTATTAATTGTCAGGGGATATTATCTAAAGTGCTAAATAATAAATATTGTGGTGCTTTAGGGAAGTATGCTTACGCAATTTATATAATGCAAGCATTGGGTTTTAAACTTGCGGAGAAAATTAATTTTGGTTCAGTTTTGGTGAATCAGTTGTTGATAATTATAAGTTTAGGGGTAATCGGATATCACTTTATTGAAAATCCGATATATAAAAAGTGGCGAATAAAAGAATAAAACTTTTTAATCCAAATGGTTTTTCAGGGGTTATAGTAGCTGTTTCAAGCTATTCTCAAGAGCTTTGTTCTTATCTTTTTCTAGTGCGAGGTTGCGAAAATATAACAATAAAAAGACTCTGGTTGCATAGCTCAATCCGAGATTGGGAGCTTTGTGTTGCTCAATCAGAGATATTAATTTATTGCGATGCATCTTTTCATTTTTGCATGCGTCTTCAAGAATATCCCACTCTTGATTACAGAGGCGGATACTTGTACGACGTTCGTTGGTTTTAATAACTTTATTACTTAATGTTGTCATGGTTCTATGCTGGTATAATTGTTAATAACTTAAAGTGGTTATAGCATATATTTTAAAACTTTCAATATAAAAATGTGAGTTGTTAATGTTTTTTGTTTAGACTCGAACTGGACAAAATTTTTGAGGTGACTCAAATAGAGTCTGAGTCAGGGTTTGCGAAGATTTAAAAAGTGATTTTTTTTGATTTTTTTTCATTTTTTCGCTTGCAAAATTGTTTGTGGTGTGTTACAAAGCGCTCACTATAAGTAAAAATGTGGGCGACTCTGCATTTATTTATAGGGTATAAAACATAACGCATCCTTAGATTATTAAGGCTCTGCTGAGTTTAACTTTTAGACGGCGGCTTCTAAAGTGTTGGAGTATGCCGTCTAGTTATAGGAAAAGTATTTTAATATGATGGATACACAAAATATAAGAATTCGCCTTAAGGCTTTTGATCATCGTTTGCTTGATCTTTCTACTAAAGAGATTGTGCATACAGCCAAAAGAACCGGGGCAAATGTAAGAGGTCCGATACCTCTTCCAACTCAAATTGAGAAGTTTACGGTGAATCGTTCTCCGCACGTTGATAAAAAGTCTCGTGAGCAGTTTGAGATTCGTACTCACAAAAGACTTCTTGATATCGTAGATCCCACACCGCAAACAGTTGATGCTTTGATGAAGCTGGATTTGGCTGCCGGTGTTAATGTGGAAATTAAATTGTAATAACGTTAATGTTGGCTTTTGATTGTGTTAAAGGTCAACCAATTAAGAAAAGGAAATAAAATATAATGCGTACGGGTCTAATCGCAAAAAAGCTTGGAATGTCTCGCGTGTTTGAAATGGATGGAACTCATGTTCCGGTTACTGTTTTGCATGTGGACGGGCTTGAGGTTGTTAGTATCAGAACCAAAGAGAAAGACGGATATTCCGCCGTTCAGCTGGGCTGTGGTAGCATTAAAGCCAAGAACCTTTCTAAACCGATGAAGGGTCATTTCGCCAAAGCTAATGTAGAGCCAAAGAAAAAGTTAGCAGAATTCAGAGTTTCTGATGACTGCTTGTTATCTGTTGGTGATAAATTATCTGTGGAGCACTTTGTAGCAGGACAATTTGTTGACGTTTGCGGTACATCTATCGGTAAAGGTTTTGCCGGTGTTATGAAACGTCACAATTTTGGTGGTTTGGAGGCATCTCACGGTGTTTCTATTTCTCACCGTTCTCATGGTTCTACAGGACAAAGACAAGATCCCGGTAAGGTGTTTAAAGGCAAAAAAATGGCCGGACATATGGGTGATGAGCGTGTTACCGTTCAAAACCTTAAAGTTGTTTCGGTTGATGCCGATAAGGGGTTGATTATGGTTAAAGGTGCTGTTCCCGGCTCTGAAAACAGTTGGGTATATGTTACCGATGCCGTTAAAAAAACTGCCAGTGTTGCATTGCCAATGCCTGCCGGTTTGAAAAAAGTTGATGAACCTGTTGCAGTTAAAGCCGAAGTTGAAGCGCCGGCTGATAATGCATAAGATATAAGGATTTGAAAATATGAAACAGGACATCTTAAATTTAGATAATAAAAATGTTGGAACAATTGAACTTGATGAATCTATTTTCGGTTTAGAAGTTCGTTCAGACATTTTGCATCGTGTTGTTGTTTGGCAGTTAGCCAGACTTCAGACAGGTAATCATAAAACCAAAGGTCGCTCTGAGGTTGCTTTGACACCAGCAAAGCCATTTAAACAAAAAGGTGGCGGTCGTGCTCGTCAAGGTTCTCGTAAAGGTACTCAATTTAGAAAAGGCGGTATCGTTTTTGGTCCGGTTGTTCGTGATCATTCTCATGAATTGACTAAGAAGTTCAGAAAACTCGGATTGAAAACAGCTCTTTCCGCTAAGGCTAAAGAAGGTAATTTAGTTATTGTTGATGAAGCTAAATTGTCAGCTCCGAAAACTAAAGATTTGCAAGCTAAATTAGCTCTTTGCGGGCTTTCTAACAGCTTGTTTATCGATGGAAAAGAAGTTGATGTAAACTTTGCTTTGGCTTCAAGAAATATTAACGGTGTTGATATTCTACCGACCGTTGGTGCCAATGTTTATGACATCTTGAGAAAAGACAAATTGGTTTTGACTAAAGATGCTGTTGTTTGCTTAGGAGAAAGATTGAAATGAGTAAGTCTAGCAAAACAAACAATGTAACCGCAAAAATGTATGATACTTTAGTTCGTCCGGTTATTACCGAGAAATCTATGGTTTCTTCAGAAGCCGGTAAAGTTACATTCTTGGTGCCTTTATCTGCCAATAAAGATGATGTTAAAGCTGCTGTTGAGGCTATCTTTAATGTTAAGGTAAGTAAGGTAAATACAATTCGTCAGTTCGGCAAAGAAAAACGTTTTAAAGGCTATATCGGACAACGTTCTGATTTCAAAAAAGCTGTTGTTACTTTGGCTGAAGGTCAAAACATTGATATTACTACAGGAATTTAAAAATGGCATTGAAAAATTATAAGCCCACATCTCCTGGACTTCGTCAGCTCGTTATTGTTGATAGAAGCGAGTTGTACAAAGGTAAACCTGAAAAAACATTGACTGTCGGTTTAACTAAAACAGGTGGTCGTGATAATTTCGGTCATGTTACCAGTCGCAGAATTGGTGGCGGTCATAAACGCAAACTGCGTATAATTGACTTTAAACGTAATAAGTTCGATCAAGAGGCTACTGTTGAGAGAATCGAATATGATCCAAATCGTTCAGCTTTCATTGCTTTAATCAGTTATGAAGATGGCGAAAAGGCTTATATCTTGGCTCCTCAAAGATTGAAAGCCGGTGATAAGGTTGTGGCTTCTGCAAAAGCCGATATTAAGCCGGGTAATGCTATGCCTTTGAAAAATATGCCGGTTGGTACTATTATTCACAACGTTGAACTTAAAGCCGGAAAAGGTGGACAATTGGTTCGTTCTGCCGGTTGTTATGCTCAACTTGTAGGTAAAGATGCCGGTTATGCACAGCTTAAACTTTCAAGCGGTGAGCTTCGTGTAGTTCGTGAAGAGTGTTTGGCTACTGTCGGCGCTGTTTCGAACCCGGATAACCAGAATAAATCTCTTGGTAAGGCAGGTCGCAATCGTTGGCTCGGAAATCGTCCGGTTTCTCGTGGTGTTGCGATGAACCCTGTTGATCACCCGCATGGTGGTGGTGAAGGTCGTACTTCTGGCGGTCGTCATCCGGTTACTCCTTGGGGTAAACCTACTAAGGGTTATAAAACTCGTACTAACAAAAAGACGGATAAGTTCATTATGAGAAGCCGTCATGATAATAAGAAATAAGGAGATTTGCATATGACACGTTCCGTATGGAAAGGCCCGTTTGTTGATGGCTATCTTCTGAAAAAAGCTGAAGCAGCTAAAGCTTCCAGCCGTAATGAAGTGATTAAAATCTGGTCCCGTCGTTCGACAATGTTACCACAGTTTGTCGGTATAACTTTCGGTGTCCACAATGGTCACAAATTTATCCCTGTTTTGGTTACAGAGGATATGATTGGTCATAAATTTGGTGAGTTTGCTCCGACACGTACATTCTATGGTCATGCAGCAGACAAAAAAGCGAAGAGAGGTTAATAATGAGCAAATCTAAAGATACCAGAAGAGTTGCTGCAAATGAGGCTTTAGCCGTTTGTCACTCTATTCGTACTTCTCCTCGTAAACTGAATTTAGTTGCTGAATCAATTCGTGGCAAAAGTGCTTCTAAGGCTATTGCCGAATTGAGCTTTTCTAAGAAGAGAATTGCAAAAGTTGCTTTAGCTATATTGCAATCTGCAATTGCTAATGCTGAAAATAATCACCAGTTGAACATTGATAAGCTTTTTGTTAAAGAAGCTTACGTGGGCAAAGGTTTAGTAATGAAACGTATGCACGCTAGAGGTCGTGGAAGAGGCGCCAGAGTTTTGAAGCCTTTCTCTAATATGACCATAGTTGTTGCTGAGCGTGGGGAGTAAGCTAATGGGACAAAAAGTTAATCCTACAAGTCTTCGTCTTGGAGTTAACCGCACTTGGGACTCTCGTTGGTACGCAGATGATAAATATGCTGACTACCTCCACGAAGACGTTAAAATTAAAGAATTTCTAAAAGAAAAATTGGCTCAGGCCGGTATTAGCAAAATCGTAATCGAACGTCCTGCTAAAAAAGCTCGTGTAACTATTCATTCCGCTCGTCCGGGTGTAGTTATCGGTAAAAAAGGTCAAGATATTGAGGTTTTGCGCAAAGAAATTCAAAAAATGACAGATTCTGAAGTTCAATTGAATATCTTGGAAGTCAGAAAACCAGAATTAGATGCTCAGCTTGTGGCTGATAGTGTTGCTCAGCAGTTGGAACGCCGTGTGGCTTTCCGTCGTGCAATGAAGCGCGTTATGCAGTCTGCTTTGCGTTTGGGTGCAGAAGGTATTAAGGTTAGTTGTTCCGGCCGTTTGGGCGGTGCAGAAATCGCAAGAACCGAGCACTATCGTGAAGGTCGTGTGCCTTTGCACACATTGCGTGCTGACATTGATTATGCAACCTCTACAGCTCATACCACTTATGGTGCCTGTGGCGTAAAAGTTTGGATCTATAAGGGTGATATTATGGCTCATGATCCAATGGCTCAGGATAAAAAGTTGGCTGAACAGAAATAAGGTGAATTAGAAATGTTAAGTCCTAAAAGATTAAAGTTCCGCAAACAGCATAAAGGCCGTATTCACGGCTTGGCCAAAGGCGGTTCAAACTTAGATTTCGGTTCTTTCGGTTTGAAAGCTCTTTCTCCGGAGCGCATCACAGCTCGCCAAATTGAGGCTGCTCGTCGTGCTATTACTCGTGAGATGAAAAGAGCCGGTAGACTTTGGATCCGTATATTCCCAGATGTGCCTGTAACAGATAAACCTGCTGAGGTTCGTATGGGTAAAGGTAAAGGTTCTGTTGAGTTCTGGGTTGCCAGAGTTAAACCTGGTCGCATTTTGTTCGAAGCAGAAGGAATCGATGAAGAAACAGCTCGTTCAGCATTTGCTTTGGGAGCTGCTAAATTGCCGATTAAGACCAAGTTTGTGAAAAAACTTAATTCAGAGCAAGGAGCCTAAAAATGGTAAAAATTAAAGATCTTCGTGCGATGAGTATTGATGAACTCGAAACAAGATTGCTTGAATGCAAAAAAGAGCAATTTAACTTAAGAGTGCAACAATCTACTGGACAATTACAAAATACTGCTGTATTAAGAAATGTCCGTCGTGAAGTGGCAAAAATCAACACGCTCCTCGCTGAGCGCAAGAAGAACAGTTAGGAGAAAGTAAATATGCCTAAAAGAATTCTTCAAGGTGTTGTTGTTAGTGATAAACAGGATAAGACCGTTACCGTTCTGGTTGAGCGTCAGGTTATGCACCCTGTTTATAAAAAGTTCATCAAAAAGAGCAAGAAATACGCTGCTCATGATGAAAACAACCAATGTAAAGTTGGCGATGTTGTACGTATTATCGAATCCGTACCATATTCAAAAACCAAATGTTGGACAGTTATGTCTTCTGAGGAAGGCAACAACGCCTAGATGATTTGGCTCACGTAGCGTCATCTGGAAAGTTTTATAGCGAAGAGAAGATGTTCTTTTCTTCTCTTCGCAAAAAACAAAAAGTGACAAGTGTGACCGAATAAAAAACAAAAAAAGAAAAGGAATTGAAAAATGATTCAAATGCAAACCAACCTTGATGTAGCCGACAACTCAGGCGCTCGTCAGGTGCAGTGCATTAAGGTGCTTGGCGGCTCCAAAAGAATGCACGCTTCTGTTGGCGACGTTATTGTGGTAGCTATTAAAGATGCTATTCCTAAGGGTCGTGTAAAGAAGGGTGATGTTATGAAAGCTGTTATTGTTCGTACAGCTTCTGATATCAGACGCAAAGACGGATCTGTTATCCGTTTTGATAAAAATGCTGCCGTTTTGATTAATAAAGACGGTGAGCCGATCGGTACTCGTATCTTTGGTCCTGTTACCAGAGAATTGCGTGCCAAGAAATTTATGAAAATTATTTCATTAGCACCGGAGGTATTATAATGCCTAAGTTAAAAATTAAAAAGGGTGACCAAGTTGTAGTTTTGTCAGGCAATGACAAAGGCAAAACTGGTGAAGTAGTAAAAGCTATGCCTAAAGAGAATAAGGTTGTGGTTCAAGGTGTTAATTTGGTTAAACGCCATACTAAACCAAGCCAAACAACTCCAGGTGGAATTGTTACTAAAGAAGCGCCTATCCACGTTTCTAATGTGGCTCTTACCAAAGACGGAAAAGCTACTAAAGTCGGCTATAAGTTTGTTGACGGTAAGAAAGTGCGTGTTGCTCGTAAAACCGGTGAAGTAATCGATTAATGGGAGAAAAATTTATGGCAAATTTTGAAACATTATACAAAGACGTCATAAAAAAATCTCTTGTGGAGAAATTCGGTTACACCAACCCACATGAGATTCCTAAACTGACTAAAATTGTATTAAATATCGGTGTAGGCGATGCTGTTACCGATAAGAAAAAACTCAACAATGCTGTTGAGGAATTGGCTTTGATTGCCGGTCAAAAACCGGTTGTAACCAAAGCTCGTAAATCAATCGCTACCTTTAAATTGAGAGAAGGTATGCCGATTGGTTGTAAAGTTACTTTGCGTTCTACCAGAATGTATGAGTTTCTTGAAAGACTGATTAATATGGCCTTGCCTCGTGTTAGAGACTTTCATGGAATTACCGGAAAGAACTTTGACGGACGTGGTAATTTCTCTTTTGGTATTAAAGAGCAAATCATTTTCCCCGAAATCAATTATGATAAAGTTGAAAATATTCGTGGTATGGATATTTGCATCTGCACTACCGCTAAGACTGATGAAGAAGCAAAAGCTCTTCTGACCGGCTTTAACCTTCCTTACAAGAAATAAGGGGAGATACTGTAATGGCAAAAACAAGTTCAGTTTTCAGAAACTTGAAAAGAGCTAAAATGGCTGAGAAGTTTGCTTCTCGTCGTGAAAAGCTCAAAAAGATAGTTATGGATAAAACAATTTCTCCTGAAGAGAGATTCCAGGCTACTTTGAAATTAGCTGAGATGCCACGCAACTCTGCAAAAATCAGATATCGTAATCGTTGCAAGTTGACAGGGCGTTCTCGTGGTGTTTACCGGAAATTCGGTTTGTCTCGTAATGAATTGCGTGATATGGCAAGCTTTGGTGAAATTCCCGGTTTGGTTAAATCTAGCTGGTAGAGGAGTTTAAAGATATGTCTATGTCTGATCCTTTGGGCGATATGCTCACACGCATTAGAAACGCACAAAGAGCGAAAAAGAGTGAAGTCGTATCACCTGCTTCTCGCTTGCGTGAAAATGTTTTGGAAGTTCTCAAAAGAGAAGGTTATATCTTGGGTTATGAAAGATATAATGTTCGTCCAGGTGTTGATGAACTTCGCATTAAATTGAAGTATCATGAAGGTACTTCCGTAATTACAGAAATTTACCGTGTTTCTACTCCGGGTCGTAGAGTTTATTCTTCTGTTAAAAATTTACCCAGAGTTTATAACGGTCTTGGTATTTCTATCATTTCTACACCTTCCGGTGTTATGAGCGATAATGAAGCTCGTAAGGCCAATGTAGGTGGCGAAATTTTGTGTCAAGTATTTTAAGGGAGAAGTAGGATGTCTAGAATTGGTAAATATCCGGTTATCGTCCCTGATGGTGTTAAGATTAGCATTGATGGTAATGTTGTTAAAGCAAGCGGTAAGCTTGGTGAGTTGACACAATCATTTGATGCGGATCATGTTGCCGTTGAGATTAATGACAATAAAGTTGTTGTTTCTCCGAAAATGGAAACTAAAATGGCTCGTGCCTTGTGGGGTACAACAAGAGCAAATATTAACGTTATTGTTAAAGGCGTTAGTGAAGGTTTTAGTAAAAATTTAGAGTTGGTTGGTGTGGGTTATAAAGCCCGTGTGGAAGGTTCCAATAAATTGGTTTTGTCTTTGGGATTTTCTCATGATGTGCCGGTTGTGGCTCCCGCAGGCATAAAAGTTGCTTGTCCGAGTGCTACTCAGATCACCATCTCAGGAGCTGATAAACAACTTGTTGGTCAGTTTGCTGCGGAAATTCGTAAATTCAGAAAACCTGAACCATATAAAGGTAAAGGTGTAAAATATGAAGGCGAATATATCCGTCGTAAAGAAGGCAAGAAGAAATAAGGAAAAATGTAAATGAGTACACCAAGAGAATTGTTTGAAAAGAGAAAAGGCCGTGTTCGGTCTGCTCTGAAAAAAGCTGCAAACGGCAAAATGAGATTGTCCGTATTTCGCAGTAATACACATGTCTATGCTCAAATTATTGACGATGCTAAAGGTGTTACAGTTGCTTCTGCCTCCACTCTGGAAAAAGAAGTTCGTGATAACATTAAAAAGTCTTCTAACGTTGAAGCTGCAAGCTTTATCGGTAAATTGGTTGCTGAGCGTGCAATTAAGTCCGGTGTTAGCGAAGTAGTGTTTGATCGTGGTGGTTATATCTATCATGGTCGTGTTAAGGCTTTGGCAGATGCAGCTCGTGAAGCTGGTTTGAAATTCTAGGAGTTTGAAAAATGGCACAACAAGCTGTAGATCGTCATAATAAGACAGAAAAAAAAGAAGAATTGGTTGAGAAACTGGTTCATATTAACCGTGTAGCTAAAACCGTAAAAGGCGGACGTACAATGTCTTTTGCTGCAATCGTAGTTGTAGGTGACCAAAAAGGTCGTGTTGGCTATGGTTCCGGTAAAGCTAGTGAAGTTCCTGAAGCTATTACTAAGGCTACTAATGAAGCTAAAAAGAATATGGTTCGTATTCCTTTGCGTGAAGGCAGAACCTTGCACCATGATATTGCCGGTCGTTATGGCGCCGGTAAGGTGTTTTTGAGAACAGCTCCTGCCGGTACCGGAGTTATTGCCGGCGGACCGATGCGTGCAATCTTTGAAGTTTTGGGTGTTCAAGACGTGGTTGCTAAATCTTTGGGTTCTAACAATCCATACAATATGATTAAAGCCACTTTCAATGCTTTGCAAGGAATTAACTCTCCTCGCATGGTTGCTGCTAAACGTGGTAAGAAGGTTGGTGATATTGTTAGTCGTCGTGAGAACACTAACTCTAAACTCAGTGTTGAGGAGGCTTAAGATTATGGCTAAAACTATTAAAGTTACTCAAATTAAAAGCCCAATCGGTCGTCCGGCTGTTCAAAGAGCTACATTAATCGGCTTAGGTTTGAACAAGATGAATAAAACTTCTGAATTAGAAGATACTCCATCTGTTCGTGGTATGATTAAAAAAGTGGCTCACTTGGTAAAAGTCGAAGAGTAGTAAATTTGCAAAGGAGGTGTCATACTGGGAATTTTTTCTCTTATGTACTGGTTTGTACACTGCGTTCAAAAATTCCTTCGTAGCACACCTCCTTATCAAATTTTTCTAAATCGTGCTTTATTTTATTTAGGATAAGAAAAATGAAACTTAACGAAATTAAAGATAACGAAGGCGCAAGAAAAAGCCGTAAGCGTGTAGCTCGTGGTATGGGATGCGGTTCTGGTAAAACTGCCGGACACGGCCAAAAAGGTCAGAAATCTCGTTCAGGCGTTGCTATCAACGGTTTTGAAGGTGGTCAAATGCCTATCTATCGTCGTTTGCCAAAACGTGGTTTTAATAATCCGTTTGCAAAAGAATATGCAATTGTTAACTTGGATACTATTCAAAAAGCGGTTGATGCAGGCAAATTGAATGCTGAAGAGATTTCTGTTGAATCTTTGAGAGCAGCAGGTATCGTTAGCAAGACATTAGACGGTGTTCGTTTATTGGCTCGTGGCGCTATCACATCTAAAGTTAATGTTACGGTTAACTCTGCTTCTAAAGCTGCAGTTGTTGCAGTTGAAAAAGCCGGAGGTAAAGTAAACTTGGCTTAGTAGTAATAGCTTTTTAGTAATTTACTATAAAAACAAAAAGAGGAAGTTTGAATGAGCTTCCTCTTTTTTTGTGTGGTGATTGAAAATTATAGGTCATGGATAGTTAATAATTTAAAAAATAAGCAGTGAGAAGGTGTTTTGTCAACAGGCCTTTTCTAAATCAGTATGGTGTAGTATGTGATATGATTGAAGATGTATTAATTTGGGAGGATAAGGATAAAGTAGATTATTTTATGAATAAAAGGTTAGAAAATATTTGTGGTAATGAATATTCATTAGTCAGCCGACAAAAGCTATTGCAAAAAAGTCAGAGGATAAATAAAACCCCGTAAGCTTTTATTTCTTACGGGGTGGTTTTTATTTGTCGTTAATGTGTACTTCTGACATCGGAATGAAGAATCTAATGTGGCCGACTTCGTAATGTTCAACGATAAAACGATGAGTTCTGCTTTTGGCTCTACAAATATAATATTCGGTATCTTGTTTTGCCCAATAGTCACCGGCGTATAAGTTTTCGATGTCTATTCCATGTTCTTGAAGTATTTTGTAATCATTTGATTTGGTTACAAAATGCGCCCAATCATATTTGCCATGTGCAAAAGTTAATAATGCTTCATGGTTGGGAAGTTCCCATTTCTCAGGCCTGTTAAACAGTTTTTTATCATAAACTTTTAACACTTGATTTAAGCGTAAAGCCAAATCCTCATTCTTTAAGGCAATCATCAAATTGGGGCTGATCTGAATGCCGTAAACTTCAGCTAATCTGTCTGTGTCCAGATAGCGGTGATAAGATGTTTTTCCGTTTTTTGCATAGTAGCAAATAACGCATTCAGTTTGTATTTTGCTCATAATAATAAAATTTAATAGGTTACATAATTGTTGATTTTGGCGTCATTATATTCGTGTTTTGTAAAATGTAAATATATTTGTTTGCTTAAAATATTATGGATAAAGATAATTTTGTTGAATAAAAAAATTTTTAGTGTATTAATATCTTAGCTAAAAGGGATATATTTATCCCTAATTGTTTGTTTTAAATAATGATAAGGAAATAAAAATGGTTTCACTGGCAGAAAAAATGGCTGCAAATATGGATATGTCAGCCTTTGGAAAAGCAGAAGAACTTAAAAAAAGATTGTGGTTTACGGTTTTAGCTCTAATTGTCTTCAGATTAGGTACATTTATTCCTTTACCGGGGATTGATTCTGCAATTTTAGCAGAAATTTTTGAGCGTAATTCCGGTGGTATCTTGGGAATGTTTAATATGTTTGCCGGTGGTGCTTTGGAGCGTATGACTATTTTTGCTCTCAATATTATGCCGTATATTTCCGCATCAATCATTATTCAGTTGGGGCAATCTGTTGTGCCGTCTTTGCAAGCTTTGAAAAAGGAAGGTGAAGCCGGACATAGAAAAGTTACTCAATATACTCGCTATCTGACAGTGTTGATTACAATTGTTCAGGGGTATGGAATCGCTGTGGGATTGGAAAGTATGGTTGGATCTGCTGGTATGTCAGCAGTGGTTATTCCAGGTTTTATTTTCCGTTTTACAACAATAGTATCTTTAGTCGGTGGAACAATGTTTATCGTATGGTTGGGTGAACAAATTACTGCTCGTGGTGTGGGTAACGGTTCATCTTTGATTATTACGGTTGGTATTATTGCCAATATTCCTGCTGCTTTAGCTCAAACATTTGAATTAGGGCGTGTAGGATCAATGTCTGCACCGGTAATTTTGATGTTGATGGGTATGGTTTTGGCTTTAATTTATTTGATTGTATTAGTTGAGCGTGCTCAACGTAGAATCGTAATTCAATATCCGAAGCGTCAGGCTATGGGACCAATGAGTTCAGCTTCAAGTTCTCATTTGCCATTAAAGATTAATCCGACAGGCGTAATCCCTCCTATCTTTGCAAGTTCATTGTTGTTGTTACCTATTACAATTGCAAATTTGAGTGCAGAAAATGGTCCGGTTTGGGTTCAGGAATTAAGCCAAATGTTAGGGCATGGTCAGCCGTTGTATCTGGGGTTGTATGCTTTCTTGATAGCATTCTTTGCATTCTTTTACACAGCAATAGTGTTTAATCCGGAAGAAACTGCTGATAATTTGAAAAAACATGGCGGATTTGTTGCCGGAATCAGACCCGGAAAAAATACTGCTGAATATCTTGATTATGTGATTACTCGTTTGACTGTGTTGGGAGCTGTATATTTGGTGGGTTTGTGTATTTTACCGGAAGTATTAATCAGTAAATTAGCGGTTCCGTTTGTATTGGGTGGAACAACATTGCTTATCGTGGTTCAAGTAACAATGGATTTTGTGACACAAATACAATCTCATCTAATAGCTTATCAATATGAGTCTTTGATTAAAAAGGCTTCTTTAGCAAAACGGAAGCGTCGTTAAAATGAGCAAAAACGGTCAAGGATTGCATATAGTGTTAACGGGTGCTCCCGGTTGCGGTAAAGGTACGCAAGCACGACTGCTAAAAGAAAAAGCCAATATTTGCCATTTGTCTACCGGTGAAATGTTACGTGCAGAAGCAGCTAAAACTACGCCGGAAGGCAGAGCTTTAAAAGAAGTTTTAGATCAAGGCGGGTTTGCAACTGATGAAATGATTATTGATATGGTTTCCAGAAGAATCGAGGAAGATGATTGTAAAAACGGTTTTATTCTTGATGGTTTCCCTCGTACACTTCCTCAAGCAAAAGTTTTGGAAAAAATGCTTGAAGAAAAAGGTATCGTCTTAAATGCTGTTATTGAAATACAGGTTCCTGACGAGATTATTATGGAACGTATTTTAGGGCGATATGCTTGTATGAAATGTGGCGAGGGGTATCATGACAGATATCTTAAACCCAGAGTTTATGGGGTGTGTGATACTTGTGGCGGAACAGAATTCTACCGGAGAATCGATGATAATAGAAACACAGTGCAGAATCGACTCGTTAATTACAGAGCATTGACCTATCCTACTATACCATATTTTGAGGAAAAAGGGCTTTTACGTTGTGTAGATGGTACCGGATCAATTCTCGCTGTGGCTAAAAAAATAGATGAATTATTGGCAATAAAATAAAAAATGTGGTGTTTTTTTTGAAAAAAAGAAGTTTTTTCAAAAGAATCGGTAAAACATTGTTGACACAAATAAAATTTGTCATATAATCCGGCTTAATTTTGAAAAGTGGTGATCAACTTTTTGAATGTAATACTTAATATCTAGATAAATGGAGAGTTAATTTGGCTCGTATAGCTGGTGTAAATATCCCGACTGCCAAAAAGATTGAAGTCGCATTGACTTATATCTATGGAATCGGAAGAAAAACTGCTCAAGACATTTGCGCAAAATCAGGAATTTCTGCTGATCGTCGTGTTCATGAATTAAGTGATGAAGAAGTTGCTAAAATTCGTGAAGTAATTGACAATGATGTGGTTGTTGAAGGTGAACTTCGCCGTGAAGTCGGTGTTAATATTAAACGATTGATGGATTTGGGTTGCTATCGTGGCCTTCGTCATCGTAAAGGTTTGCCTGTTCGTGGACAAAGCACAAAACAAAATGCCCGTACCCGTAAAGGTAAGCGCAAGACTGTGGCTAATAAGAAGAAATAAGGTAGGTTGTTAAATGGCAAAAGCAGTACAACGTGTTAAAAAGAAAGAAAAGAAAAATATTACGGCAGGTGTCGCACATATTAATTCTACTTTCAACAATACCCGTGTAACCATTACTGATGCTCAGGGAAATACTGTTGCTTGGTCTACCTCTGGTGCTCAGGGTTTTAAAGGGTCTCGTAAATCAACTCCTTATGCCGCTCAAGTTGCTGCAGAAGAAGCAGGCAAAAAGGCTCAGGAGCATGGAATGAAAACTTTAGAGGTTGAAGTTAAAGGTCCTGGTTCTGGCAGAGAGTCAGCAATCAGAGCATTGCAAGTTGTTGGTTTTACTATTACAACAATTCGTGATGTTACTCCTATTCCTCACAACGGCTGTCGTTTGAAAAAGAGACGTCGTGTATAATGGTTTGCGGTTATGGAGCATTGCTCCATAACCAAATACTTTTTTCTGAACTTTGCATATGCAGTAAAATATAGAGGACATTCCCGTGATTCAAAAGAATTGGCAAGAACTTATTAAACCTACAAATTTGGAAGTTTCAGCTCTTGAGGGCGGAAATAAAGCTAAAATTGTGGTTGAACCTTTAGAAAGAGGTTTCGGCTTGACTTTGGGTAATGCATTGAGAAGAGTTTTGCTCTCATCTTTGCAAGGTGGAGCCGTTACCAGCATCAAAATAGATGGTGTGTTGCACGAATTTTCTGTCGTTCCCGGAGTGCGTGAAGATGTTACAGATATCGTTTTGAATATCAAAGGATTGGCTGTTGCTCTTCATAGTGAAGGACAAAAAAATATGACTTTGAGAGCTGAAGGACCTTGTGAGGTTACTGCAGCTATGATTGAACATGGTCATGATGTGGAAATTATGAATCCGGATTTAGTTATATGTAATCTGGATGCCGGTGCTAAAATTAATATGGAAATGACTGTTGGAACCGGTAAAGGTTATGTGCCGGCAGCATTGAATAAACCAAGTGATGCTCCTATCGGTTTGATTGCTGTTGATGCTATATATTCACCGGTTCGTAAGGTTTCTTATAAAGTTGAAAATACTCGTGTAGGTCAAGCTACTGACTATGATAAACTTACAATGATTATTGAAACCAATGGTGTGGTTTCTCCTGAAGATGCGATTGCTTTGGCTGCTCGTATCCTTCAAGATCAATTAAAACCGTTTATTAACTTCGATGAACCGGAAGTTGAAACAGAAGCTGAAAAAGAAGAATTGCCGTTTAATCGTAATCTTCTTAAAAAAGTTGAAGAACTTGAACTTTCTGTTCGTTCTGCAAACTGTTTGAAAAATGACAACATCGTTTATATCGGCGATTTGGTTCAAAAGACAGAAGCAGAAATGTTGCGTACACCAAACTTTGGTCGTAAGTCTTTGAATGAAATTAAAGAAGTTTTGGCAAAAATGGGAATCCATTTGGGTATGGATACACCAGGTTGGCCACCAGAGAATATTGAAGATTTAATTCGTCGTTGTGATGAACATTTCTAAAATATGATTTTAGCCCCTTCAAAATGAAGGGGCTTTTTTTTTGGTGTTTTTGAGATGTGTAAAATATTAAATGATAGAAAAAACGGGAAAAGTATATGATAATGAAACTAGCAGTAGAGATATTAATCGTAAAAAACAAAAAATTCTTGCTTTTGCTATAAACACAAAAAATAAAGAAAATAAGAGAAAGGGGAATTCTCAGAAGCGGAATTGAAGATAGTGAAAGTTTTGAAGTTGGATTTAAACGAGAAATTTTGAAGAAATAAATTTAATAGTACAAATCGCAAGTTCTGTTATTGCATGGAATTGTATTGATGAAAATAATCATCTTTATGGAGTTGTTTTTAGAACGGTTTATGAAGGTGTGAAGTAAAATTGTCCGATGAGCATGAATGGTTTGTGGTGGTGAATATGAATGATGTTAAAAATATGAATATTGCAAGTTGAATAAAAGATAAGGATATTCTTTTGAAAGGAATGATGAGAGATTAACCGTTTTTTGTGTGAGGTTGCCTGCTTGACATTAGCAGAATCACTCATATAATATGCAATAATTATCAATTTATTTATTACGGAGTTATATTATGAAAAAAGCCTCAAGCGTAAAAGAATTTGTTGAAAGAATCGATGCTACAAAAAAAGTAAATCCAAAAGATTTGTCATCAGATCAGGATTTGACAATTGCAATTATGAATTTAATCAGTATAGAGGAACATTTGGTTTTTTCAGGAGCTAAGACCGGAAAAAATTCTTTTTATGATTTGATTGAGGAGGTTAGAGAACTACGCAAAACATTAATGCAAAAAGTTATTCCGGAATATGAGGGAGAAGTTTGGTGCATTTCTAAACATTTATTGGCATCTTCCATGCGGTTGATGGAGGTGGGTACCAAGCAACAAAGTTTGGGACATAAAAATGATGCATATAAACTCTTTAATCAGGCATATGAATTGTATTGCTTGTTTTGGGGGTTAAACATGAATATGTTGAATGTTGATGATGTGAAATGGATTGAAGACAAGACAGAAGATATAAAAAAAATATCCGCAAAATTAGATAAAGTATCAGAACCGGTAAAAGTAGAAGAAAATAAAGCATCAGGTGCTTTAGCAAAAATGAAAGCTTTTGTAAAAAAAGCAGTAGATTGTTGCATCGAATAGGGAGTTTGAAAGATGAAATCTGTATGGGGTATGTTGATGGTTTTGTTACTTATTACTGCTTGCGGTAATAAGCAATCTGAAATCGATGATAAAAAGGTATACTATTTTTATCAACCAAGATGCTCTCATTGTCTTAAAGCCAAAGAACATATTGATAAGAAACATCCTGATTTGGATATGGTTAAAGTTGATATTACAGCTAATAATGTGAATTTTAATCTGTTTTTAGCTTGTGCAAAAAAATTTAATATAGAAAAAAATTTGGGTACTCCTCTTTTTTGTATGGGAGATAAGTTTATTATGGGGTGGTCTAATAATAAACAAAAGCAATTTGACAGATATATTCAATTGTTTTCAAAAAAATAATTTATGATTTTAGCAGTACTTGAAATAAAGGTAAAACTTTATAAGTTAGAATAGTGTGTTTTAGAAAATGAAAGGTATTTTTATGGTAAACAATCAGTTGACAGATAGTATATATTATATTGGAGTTGATGATAAAGACATTGATTTGTTTGAAGGGCAGTATATTGTGCCTAACGGATTATCCTATAACTCATATTTGATTGTTGATGAAAAAATTGCAGTGATGGATACGGTTGATTTACGCAAATGTGATGAATGGGAGCGCAATTTGGAAAATGCATTACAAGGCCGAGATCCTGATTATTTGGTGGTATTGCATATGGAGCCGGATCATGCCGGAAGTATAGGTAAGTTTTTAGAGAAATATAAAACGGCAAAAGTAGTAGCAAATGCCAGAACATTTCAAATGATGCCTCAATTCTTTGAAAATTTGAATCTGGACGGACGTCAGGTTGTGGTTGGTGAAGGTGATGAATTGTCTTTGGGACAACATACATTAAGCTTTGTATTGGCTCCAATGGTCCATTGGCCGGAAGTGATGATGGTTTATGAGAAAAAAGAAAAAATTTTGTTTTCGGCTGACGCTTTCGGAAAATTCGGAGCATTGGATACAGATGAAGAATGGGATTGTGAGGCTCGTCGTTACTATTTGAATATTGTCGGAAAATATGGTGTGCAGGTGCAAGCTGTATTGAAAAAAGTAGCAGGTCTTGATATTCAAAAAATTTACCCGTTACATGGGCCAGTGCTGACTGAAAATTTGGGATATTATATTAATAAGTATGATATTTGGAGTAGCTATAAGCCGGAAGATGAGGGGATATTTATTGCTTATACTTCAATTTATGGCAATACTAAAAATGCAGTAGAAAAGCTGAAAGAAATTTTGGAAAGAAAAGGTGCTAAATGTGTGGCAATATGCGATTTAGCTCGTGAAGATATGGCTGAAGCTTTGGAAGATGCTTTTCGTTATGATAGGTTAGTGTTGGCATCGCCAACGTATGATGGCGGGGTATTTCCGTATATGGAGACATTTATCAATCGTCTGAAATCTAAGAACTTTCAAAATAGAAAAGTCGGCTTTGTTGAAAATGGGTCTTGGGCTCCAATGGCTGCAAAGGTTATGATGAATGAAATGGCTTCTTTGAAAAATATAACTTTGATTGAGGATAAAGTTACAATAAAATCAGCGGTAAAATCTACTGATATGGTTCAATTGGAAAAATTGGCTGATGCTTTGTTGGCATAAAGGAGTGTTGGAACTATGGGAGTGTTCTTTTTGGCGCTGGCTTTGTTAATCGGCGGATATGTGATTTATGGTAGTATAGTCGAGCGTATTTTTGGTGCAAATAAGAATAATGTTACTCCCGCAATTTATAAGTGTGATAATGTTGATTTTATGATTTTGCCATCTTGGCGTATATTTTTAATTCAATTTTTGAATATTGCCGGGTTGGGACCTGTTTTTGGCGCAATATTAGGCGCATTATATGGTCCGGTGGCTTTAATCTGGATTGTATTTGGCTCAATTTTTGCCGGTGCCGTGCATGATTATATGTCGGGTATGATTTCGGTGAGAGAAGGTGGAAAATCATTAACATCATTAGTTGAAAAATATATGGGGGCAAAAATCAAATCCATATTTTTGGTTTTTATGGTTTTGTTCCTTTTATTGGTGGGTGCTGTGTTTGCAATGAGTCCGGCGCAAATGTTGGCTGATTTATCCGGCTCTAATTTTGTTTGGTGGATTATTGCAATCTTTTTATATTATTTTATGGCAACGTTATTGCCAATTGATAAGATAATAGGAAGGTTCTATCCTTTATTTGCTTTGCTATTATTAGTTGTTACGGTTTCTCTTTTGGTGGTGTTACTTGTTAATGGAGGAAATTTATATCCGGAGTTGACTTTTAAAAATATGCATCCAAAAGGATTGTCGATATTTCCGTTAATGTTTGTGACAATTGCTTGTGGTGCGATTAGTGGTTTTCATGCAACACAATCTCCAATGATGGCAAGATGTTTGGCAAACGAAAAGTACGGTCGTCCTATTTTTTATGGAGCAATGATAACCGAAGGTGTTGTTGCATTAATTTGGGCAACATTAGGAATGGCTTTTTATCAGGGAAGTAGTGTGTTGGGAGACGCAATAGCTCAAAAAGGACCTGGAGGAGTGGTTTCTGAAGTTGCTAATTCCTATTTAGGTAATATTGGTGGAATATTGGCAGTATTGGCAGTGGTTTTGTTGTCAATAACATCAGGTGATACTGCTTTTAGGTCTGCCAGACTTACGATAGGTGATTATATTAAAAATAAGGGGCTATTTTCTCGATTGATAATCAGTATTGTGGTATTGAGTGGAGGAATTGCACTAAGCTTTTTTAATTTAACAACAATTTGGACTTATTTCGGTTGGGCAAACCAATGTTTAGCGATGATTGCTTTGTGGATGGCTTGTTGTTATTTGAAAGTTCAAAAACGAAATTATTGGATTGTTTTGTTGCCGGCTGTTTTTATGACATCTGTTTGCGTAACGTATATATTACATGATAAAATAGGTTTATCTTTACCTTTAAATAGTTCAATAATAATTGCGGTTATAACATCTTTGTTGTTTATGGTTGGTTTTGTGATTAGAAAAAAGAAGTTATGATTTTGTATAAGAAAATTATGAAGTGTTAATCAAATTTTTTGAATTTCTATACCTAAAACACCAAATTCTTTTTGTTTAGTAAGAGAATAGAATTCTTCTAAAACTTTTGATAGTTCTTCCGGAGTAGAAAAACCAGTATTGTTGATGTTAATGTATTTGCAAAGTTCTGAAAAATCAGTGGCGTGGTGTAGGTTTGTAACCAGAGCAATGAATTTATCATTAACGTCAGAAATGTTTGAAAATTCTATAAAATCTCCAATTTTGATGTTTTTACGTTTCTCGTCAAATAAACGTAATTCTATGGTTTTAACACCTGATTTCAGCAACTTGTACTATTTTTCTTTAACGTTTAATTTATGCATTGTCTAAGTATTTGGGGTTAATTTACCACATAATTTATTTTTTATTAATGCTTTTAATATTTCTTTTCCGATATCAGAACTGTTTTCTTTTGAGCTATATTGGGAAACAATAATGTCGCAATTTTTATTTGATACATAGCATTTTAAGCCATAATCAGTGATTTTTTCATTTATAGTCAGCTTATTTATAAGTTTTAGTATGCATTTGTTATCATTGTATTCTGCAGAGACAGATTTTTCTTTTTGAATATTGCCGAAGGAATTTGTTGTATATTGGCCTTGATTAGCACTTTTCTTTTGTTGGCAATCATGTATTGCAGGAAAAACCGATGTAAGATCATAATTGTCTATAATTCTGTATTTGGCTATTTTTTCATTATTACCAAACTCGTATAAGTCATCAAAACTTTTTATATTTATAATCTGGTCTTCAGATAAGTAAAAATTGAAATCAGGTGTTCTGACATGGCATAAACTGTCTTTTTTGCCGATAATTTCAGCTTCTATTGATACAAATAATATATTTTTATGCTCTTTATCCGGAGAACAGTTTTTTAATGATGTAATAAATTTATCCGAAAAACCTGTGATTTTTTCTTGTGCAAGCTCACTCTCTTCTTGTTGAGGGGGTATTTCTTCAAGTTGACAATAGTTTCCTTGAACTTTTGAAAACATAATATCAAAAGCACTTCCTGTTACGGTATTTTGGACTTCTGCCGTATCAAATATTTTGTCATTTTCATCTGTGATTTGTATTTTGGTTGTAAATGTTTCTGTAATAGGGGTTGGTGATTTATCTTTCATTGCTTTTACAATATCTGAAAGTGTTTTTTTATCAATAGAACACAGGTTTTTTGTACCGCCAAAACCTGCCATGTTTTGGGTGATAACGAAGTGGCACATTTCATCTTGAAAGCCTTTAATTTCAACAATAATTTGAAAATCAGTACCTCCAAATATATTGCCGATATTTTTTAATTTAGGGTTGTTGGCTGTAAAATCTTCTTTGTATGGGGTGCAATTTGTTGCGGAAGTTAATAACTCATCCGAAAAATTATATAAACGGACTTCTTTGGCTGTTGTTGCGGTGTTAATATTATCATCAGTATTTATGCTTTGAGCATGTGAGCTAAGTGAAAATAATATACCTGATAACAGAAATAAGACAACTTTTTTCACAACAATCTCCTCGTAAATTATCAAATATATTTAACCTACCATATAAAAATGAAAAAAATGTAAAGATTTATTTGATGATATTTATGATTTTGCCGGTAATAGAGTTGGGCTTGATTTAATTTTCAAAAAAGGATTGATGGCAAGAAAGGTTATACCCGCAAACTGTGGGGTCTCCTCGTGTCGTAAGGCTCAAACTTCGTATAAAACTAAGCTATTCGCTAAAGTTTTGTATTTTTTCACTAAATATCGTTTACTTATGTTGATAAATGGTTTAATATGTGGTAATATTATAATATGCATCATATTTAGTTAGGAGTAAATGATAATGAGAACAGTAATGATAACAGAACCGACAAGGGATGAACAAGGCAAGCTGATAATAGAAAATAATACACCTGATAAAAAGCCACACCATCTTTATCGACAAAAAGGGGGATCTCTTTATTATCAAGAGGAATCTGGTGGCGCATTTGATGATGGTATTTTGATAGCATTGGAAGCGGCAAAACAAGAAAATTGCTTTGTTAATTATGATACAATCAGTTTAGGAGTGTTATCTGTAAATCCAGAAATGAATACAACAGGTGCGTTGAATTTTTTGGCCTGCAATATGCTTATAAAACAAAATCATCTAGACGAGAAAGAAAAGCAAATAAGAAGAATTAGAGCACAACAAAATGCTCCAAAAAGTATTGGTTTTGAAGATTTTTATCTTCTTGATAGCTTTGAGCAATCAAAAGCGGAAAAGATAATAAATTTTTGTAATGCAAATGATATATATATTCCGGCTCTAAAAATTCATTATGATGCAGCGGTTAAATATGCTAAATCACAAGGTGGATCATATGAAGAACAAGTAAAGAAGGCGACAGAACACTTTGGCCTTCCGGAAGTTATTACTCAGGAAAATTTGTCGGAGCTGAGAAATAAGCTTGTTTTATCAAAAAACGATCCTAGAGTTGTAGAAACCCAAAAGATGATTACTCAGCAACATTCAAGAGGAAAAAGTGTTCAAAACGGATAAGATGCATTTGGCGCTTTAATAGTTCGAGCTTAATCGCTTGAATTTTTTTATCAGATTGAGGTGGGGGTGTTCAAAATGTTTAATTTTATTAACCGTAACCTAAAAAGTCCGATAATTAATGAAAATTGCTATTTTCGAAAACGAAACAATCGGACGTTGTAGGAAGATTGACTTTTTTAGCATTAAAAAAACCTCCATAAAGGAGGTCTTTTTAATGGTGCGCGAACTCAAACGATTATCGAATTAATTTTTATAATGATTATAAGCAACTTGGCTATAAATTGGAGTTAACTTTAGGTCATGAATAATTGTTAATATCTTTGTTTTGTTGTTTATATTTTAACTTTTTTATTTAAAATAAGAACAAATATAGAACCAAAAAAAAGAGATATATGATGAAAAATGACATTAAAATTTTTGAACAAGGCAAAATCCGCTCGGTTTATGATGAAGATAAGAATATTTGGTATTTTTCTGTTGTTGATGTTATGGTAATTCTTTTAGAAAAGGATTATCAAACAGCGCGAAAATATTGGAATAAATTAGCAGAACGCCTTAGAAATGAGGGAGCTGTTGAAACGGTGACAAATTGTCACCGGTTGAAAATGATGGCTTTTGATGGTAAAATGCGCGCCACAGATGCCGCAACAGCGGAAACTATGCTCCGAATTGTACAATCTGTTCCTAGTCATAAAGCAGAGCCGATTAAACAATGGTTGGCTCGTGTTGGTTATGAAAGAATGAAAGAAACGGCAGATCCATCATTAAGCATAAATCGCGCACGAGAAAATTGGCAAAAATTAGGTCATTCCGAAAAATGGATACAACAACGAATGATGGGACAGGAAACCCGTAATAAACTTACAGATTATTGGAAAAAGCACGAAATTACTAAAGATGAGGAATATGCCGTTTTAACAAATATTATTCAC
>SUUR01000022.1 GCA_015062435.1 Alphaproteobacteria bacterium | reverse complement strand
CATCTCTGTAAATGTCATTGTCTGACATCACTAACTGTCATTGTCCGACTTGTTCGGACAATCTCACGAAATTTAAGAGAGATATTCCGATCAAGTCGGAATATGACAGAGAAAAACAAAGGAGCTGGAAGATGAATAAATATACCATAACATCAATAATGATATTACTTTCTTCATCATCTTTGGCTCAAGACAGTTGTATGGTTCGTCCGTCTTGTGCAGATATGGGATATACCAAATCTGCAACCGACTGTGAGGGTAAAAAAGCCATTAGCTGTCCGTTTGATACTACTCTTTTTTATTGTCCGGAATCCGGATTTAGTGAATATCCTTTAGAAACATGTCCTGATAATGGCGTTTGTTCGGAATTAACTCAATACAAATTAGACAGTTGTCAAAACAGTTATGAACTCAGCTCCGACGGTTTAACTTGCAATGCTTGTAATTTTACAAATTATCCTTTAAGCAGTTGTGATGCTAACGGTACTTGCTCTGATTATACTTGCGGTAATGTCACTAAATATAAGCTTGATAGCTGTAATTCCGGATATACGCAGAGTGGAAATACTTGTACAGCCAACTGTAATTTCACCAACTATCCGTTGAGCTCATGTCCGTCGAATGGTAATTGTTCTAATTATGAATGTGGGGGAACGACGAAGTATAAGCTAAATAGTTGTAAATCGGGATATAATAAGAGTGGTAACACTTGTGTATATGCTTGTTCCGGATACTATGAATGTGGTGGGGATTGGCAATATTGTGAAGGATATGTTTGTTCTGCTGATTCTTCTATGTGTTCTGAGTATTGTGAGGATGACTACTTCCCGTATTCTTGCGATAGTGAGGAATTGTGTGATGACGCATGGGGTGTATATCGTGACGGTTATTGCTCTGAAGAGTGCGAGGAAGACAGTGGTAGTAGTGGAGGAAGCAGTAGCGGTGGTAGTAGTGATGATTGCTCAGCATGTATTGATATGAGTACTTGTAGTGACGGCGGATCGCTAAACGCTGATTGTGATTGTTTTGAATATTGTTGTGACGACTTTATGGAGTGGTGGAGAAATGGAGGATATCCGAATGACTATTGTAACGGTAATTATGATGAAGATGAATTTCAAAAATGCTGGTGGGATGTTGGTCCATTGGGAAGAGGACCAGACCCACTTTGTTAATTTTAATTATAGATAAAACTTATCTATAAAGTACCAATCATCTAAAAGCAAAAGGGCAGAAAGTGTATCTGCCCTTATTCGTACTGTAATTGGTTGCTTTTATTTTTTCAAAACAACTACACCCGGAAGTTCTTTGCCTTCCATCCATTCAAGGAAAGCACCGCCGGCAGTAGAAATATAAGAAAATTTACTTTCAACACCGGCATTTGCCAAAGCAGAAACAGT
Source organism: Alphaproteobacteria bacterium (assembly GCA_015062435.1). Lineage (GTDB taxonomy): Bacteria > Pseudomonadota > Alphaproteobacteria > RF32 > CAG-239 > CAZU01. The sequence goes on along the minus strand of SUUR01000022.1, from coordinate 25,124 downwards.
ATCGCCACCACCGGCAACAGAAACCAATTTTCCTGCTTGAGTGAGTTCAGCAGCTTTTTCTGCAACTTTGTTGGTAGCATTATCAAAAGGCTTCATCTCAAATACACCGAGCGGACCATTCCATACTAACGTTTTGCATTCTTCTAATTTTGCAGAGATTGCAGCAATTGTTTTTTCGCCCACATCAAGCAAGCTCCAACCTTCAGCCGGAATTTCATCTAAAGAAACGGTTTTGTGTTCAGCCATTGGTTTAAATTCTTTAGAAACCACCACATCAACCGGTAAGATAATTTCACAGTTATTTGCTTTGGCGGTAGCCATAATTTCTTTGGCTGTATCAAGCATATCCATCTGCACCAAAGAGTTGCTCTCATTTACGGTGTCAATACCATTAGCTTTCATAAAGGTATGAGCCATACCACCGGAGATTACCAGCTTATTAACCTTTTTAACCAAGTTATTGAGCAAATCAAGCTTTGTAGAAACTTTAGAACCACCGACAATAGCCATCAACGGGCGTTCAGGGTTGTTCAAACCTCGAGAAAGAGCATCAACTTCTTCTGCCATCAACAATCCGAAAGCAGACGGACGTTCTTTAACCGCAGCCACCATAGATGCATGAGCTCTGTGAGCCGTAGAGAATGCATCAGAAACATAAACATCAGCAGGTTTAACTAATTCTTTAGCAAAGTTTTCATCACCTTTTTTCTCTTCATTGTAGAAACGCAGATTTTCGAGTAGTAAAACTTCATCATTTTTCATATTTTTAACTGCATCAGCTACTTTTTCACCAATGCAATCATCAACAAATACCACATGTTTGCCCAAAGATTTTTCCAATTCCGGAGCCACATGAGAAAGTGAGTTTTTCATATCTCCTTTGCCTTCAGGTCTTCCAAAGTGAGATATAACTACAACTTTTGCACCTTTTTCCATCAAAGCTCTGATGGTTGGAACTGTTCTATCAATACGAGCGGTATTTGTAACTTTAAAATTCTCGTCCATCGGAACATTTAAGTCGGCACGTAACATTGCAACTTTGCCGTTCAAATCGCCCAAATCATTAATGTTTTTGTATTCTGTCATTCAATTTTCCTTATTTCAAAAAACAAAACCCCCTTGAGTTTTGGCAAGAGGGTTTGTTATTTCAAGATTATCCGTTAACTTTAGCCATATGAGCAACGAGGTCCAATACTTTGTTAGAATAACCCCATTCATTGTCATACCAACTAACAACTTTAACAAAAGTAGGAGTTAATTGGATACCTGCTTTTGCATCAAAGATAGAAGTACGAGAATCTGTCAAGAAGTCAGAAGAAACAACAGCATCTTCTGTATATCCCAAAATACCTTTGAGTTCACCTTCAGAAGCTTTTTTCATAGCGGCGCAAATTTCTTCGTATGTTGCGGCTTTTTTCAAGTTAACAGTCAAGTCAACAACAGATACGTCCAAAGTCGGAACACGGAAAGCCATACCTGTTAATTTACCGTTCAACTCAGGGATAACTTTACCCACAGCTTTAGCCGCACCGGTAGAAGATGGGATAATATTACCGGCAGCAGCACGACCACCACGCCAATCTTTAACAGATGGACCATCAACAGTTTTTTGAGTAGCGGTTGTAGCATGAACAGTAGTCATCAAACCATCTTGAATACCAAAAGCGTCATTCAAAACTTTAGCAATCGGAGCCAAGCAGTTTGTGGTACAAGAGGCATTAGAAACAAATTGAGTTCCTTTAACATAAGATTCGGTATTAACTCCGCATACAAACATTGGAGTATCATCTTTAGAAGGAGCAGACATAACCACATATTTTGCACCGGCATCAATATGTCCTTGAGCTTTTTCTTTAGTCAAGAACAAGCCTGTTGATTCAACAACATAGTCCGCACCAACTTCATTCCATTTGAGGTCTGCAGGATTTTTCTCGGCAGTAACACGGATAGCTTTTCCGTTAACAACCAATTTACCGTCTTTAACTTCAACAGAACCGTCAAATTTGCCATGCATTGTGTCATATTTTAGCATATAAGCCATATAATCAACATCAATCAGGTCATTAATGCCTACAATTTCAATATCATCTCTTTTTTGGGCAGCACGGAAAACCAAGCGACCGATACGTCCGAAACCGTTGATACCAACGCGAATAGTCATATTATTATCCTTCCTATAATTAGGTTATTTAAGTGTGGACCGCCCCACACAGGCATACAAATTTATCGCCTGATAATTTATCAGTTTTATATAAATTTTCAAGAAGATTCTGCTGTTTTTGCTTTTGTCACTCCTTAAAGATTTTGGCTAAAAATATTTAGGCTAAAAATTAAAGCTTTTTCAACTAATATATATTAGTATATGTAACATAAATTTAATATATTTTAAACAAAAAAGCTTTGCAATTATCCATAAATGTGATATTATAAAGCTAATATAATAATTTAGTAGAGAGAAAATCAATGGCAAGTGTCAGAAAAATAAATTACAGCAAAAGTGATGAGTTTGAAGATATAGATGTGAAAATATGGGGTACCCAAGAAGTCACAGAAGCGGTCGCTGATGAAAAAATTTGGAAAAAACACCAAGAAGAAGTAAAGAACCTTGAGGAATATTTAAATACAGATGAAAAAAGGCATGGAGAATATATAGAAAACCACTCGAAAGAAGATGTAGAGAAAGGTGATAAGTACGCAAAATTACACTTGGAATTAGATAAAGCTTCAGGAGAAGAAAAAGCAAAATTACAAGCTCAAATAACTGAAATAGAAAGAAATACCTCTCCGGAATTATTAGCGCAATACAATAGAGAAATAATATATTATAAAAAAGAAAAAGAGCTTGAGAGTTTAAATGAACACGGTATTTATAAATTTAACTATGAACAAGCCCAGAGCATCTTAGCCGTGTATCAAAAAATAAAAGGTGATGATGAAAAAGAAAGAAAGTTCAAAGAGCTCTATTCATTAATGGATAATATGAATCAGACAGACTGGGCTGAGCATGATGGTGAAAATGTATGTAGGTTTAATGAAAAAGACGGTGTTCAGACTTTAAGAATAAAAAATTTAGGTGGTACCAAACTTGATGTTGCATTAACCAGTGATTCATCATTTATCATTGAGAAAGATGGAACTTTAACTAAAGATCAAGTTGAAACACTTGCCAGACTTTTCTGTGATCATGGAATGAATATAGATTCCTTTTCTAATGTTACAGATTTGAAAATTGTTGATGATCAAGGGAAAGAAATAGGTAATTTTGAGCAAGTATATCGTGCTTATGTAGAAAAATACAATGAAGAAGGTTTAGAAGATTTTGCAAATGAAGAATCTCAACAAGAAACACAAGTAGAAGGAACAACCGCAAACGGAACTGAAAACGAGCAAAATCAATCAACTACTTCTGCAGAATCAAATTATGATGATAGCTCAGAAACGCAAAGTTCTAATGATAATAGACCAGATATAAGCTTCCAGCATTATATTGATGCCGCTGAAAAAGATAAAAAGCCGAGTATTTCTGCAGCCAAAAAGGCGATTCTTGACCGTAGTGGTATTATGCGTATAAATAAAAGATGTATTCGCCAACGTCGTATGCCTGATGGCAGTTATGTTATTTCTTTTTATGATAGTGAGGCTGACAAACGCAATGATGGTAAGTTAGATAAAGACGGAATTGTTCAGCACAAAAAGAAAGTCGGTTTCAGAATTTATCCCACCAAACCTCCTAAAATCGGTATTTATGTTCCTCAGGGCAAAAAATTTGAAACCGCTTTTGCTAAAGGTGCACTCAAAGCCTTAAAATCTCAAGGGTATAATTATTTCGTTGTTCCCAGTGGTATCGAATTTGGTGGTGATGCTCAAGGAGCTTTCTGGGAAGCCGCCGGCGACCAGCTTGTCTGCCCTCGCTTAAAAAGAGACCCTGATGATCCTAATGGTTGTGACATGGGCGCAGATCATATTGCTAAAATGTTAAAAGCTCTTAATGATAAAGGAGCCGATGATAGTAAAGATGTTCTATTATTTAAGATGCGTTTGGCTGCAGAGGTTAAAGCATTTAATAAACATAAAAAGAATAGTGAGTTAGACAATGTTGTAGACAAGCTTGAAGGTGATTGCAAATTATACCACTTCAAAAATTCTACGGTAACTCAGGTTAATGACTACATATCTGCAGGTATCAATGGTGAATATGGAGAAAAATGGAATCTAATTGATGTGGCATGTGCTTATGAAGCTTTTGCCCGCCTGACCGAAGGTGTTTATAAAGGGTATTATACTGATGAAAAAGGAAATGAACATACTTTCCCTGAAGGTTATGATTATTTAAATGGTGGTAATAATGAATTTGTTGAAAAATTCATCAAAGAACAAATGGAAGCCTGCCGAAGTGATGTTATCAAAACTTTTGAAGAAAAGCTGAGTAAAGGCGGAGAGGATATTGATCCTAATAGTGAAGATCATGATCCTGAAAAAGAATTTGATAATAGAAAGAGTAATCAGGTAGCAACGGCGGCATCAAGAACATTGAATCTTTATACTGACCGTATAAACAAAATTACCGAAAAATGTGAGAAGTCCGGTTCTGATTACGGAAAAGGTATTAAAATGAACCATAGTCCGAGAGCCATTAATGATCCTGCTGTCAGCTATTCAAATGATCATTTCAATACAGGCTGTTTGCGCCGAAAAGCTCCGCAAAAAGGCGATAGGTCAACACCTCCCACACAACAGCAACGCTCTCGTTAATGGCTCTTGAACTAAAAAAAGGAATTTGAACAAGTCAAATTCCTTTTTTTGTTATTTCTTTTTCAATGGAGCTTTTTTCTTCCAAGAACTTGTCTTTTGCGGAAACTGCTTGTTTTTTTGTTTAAATCTGTTGTCTGTTTTTGCCTTTGGTTTATGGATAACTTTATGTTTAATCACCGTTTTTTTACCTGTTTTAATTTTATCTGTCCCGGCTTTGATAGATTCTTCTATTTTTAAAAGTTCCATAAACTTAGATTTTCGAGGCTTGGTTTTGTTTTCTTTAGTCTTATCAACTGAGAAGCCAAAGCCACCCAAATCTCTGCCCATAGTATAGTAACGACCATGAGCAAAAACCAACAATCCTGCTTTTTCCAATGCCAAACGATTGTCTTCTTCCAAATATCTGTCATCAATGTTTACATTAACAATTTCTGCCGTAAACATATCATGTGTTCCAAAAGATTTTATATCAACAACTTTGCATTCCAAAGAAACCGGTGCTTTTTTTAACATTGGTGCTTTTACTTTGGCACAAGGCTCTATCTCTAAATTCATTTCTTTGAATTTATCAATACTTTTGCCGGACTTCACACCGCAATAGTCACAAGCTTTTGCCAACTCCAGAGTTGTTATGTTTATAACAAACTCCATATTCTCTTTTATTAGTTTATGAGAATATCTGGTTGGCCTGACAGATATATAAGTCATCGGCGGTTCCGAATTAATAATACCCGTCCACGCAATTGTCAGCACGTTGTGTTTTTCCATATCACCACAAGTCACCATCACCGGCGGCAAAGGGAAAAGCATTGTTCCTGGTTTCCAAGAAACTTTAGTCATTGTTAATCACCTATTCAACATTTCCAAACGGGTTCAAAACCTTTTCATCTTGTGCTGAGCGCAAGTCAAATAGGTTTAAGAATACGGCAGAAACATATATTGAAGAATATGTTCCCACAATTACTCCCCAAAAGATTGTGAAAGAGAAACTGCGCAAAGTATCACCACCCCATATCAGCAAAGCCAAAGATGCAAACAAAGTTGTCAATCCTGTCAAAATTGTACGGGAGAAAATATCGTTGATACTTTTGTTGAGTAAATCATATTGAGACATTTTTTTGAATTTACGCAAATTTTCTCTGATTCTATCATAAGTAACCACCGTATCATTAACCGAATATCCGGCCAGTGTTAAAATTGCTGCCACAGTAGTTAAACTGAAATCAAATCCCAATAGAGAAAGCAATCCGACAGTAACAATCAAATCATGAAAGAGGCCGATTAATGCACCCACGGCAAATTGCCACTCAAACCTAAACCAGATATAAGCAGAAATAGCTAATACTGCAATCAAAGATGCAATAACGCCGGCTTTTTTTAGTTCACCTCCGACTTGTGGTCCAACCAGTTCTATTCTGCGATATTCGTATTCACCGGCCAGTTCAGTTTTAATTTGGTTAATTACGGCCATTTGTTGTTTTTCATCTAGGTTCTTAGCTTGTGCTCTCAAAACAACTTCATCGCCGGCTTCGCCGATACTTTGCAGATTCATTTCATCAAGGTTTACGTTGCTCAAGCGCTTTCTGAGCTCTTCTACATCAATCTTATTGTTGCTTTTAAGCTCCATTAATATACCACCGGAGAAGTCGATTCCGTAATTCAGTCCTTTAAGAGTGATACTGGCAACGGATAATATAACCAATACCAAAGACAATGCATAAGTAAATTTACGGGCTTTCATAAAGTCAATAGTTGTATCTTTTGTTACCCACTTGAAAATTTTTATCATTATAACATATCCTTATCTTAAATTGGTAATTTTGTAGGTTTATATTTATTGAGCCATGCGGTTATAATAAGTCTTGTTACCGTCACAGATGTAAACATAGATGTTGCAATACCCACAGCCAACGTTACGGCAAAACCTCTAACCGGTCCGGTTCCGAAATAGAACAAAACAAAAGCCGCAACCAAAGTTGTCAGGTTAGAGTCAACAATAGTTGTCCAAGCCTCCGTAAATCCGGCATCTGCAGCATCTCTGGTTGAGCGTCCGGCCTTGACTTCTTCTCGCATTCTTTCAAAAATAAGCACATTAGCATCAACAGCCATACCTATGGTTAAGATAATACCTGCGATTCCCGGTAATGTTAATGTTGCTCCCATTAAACTGAGCACACCCAACATCAAAAACAGGTTCATAAATACTGTAATGGTGGTAAATACACCAAATAATCCATAAGCCGCCACAATAAACACAACCACAGCTATCAGACCGATTATAGATGCAATCACACCCTGTTTAATGGAATCCGCTCCCAGTCCTGCTCCAACGGTCCTTTCTTCCAGTACTTCCAAAGGAGCAGGTAAAGCGCCTGAACGCAATAATAAAGCCAGATCATTTGCCGATTTTACGGTGAAATTACCGGTGATGATACCGCTTCCGCCCATAATCGGAGTTGTGATGCGAGGGGCTGAAATAACTTCATTATCCAACACGATTGCTAAGTTTTCACCAACGTTGTCTCTGGTGGCTTCTCCAAATTTTTTACCGCCTAAAGAATTAAACTTAAAGCTAACTACCGCACTTCCTTCTTGGAAAGAGGGTTGGGCATCGACTAAATTTTCACCGCTAACTACCGGTTTACGATGAATCACATAGGTTTCTCCCATACTGCCATGAACCAATTTAGAGTTGTTAGAAAGCTTGCCTCGTCTGGCATCAGACACGGTTGTACTGCTATCCACTAAGTGAAAAGCCATTTTAGCGGTTTTTCCAAGCAAAGTTTTTACATATTCAGGATTTTGTAAGCCGGGTAATTGTACCACAATTCTGTTTGTTCCCTGACTTTGGATAACCGGTTCCTTTGTTCCCAATTCGTCAATACGTCGACGTACAATTTCAATAGACTGATCTACAACACGTAATTTTAATTTATTAAGTTCAATATCTGAATACTTAATTTCTAAGCTACCGTCATCGTTCTCAACAACTTCAATGCCGGTATCAATGTTTCTGAATAGTCCGGCAGCTTTGTTGCGAGCATTAAAGTTTTCGATTCTGACCTTAACAGCATCATCGCCCACACTAAGGTTTTTATATCGTATTCTGTTTTCACGCAAGATTTGGCGAGCAGAATCTTCAATTGATGCCATACGTTCTTTAATAACTTCATCCATCTTAACTTCCAATAAGAGATTAGATCCTCCTTGTAAGTCCAATCCCAGATTTATCGGTTGCCACCAAGATGGTAAAGCATCTTTATTACTGACTATATTGGGTACGGCAAAAAATATTCCGACCAAACAAATAGCAATAATAATTATAACTCGTGTTTTAGACAGTTTATACATAATTCAGGTTACCTTATATTATTTTTTTGATTTTTTATTAGCATTTGCAGGTTTGGTTTTTTTTACTTTATCAGATACGTTATTTTTTACATCTTCATCTTTAAGCAATTCTCTGACAGTTGCTCTATATACTTTTATTTCCACACCGTTTGCAATTTCCACAGCCAGTTCAAAAGGATCAGAAGCATCGGTAACTTTTGCAACAATACCGCCACCGGTAATAATCTTATCACCTTTTTTTATGGTTTGTAACATTTGTTCATGTTGTTTCATTTTTTTCTGTTGAGGACGAATCAAGAACAAATAAAAAACAGCCATAATTAAAACCAATTGTACAATCATGCTGGTTCCGGAAGTTGTTTGGGCGGCACTATTGGCAGCGGCAAAAGCCGAGTTAATGAACATTTTATTCTCCTTACATATTAAATTTACATCATTATAGAGCAATTCTATTTGCTTATATAGGGTAATTTTTATTATTTCACAAGTTTTTTATAAAAAAAGGTATTTAAATTCAAGCTATTGTAAATAAGAAAGTGGGTTTACGGCTTTTTTTCCGGCTCTGATTTCGAAGTGTAGCTGAGGTGTGCTGACGCCTCCGCTGTTGCCGACTGTTGCGATTTTGTCACCTTTTTTAACTTTTTTTCCTTTTTTTACCAATAGCTTATCATTATGTGCATATGCGGTAATCCACCCTCCGCTATGCTTGATTAAAATAAGGTTTCCGAAACCTTTAAGCTCGTTTCCTGCATATGCTATTGTTCCGGCATCGGCAGCTTTTACGGCTGTCCCTAAAGGAGCTTTGATATTTATACCATCATTATTGCGTCCTTTAGCAATGACACCGAATTTTGAAATTACACTGCCTTTTACCGGCCATGCAAATTTAGAGTTGCGTTTTTTTACCGGAGTGGAATATTGAATTGGTTTTGTCGGTGCTTTTTTTGCTTTAGAAGCGGTCTTGGGTTTCCATTTTGAAGTGGCTTTGGGTGTGTTGGCAATATAGTGAGAAGCCTGAGGTTTACTGACAACAGCTCCGGGTAATAATAATTTCTGTCCTATTTTTAAAGAGTATGGTGCTTTTAATTTGTTGGTTTTACTAAGTGAATTCATATCAACATTATATCTTTTGGATATATTATATAAAGTATCACCTTTACATACAATATGATATTTTGCGGTCGGCATCTTAATTCTTTGGCCGATTCTTAAGGCATAAGGCGGTCTTAAGTTGTTGGTCTCAATAATTTCTCTTAAAGGTACATTGTGTCGACGTGCAATACTATATAAAGTATCGCCTTTTTTTACGATTACTCCGTCAGAGGTGGAGCTTTTACTCCATAAATTATTGAAATTATAATTAAGTAAAGCAATTCTGTTGCTGGCACAATTTGCCAACAATAACATCATGGTTATACAACCGAATATTTTTATTTTCAGCTTCACTGTCTATCCGAATTCCTTTCTATGGAAACACCTCTTTCATCAGAAGATACCAAACCGTAGATTTTTTTATTGAGAGCAGAGTTTATATGTCTGCGAACACGAGATAACATAGCATCGTATGTATCGTTAAAGTTTCGCCGATTTGTATAAGTGATAACCATCATCTGGGCATTGTACTCGTCAACTCTAAGCAATTTTACGGCTTCTACGGCATCTTTTAATATTTTTTCCGCTAATTCTTTTGCCTGATGGCGAGGCGTTTTATTCATAAACATAAAAAACTTTGTTTTATCAACTCTGCCGATAGCTGAATTTTCATTTAAGTTGTTTGAACATACTTGTCCGACTGTTTTCAGCATTATGTCAGCGGTTTCGAAATCAATACCTTTACTGATAAATTCGTATATATCTTTAAGCTCAATAATTACACAGGAAAAATCTCGATTATATCTTTTAGCTAACTGAAAATCATGAGCAAATTTATGTAATAAAGCAACTTCATTAAGTGTATCGGTGAAGATATCTGTTTTTTGAAATTTGGTTAGATTGTGTCGCCATTCTTGAGCTTTTGAAATATCTTGGCAATAAAAGCTTATTCCTTCGCATTCCAAAATTTCATTCAAAATAGGACGCATTCTGCACAACATAGCTTGTTTCTGTCCGTCAGATTTTATTAAAATGAGTTGTATATTTATGGTTTTAGGCTCTTTTCTCATTTGTGCCAAAGTTGCTTTTAGCAGTTCATTTTGTGCGGGAGTGTTCTCAATAATACTATCAAGCACGGGATTGTTTTGTATATCATCTGTGGAGAAACCGAGTTGTTTTGCTCCCGATTCGTTTATAAAAGTAAGATTAAACTCGCTGTCAATTTTGAAGTATATTTCTCCGTTGGTTGTTTGTGGTTCGTTAACTTGTTCGTTCTCTTTTAACAGCTCTTTAAGGCTTAAGATTGTTTTTTTTAATTTCATTTGTATTACAAAAGCCCAAATTATAGCGCCAAGCGCTAATAAAATCGATATTGCAGATATTAGATACCAAGCCATAATTTCCTCATTTCAGTATATTACCTCCAGAATAGCTGTTCAAAACCTAAAATAAGGTTAAATATGAGTTGCAATTTAACAAAAAAAACACTAGTTTTAGGTTAAGAAAAGAGAGTAATATGACAAAAATAGATAATATAGCAGATACATCAGGTGATAAATACAAGTATGGGTTTGTTACCGATATTGAATCTGAAACTGCTCCTAAAGGGCTGAATGAAGATATCATTAGGCTTATATCCGCCAAAAAGCAAGAGCCGGAATGGCTGTTGGATTTTCGTTTACGTGCGTTTGAATTTTGGAGAAATATGCAGGAACCCGAATGGGCAAAATTAACTTATGATAAGATAGATTATCAGGACTTATACTATTACTCAGCCCCCAAACAAAAAGTTGCACCTAAAAGTCTGGAAGAAGTTGATCCTGAATTGCTTGAAACATACGAAAAACTCGGTATTCCGCTCAAAGAACAAGAGGTTTTAGCCGGTGTTGTTGCGGTAGACGCTGTGTTTGACAGTGTATCGGTGGCTACAACATATCGTGCCAAATTGGCTGAGAAAGGAGTTATATTTTGCTCTATATCTGAGGCGGTAAAAGAACACCCTGAATTGGTTCGCCAATATTTAGGATCGGTAGTTCCTTATACGGATAATTTTTTTGCATGTTTAAATTCTGCCGTGTTTACAGATGGCTCATTTGTGTATATTCCCAAAGGCGTACGTTGTCCTATGGAACTATCTACTTACTTTCGAATTAACGCCAAAAATACCGGACAATTTGAGCGCACATTAATTATTGCCGATGATGAAAGTTATGTTTCTTACTTGGAGGGGTGTACTGCTCCGCAAAGAGATGAAAATCAGTTACATGCGGCAATAGTAGAAATTGTGGTTTTGAAAAATGCCGAAGTCAAATATTCCACTGTTCAAAATTGGTATCCCGGAGATAAAGATGGTAAAGGCGGAGTATATAATTTTGTAACCAAACGTGCTGCTTGTAGAGGAACAAATTCTAAGGTTTCATGGACACAAGTGGAAACAGGATCTGCTGTTACATGGAAGTATCCATCTTGTGTATTACAAGGAGATAATTCGATAGGGGAATTTTATTCTGTGGCCATTACCAACAATCACCAACAGGCTGATACCGGTACCAAAATGATTCATATCGGCAAAAATACCACCTCTAAAATAATCTCCAAAGGGATATCTGCCGGAAAATCCAACCAAACTTATCGTGGTTTAGTAAAAGTAGGACCGCAAGCGGATAACTCTCGAAATTATTCTCAATGTGATAGCCTGCTGATAGGCACTACATGTGGCTCACATACGATTCCTTATGTGGAAAATCGTAATCGTACCGCCAAATTAGAACATGAAGCAACCACTTCAAAAATCAGCGATGAACAATTGTTTTATTGTCGACAAAGAGGTATAGATGAAGAAGAAGCAGTTAGTCTTATAGTGAATGGTTTTTGTAAAGAAGTTATGCAACATTTACCGATGGAATTTGCAATTGAAGCCGCCAAACTTATCAACATATCGCTTGAAGGGAGCGTTGGTTAATGACTGATCCGATTTTAAAGAGAGCCCTGGATACATGGGGAGAAAAGCCACAGATGCTGATGGTTATAGAAGAGATGTCTGAACTCACTAAAGAGATACTCAAAAATATATCTCGTGGCAAAAATAACATACCTGCAATTATAGAAGAAACCGCAGATGTTGAAATTATGCTAGAACAATTGAAAGAGAATTACCAAATAGCAGATGCGGTTGCCAGTTATAAGGCAGAAAAGATAAAACAGATTGAGCAAAGATTAAATGAATGGGATAAGAGATAATGAAAACTCCATTGTTAGAAATAGAAGATTTACACGCCAGAGTACAAGACAAAGAAATTATAAAAGGCTTCAACCTGATAATAAACGAAGGAGAAGTACATGCTTTGATGGGACCCAACGGTGCCGGAAAGTCAACTTTATCCAATGTTCTTTGCGGTAAAGATGGCTACGAGGTAACTTCTGGTACTATTCGTTTTAAGGGAAAAGACTTACTTTCATTGGAACCTGAAGAAAGAGCCAGAGAAGGTATTTTTTTGGCAATGCAATATCCGGTAGAAATCCCGGGTGTTCCCACCTCTACATTTCTTAAACATGCCGTAAATTCGATTCGTAAACATCAAAATCTTCCGGAGCTTGATACGATGGAATTTATTAAAATGATGCGAGAAGAAGGGCGCAAGCTCGGTGTTGATGCAGATATGATAAAGCGTCCACTTAATGTAGGTTTTTCCGGAGGTGAAAAAAAGCGTTTGGAAACATTACAAATGTCAATCTTGAAACCATCATTTGCGATTCTTGATGAAGCTGATTCAGGGTTGGATATAGACGCTCTTAAAGTTGTATCTGAAGGGATAAATTCTCTTCGAGACGGCCAACGTTCTATGTTGGTAATAACTCATTATCAACGGCTTCTCAATTATGTTGTTCCGGATTATGTACATGTATACGCAGATGGTAAGATTGTAAAATCCGGAGACAAAAATTTGGCATTGGAGCTGGAAGAAAAAGGTTATGCCGAATTTGTGAAAGAGAAATAGCATGTCAGATCTTTTACAAAATATAAAATTGATTGGTGATCAAAACACATGGATTTCAAATTTGCGTTCAGTCGGTTATAAATCTTTTGAACAGCAAGGGATTCCTTCACCTAAGAATGAAGCGTGGAAATATACTAAACTTAGAGATCTTAAAGTTGATGACTTTGTAATAAGCCAACCGACAAATGCTTCTTCTGAAATTACTCTGCCGTTTGATTGCTATCGAATTTGCTTTAATAATGGTTGGTTTAATCCGTTATCCAGCAATTTACCTCAAGGAGTAGAGGTTTTGCCGTTAATTGAAGTTATCATCATGCGGCCGGAATTACATAAATACATATCAAAAGTTGCAGATATTGATAGCCATCCGTTTGTGGCATTGAATCAGGCCTATCTGCAAGAGGGAGTGTTTATTAGGATTGATAAAAATGTTGATCTTAAACGTCCTTTGGCAATTGTTAATCATACATCTTCGGGATCAGATAATTTATTTTTTAATTTAAGAAATATTATTGTTTTGGAAGCAGGTTCATCAGCCACATTAGTAGAGTACTACGGTTATGAAGGAGATAAAAAATCTCGATATTTTGCCAATATAGTTAATGAAATTTATCTTAAATCAGGTTCTCGATTAAATCACTGCAAAGTACAAGATGATGCTTATAAAGCCAATCATATTGCATTTAATGCCGTTTCACAAAAACAAGCTTCTTGTTATAAAAGTTTTTGTTTACAAAGAGGTGCTAATATCGGGCGCAATGAAACATTGGTCAATCTTGAAGAACAGGAGGCAGAAGCAGAGGTTAATGCTGCTTATATCATGGATGGTTGGGCAACTTTGGATACAACTACGGATATTAAACATCTTTCGCCTTATACCTATTCTCATCAACTGATAAAAGGAGTAATAGGGGGAGACGCCAAGGGAGTTTTTCAAGGAAAAATACATATTGCACAAGGCGCCGTAAAAACAGAGGGCAACCAGTTACATAAAGCCATGCTGTTATCAGATGGTGCGGAAGTTGATGTAAAGCCGGAACTTGAAATTTATGCCGACGATGTTAAATGCTCACATGGCGCAGCCAGTGGAGAACTTGATGAAGAACAATTATTTTACATGCGTTCCAGAGGTATAGACTTAGAAGATGCACGCCAATTACTTATAGATGCATATTTAAATGAAGTTACTACTAAAATAGATAATGAAAAAGTCTCACAATGGATTAAATTAATAGCACAGGAAAACCGCAAATAAAGGATTATTACCATGTATGATATAACTTCAATCCGCTGCGACTTTCCGGTGTTAAGCAGAAAAATAAATGGTAAAAGAAATACCTTTTTGGATTCTGCTGCATCAGCCCAAAAGCCACAGCAAGTAATAGATAAAATAGTTGATATATACTCCGGTAGATACGCCAACGTACATAGAGGATCATATCTCTTATCTGAGGAAATAACTTCGGAATATGAGTACGCAAGACGTATCGTTCAAAAGTTTCTCAATGCTCGATCGGAGCAAGAAATTGTTTTTACCCGAAATGCAACGGAAGCCATCAATCTGGTAGCATCAACATGGGGTAAAAAGTTTTTAACTAAAATTGATGAGGTTTTAATTTCAGAGGCAGAACATCACGCCAATTTAGTTACTTGGCAAATGCTTCGAGATGAAATAGGGTTTGAATTAAAGATTTTTAAAATTAACGATGACGGTTCTTTTGATTGGGAAGAATATTGCAAGCTTTTAAGCGGAAAAACCAAACTTGTTGCTGTGACAGGAATGTCCAATGTTTTAGGCACAGTCTTTCCTCTCAAAGAAATGATTTGTGCAGCTCACCAAGTTGGTGCCAAATTTTTGGTAGACGGTTGCCAATATGTAGTGCATCATCCTACTGATGTCCAAGATTTAGATTGTGATTTTCTGGCTTTTTCCGGCCATAAAACTTATGGCCCCAGTGGAATAGGTGTATTATATGGCAAACAAGAATTGCTTGATGCCATGCCACCTTACCAATTTGGCGGAGACATGGTAAATGTTGTAACATATCAAACCACCACTTTTGATGTTCCTCCGGCCAGATTTGAGGCGGGAACACCTGCAATGGTTCAAGCAATAGGATTAGGTTCAGCTTTGGAATATATGATGGACATAGGAATGAACAATATCTTTAAACATGAACAGGATTTGACACAATATACAAGAAACCGTTTATCAGAAATAAAAGGTCTAATAGAGGTTGGAACAGCTCATGATAAAGGTGGTGTTTTTTCTTTTGTTGTTGATGGCATACACCCTCAAGACTTGGCTTTTATTTTGGATAAAGAGGGCGTATCTGTCAGAGTAGGACATCATTGCGCAGCTCCACTTGTACGAAGAATGGGTTATGAATCTTTAGCCAGAGCATCTTTAGGTCTTTATTCAAATCAAGAGGATATTGATAGTTTGATATTGGCACTGCAAAAAGCCAAAACATTTTTTTAGGAACCACAAATGACGGACGATAAAATATTTGATGATAATGAACAACAACTATTAGAGGCAATGGGGTTAGGCGAAAATGGGGCCATGCAACAAGACTATATAGCCTATGCAGGAAAGAAGTTGGATAGTGTTTCTAAACCTGTTTCAAGAGAAGAAATTATTGACGCCCTCAAAACCGTTTCTGATCCTGAGATTATGATAAACATTTGGGATATGGGACTGATTTATCGTATAGAGCAAAAAGAAAACGGAGATGTTGACATTGATATGACGGTTACTGCTCCTACTTGTCCGGTAGCCGGAATCTTGCCTCAACAAGCAGCCGATGCGGTATCTGGCATTGAGGGAACAGGTCTTGTTACCGTGAAGGTTGTTTGGGAACCGGCATGGACCATAGAGAACATGAGTGATGAAGCTCGAGCAATGTTTGAATTCTTTTAATCGAACAAGAAGTTAAGTATTTTCAAATAAATAATCATCATACTCGGTTATGTTGTTCATACATCGATAGAATAAAAATTTTTAAATCCTTTATTCTGTATAACCCCCAATAATCATATATATTTATATTCTTTATACGAAAAATGTACTTAAGATTAATCTCTGTGGATAAATACATAAATTGTAAAAAAATACCACGATTATTGTATGATAATAATCAACAGAAAGGAAATAGTTGTATGCCATCTTCAAAAATGATTCCGATACACACATCTCGTTTATTTATAGATGAATTTGTTGCACAAGATTATCAACGTTTAAGAGAAATAGCGTTTCATATAAATCACAATGCAGATGTTCGTTCGGCAGAAGGCTATTGTCCGTTTTATACTTTTCAGGTTGATAAAGAAACACCGAATAGAGATATCGCAATTCGCCAAAAGGTGTCTGAGTTTCTCATTAAAGCGCAACGAGAAAAAGAACAAACTCCCCGTTCTACTTATCGTTTGGCCGTCAGATTGCTTGATGGTAAGCTTATCGGTAATGTGACAATAGACATGCTTCCGTTTAAGGAGGGGAATAAAACAATATATGGAGATCTTGGATATTTTATTGATCCGCAATATGGTTCACAAGGTTATGCCACCGAGGCTGTCAAAAGTGTTGTTCATCAATTTTTTAAACAATATAATCGTTTGGATATCACCACACACCCTAAGAATAAATTTTCACAAAAGCTCATTGAGAGGATAGGCGGTGTTCAAACCGGATATAAGCAGTCTTCGCAATATGGTAATCATGAACCGAGAGTAATTTTTGAGGTTCATAAGGCAGATTTTTATAAAAATTGTGCACTTAATAGCCACTATCCAGATATGTTGGCCGTACTTATCAAATACAAACAACGTAGAGGCAAAAATGTTTAGTGACAAAGATTTGATGGAGCCAAAGCTTATTCAAGAAATTGAAAGAAATATTCTTCTTGAAGAAATCAACCCGACAGATGGTATATTTTTCAATTCGCTTTATACCGATGTAAGAACTATCCGTAGCTATATCTATAAGTTGCTAAAAAAAGCTAAGAATAATTTACCTGAGGGCTATAATTTTGTTATATATGAGGCTTATCGTCCGATGTATGCACAAGTAGAATTATGGAATAACATTGTTGCTCAAAATCACAAACTCTATCCAAGTCTTGACATTAATTCAGAAGAGTTTATTACCTTATGTGACAGATACGTTGCCAATCCATACAGACAAGGTAGTGGACATCAGTCCGGAGCAGCTGTTGATATCTCTTTAGCAGATAATGCCGGAGTTGAATATGATATGGGAGGTTGTGTCAGAGGATTTGATGATAGTGCGGAATTTACTTGTGCAAATATTTCACCACAAGCTCGTAATAATCGACAAATCTTAAAAAAAGCTCTTTCTGATGTTGGTTTTG
Source organism: Alphaproteobacteria bacterium (assembly GCA_015062435.1). GTDB lineage: Bacteria > Pseudomonadota > Alphaproteobacteria > RF32 > CAG-239 > CAZU01. Next base: position 7,558 of record SUUR01000022.1, on the reverse strand, counting down.
TAAACTATCCCTCAGAATGGTGGCATTATTCTTTTGGTGATAGGCTGTGGGCAAAGTTGACCGGAAGCCCGATAGCAATTTTTGGAAAATTGGATATATAATGTTATGACAATAGAGGAATTAATAGATAATTTTGAGTTTCTGGATAGCTGGGAAGATAAATATCGCTACATAATTGACTTGGGAGAAAAGCTTCCTCCGTTATCTGCAAGCTTTCATACAGATGAATGGAAAGTTCAGGGGTGTCAATCACAAGTTTGGCTTGTTCCCGAAAAAGATGGCGATAAAATATATTTTCACGGAGATAGTGATGCTATGATCGTTAAGGGGTTGATAGCGGTTGTTTTATCCATATATAATCATAAATCCCCATCAGAAATTAAAGCTGTTGCAGTTGAAGATATTTTTGCTAAACTGGGGTTAAGCGAACATCTTTCTCCCAGTCGACGCAACGGATTGTTATCCATGACAGAAAAGATAAAGCACTACGCAGACATTTTATAAGGTAATAATTGATGAATATTCACGAGTACCAAGCAAAAAGAATCTTAAAACGCTACGGAATAAATATTCCTAAAGGAGATGTTGCTTATACTCCGATAGAGTCCAGAAGAGTAGCCTCGAGAGTTTCTTCCAGAGGTCCTTGGATGTTAAAGGCTCAAATTCAATCAAGTGCCAGAAAAAAAGGTTATTTTCTTGAAAAACGCACTGGCAGCGGAGGCGGAATTCGTAAAATACAAAAACGTACTGAAATTATCAAAAACGCAGAACAAATGCTTGGTTCTACTTTGGTAACGATTCAAACCGGTCCTAAGGGAAAAACCGTTAGCCGATTATATGTAGAAGCATATAGCCGTATAGAACATGCATTTTATCTTGGTTTAGCGGTTGATAGAGTAAACGCAACTCTCACGTTATTGGCGGCCAATACGGCTGGCGATGATATCACCAACTTAGCGATAAATCATCCGGAAAAAATTTTGCGCTTGCCCTTAGCTTTAGAAGGCAAAACCAATATGCCTCAAGTAAAGCAAGTGATGGAATTTTTAAAACTTTCTTCAAAAAGCGGTAATAGTCTAAAACGGTTGATTAACGGAATACACCGCATATTTTTGGATTATGACGCCACAATGGTGGAAATTAATCCGGTAGGTGTGTTAAAAAACGGAATACTAGTTGCCCTAGATGCAAAAATTTCATTTGATGACAATGCTCTTTATCGTCACCCGGAAATCAAACGTTTACAAGATGATGATGAAGCCAATTCAAGAGAATTATTAGCCGCCAAATATAAGTTTGGTTATAGTGAATTTGATGGATCTGTCGGCTGTATTGTCAATGGAGACGGCATAGCCTTAGCATCTATGGATATGTTATCAAAACAAGGTGTTGGAACAGCTTGCTTTCTAAACGTAAAAGGTGGTGTTGATAAAGATAAGATAGCATCAGGAATCAAGATAATTGTATCCAACCCTAAAGTTGAGGGAATTTTAATAAACATTTTAGGTGGATTTTTGCGCTGTAATTTGATAGCTGATGGTATAGTTGCCGCCGCTTCGGAAGTAGGTTTAAATGTTCCTCTTGTTGTTAGGTTTGAAGGAACCAACAAAGAAGAGGCTCAAGAAATTTTAGCAGAGTCTAAACTACCTATTGTTATGGCCGATAATATGGAAGACGCTGTAAAAATTCTTATATCCAAAATGGAGGCTATGGAATAATGTCTATTTTGCTTAATTCTGCAACAAAGGTAATTTGTCAGGGGATCACCGGAACTCAGGCAACTTTCCATATTAAACGCTCCATAGATTATGGCACCAATGTTGTTGGAGGTGTCACTCCAAATAAAGGAGGAACAACTCATTTGGGATTACCTGTTTATAATACCGTTGCAGAAGCTGTATCTGCGACAGGTGCATCGTCTAGTATAATGTATGTTCCTGCGCAACATGTAAAGCCTGCAGTTATTGAGGCTGCAGAAGCAGAGTTGGAGTTGGTTGTTTGCATTGCAGATGGGGTGCCGCTCAAAGATATGTTAGAAATTAAGTCCGTCCTTAGAGGAAGCAAAACTAAACTTATAGGTCCTGATACGCCCGGTATTATAACTCCCAATCAAGCAAAAATGGGTATTTTTCCTGAAAATATTCATAAATCAGGCAAAATTGGAGTTGTATCACGTTCATCAACGCTTACTTATGAAGCTGTGCTTGAAACCAACAGGGCCGGAGAGGGGCAGTCTACCGTCATCGGTTTAGGAGATGATATGCTCATAGGCCAAGATTTTGTAGATATCTTAAAACTTTTTCATGAAGATACAGAAACCAAAGCCATTGTTCTTATTGGACAGCTTGGTGGAACATTTGAAGAACAAGCCGCAGAATACTACCGTCAACTAAAAAATCCCAAACCCGTAATTGCTTTTGTGGCTGGAAGTGCCATTCCTTTCGGACACAAAATGGGATATGCCGGAGACATTATTACACATGGAATTATTTCTGCACAGGATAAAAAAGATGCTTTATCTGAAGCCGGTATTATAGTTGTTGATAATATTAACGACATTCATCTGTGTTTACAGGAGCTATAAATGGGAATATGGCAGGTCATATTAAATAGTTTTCTGCCTCCTCGTTGTCAAAAGTGCGGTAAAATTCTAAAAGAAGATATCGGACTTTGCAAGCATTGTTTAAATCAACTTAATTTTATTACACAACCATATTGCCAAAAATGCGGACAGCCATTTGAATTTTTAGAAGATAATGATGGCAAAATGCTATGTGGCAGATGTTTAAAAAATAAAAAGACACATTTTAGATTAAGTCGCTCAGCATTTGTTTATAACGAAGATTCTAAAAGTTTAATTTTAAATTTCAAATTTAACGATAGGACAGAAAACGCCAATTATTTAGCTAAAATACTTTTTGTTGCCGGAGAGGATATTTTTAATGCCGGTGTAGATATAATGGTTCCTGTTCCGCTACACTATACACGCTTAATCAAAAGAAGATACAATCAATCTGCGCTGTTATGCAATGAGTTATCCAAGATTAGCGGTATAGAATGTGATAATTTATCATTGATACGTCACCATAAGACCAGACCGCAAGTTGAATTGTCAGGTATTGCAAGGCAAAAAAATGTTCATAATGTTTTTAGCGTGAAAAATCCCATTGCCATAAAAGGAAAAAGAGTATTATTGGTTGATGATGTTTTAACTACCGGTGCAACTTTAAGGGAGTGTGCCAAAACACTCAAATCTGCAGGAGCCAAATCAGTAGATACTCTGACTTTGGGGAGAGTAATATAAAAAACCGTCCATTGGACGGTTTAATATGTTATACTAATTTTTCAATAGCTTTTTCAATACGTTTCAGAGTTTCTTCTTTACCCAATATGACAGCAATTTCCGTTGCCCCTCCCGGTGTCGTTTCTTTTCCGCTAAGGGCGATTCTTGCCGGATAAAGTACTTGCCCGTTTTTAACACCAAGTTTTTCAGCCAAAGATTTTAAGCTTTCAAATAATATTTCATTAGTCCACTCATTCTGTGCAGATAAAACTTCGTTGATTGTTGGCAATACAGACTTTGCAATTTCGGTATCTGTTTTCATTTTTTTATTAATATAAAGATCTGTACTGTAATCAGGTAATGATTTTACAAAATCAACCTGTTCTTCAATCTGAGCCAAAGTTTCGATTCTCGGCTGTAAAGTTTTGGTCAATGCAATTAAATCCACATTGTTTGGCATATCCGCATAATAAGGCAAAGCCAATTGATAAAAATCTTCAATGGATTTGGCTCTGATATAGCAACCGTTCATCCAAGTAAGTTTGGTGATATCAAAAATAGATGGAGATTTACTCAATCTGTCTACTGTAAATACTTTTTTCAGTTCTTCCAATGAGAATATTTCTTGTTCTGTACCGGGATTCCAACCTAACAATGCAATATAATTAATAATGGCTTCCGGTAAATATCCCTTAGCAAGCAAGTCTTGAAAAGATGCATCTCCATTACGTTTGGAAAGCTTGTGTTGAGCATCTTTCATCACTGGAGGAACATGCACATAATGAGGATGTTCCCAACCGAAATCTTCATATATCAGGTTGTATTTCGGTGTGGAAGATACATATTCATTACCACGCACTACATGGGTAATGTTCATCAGATGGTCATCAATTACATTGGCAAAATTATAAGTAGGGAAACCGTCAGATTTCAATAAAACACCTTCATCTAATTCATCATAGTCAATTTCGATGTCACCATACACTTCATCATGATACTTAGACTTACCTTTTTTATTTATGGTTTGACGAATAACGTATGGCTCTCCGTTAGCAATTCTTTTTTTTGCTTCTTCGATACTTAATTGTTTGCAAGGGTCTTTGAACTTTATGTTTAATTCTTCATTTTTTTCTTCATCAGCCTCAGATTTGGAACAAAAACAATAATGAGCTCCACCTAATTCAACCAGTTTGTGCGCATATTCTGCATAAATCGGTTTGCGTTCAGATTGCACATATGGTCCGAAGTTTCCGCCGATATCAGGACCTTCGTCCCATTCCATTCCCACAGTTCTTAGAGTATCATAAATGATCTCGGTAGCACCTTCAACAAACCGCTTTTGATCGGTGTCTTCAATTCTAAGCAAAAAATCTCCGCCTTCAGCTTTTGCAATCAGGTATTCATAAAGAGCAGTACGCAGGTTTCCGATATGCATATATCCGGTCGGAGAGGGGGCAAAACGAGTTCTTATTTTCATATTTATTTATCCCTAAAAAATTATAAGCTGATAAATAAATTACTCCAAAAACAAATTTTGACAAGAAGTTTATGATGTAAAAATACATCATTTTATCCACAGACTTGACAAACGGGGACAATTTCTGTTATAAATTGATAAGATATACGAATTATGTATCGTTATGCAAGGTCTGTTTGGTTCAAAACAGACCTTTTTATTTTAACTTGCTCACTTTTTTTAGAAAGTGAGCTTTTTTTTATGGAGAAACAAATGTATTACAATAATCAATTTGAAACCGAAGAAGAACGTCGCAAACGCTTACAAGAACAGGCGCAATCCTCATTAGATATGAACTATAATTTAGGAACACCAAAGTTTAATAAATATACATTAATGAAAGAAGCGATACATTCAGGAAATTGGCAGGAAGCTGCAAAACAATCACATCGTTCTGGTGTTAGTAAAATTAGAAATGATTGGACTGCAAAAAGTTTTGATCCTGATAGGGATAAGGATATCGGCTGGTTTTAAACTTTACAGCTATAAATAATTATGATTACTATTATGTTGTATTAGTATTATAAAGAGGTTTTTAATGCGTTTAATAATAACAACAATTTTAATAACGTTTTTGGTTTGTTTATTTTTTATAGTATTCCCGGATAATACAAACATTTGTGCATATCGTTCTCCTCTTAAATGCTACCAATGTGACTATCCGGGTGTTATTTTGGTAGGAAGCCCTGAGCATTGCACTTCTGTTTGTTCGAACAGAGAAACAAACACTATTGGTTCTGGTACAGGGATTAACTATGTATATAATTGTGTGTTGAAAACGTGTCCCTCAGATAAACCTTTAAGAGGAATGTTTAATGAGTGCGTATCTTGTGATGATGCCAGTCAATTTGTTGGGGTGTCTAACTGTGAAGTATGTCTTAATCGCTATGTTGATAAACAAGGGTATTGTGTTTTTAAGGATAATAGAGTTCTTAAATATGAAGTATCTGAGAGAATGCATCCTCAACAATCTTGCCCACCGGAAAAGCCTTTACAATCGTGGAATTATCAATGTTTCTCTTGTGATGTTCAAAGAGAAGTTGCTATTTCATCTGACTATTATTGGGGGAGAGCAGAAGAGCTTAGTGCAATTTGTCCTCAAAGAGTTATAATTGCCGGACCGGGAGGAAGTCCTTCAAGCTATCCTTCATGTCCGAAAGATACTCCTCTTTTAGATCAAAATGGTTTGTGTTATTCATGCTATGAAAACTTAGATATTGATCTTAGATATAATGAAAATTTATGTTCTAGATTTTGTTCCGGAAAAAGATATATACCGGAACATAGTTATAACTGTAAACTTTGTCCTAAAGATAGAAAAAAATTAAATTCAAGAGAATGTAAAGAATGTGGAGGAGAGTTTATTGAAGGGCTGTGTAGGTAATTATTGTCGGTATAGAGCAAGAATCAACTTGCTCTATACTTTTTTTTGTTTATAATGCTAATGGTTGTGTCGTTTAGGAGATGGTTATGTTTTCAAAAATTCTAAAAATCATAAAAATTTTAATGAATATCTGTTCAGGTTTATGCATAGCAACGGTAATTTGTATTTCGCTTAGTCAAATATATGCTTTTTATGTTGGAGAAGATATTGATGTTGGTAACGGGGATTGGATAGATATTAAGGTTTATGCATTAATTTATTGTATCCTAACACCGATATATTATTGGCTAATCTGGTTGATATCAAAAAAATTATTTAAAATACAACCATTTATGAAACACATTCTTATAGGGCTATCAAGCTTTGTCTTATTGTTGTGTTATATATTAACTTATGGTTTGTTTTTATTGTATTTGAAGATGTTAATAAATTGATGCGTATCAGTTATCGAAATAGCAGATGCTAATGGTTTATCGCTTAGGAGATGGTTATGTTTTCAAAAATTCTAATGAAAATCGGTGTTTTGAATTTTATTTAGGAAGATATTTATAAATAAAACAAAAGTCGGCGAAGGCCGACTTTTTCCTAAAAATTAATCGCAATGAAATCATCAGGCTGATAATATAATTTTTTAGACACCGGATTGTAGATAAAATAAAGAGTATCAATATTCTCTTCATTTTCCAATACCAACTGCTTGACTAACAACTTATTTTTTTCAGAGATAAAAGAGCTGTTAAGAACCTCTGCTACAGACATGGATTTACCTCTGAGCATAAAGTTTTTAATAGTTTTTTTAGCTTTATTGTAAGTCGTTTCTATCTTCATACCTGCATAGGTAGGGTTACTCACAAATTCCGGCATATATTCTTTTTGCTGAGGCTTGCAATAACTGCCGGTAACGGAAATAAAGCTGATTTTTTCAACTATTCGAGTTCCTGATTTAATAACTAATGCATTTTCTGGTGCTTTCATAACACAATAATTTTAAGTAAGACATAATTGTAATTTTATTAGCTAAAAGATAGCATGTCAAAACCGATTGTCAAGAGGTTATAACAATGTTAATTAAAGTTCGATTTTAAAGATTATGGACATGTAGATGAGGCTTGTTTAGCTAATCCTGGACAAGTTGCAGTTCTATCACATGCGTGTTCTCCATTTTTATATCTTGTATAGCTGTTTTGACAACTGTCTTGAGCCAAAGATGATGAAGAAAGTAATATCATTATTGATGTTATGGTATATTTATTCATCTTTCTGGCTCCATTATTTTTTCTTTGTCATACTCCGGCTTGACCGGAGTATCTCGTTCAAGTTTACAGAGATGCTGTTTAAGATGTTTCACAAGTATAGAATTTGGATAAAATATAAG
>SUUR01000021.1 GCA_015062435.1 Alphaproteobacteria bacterium | reverse complement strand
GCTATTGTTCAAAAGAACTTTGCCGCTGTTGATGCTTCTTTGGCTCACATGCACAAAGTTGAATATCCGAGTGAAGTTACTTCTAAATTCCATCGCTTGTTGCCTGTTCCGGCTAATGCTCCGGAATTTGTGAAGAAAGTTACCGGAGAAATTATTGCCGATCGTGGTAATGAATTGCCGGTTTCTGCTTTTGCCGATGTGGTTGACGGAACTTGGCCGACTGGTACAACTCAATATGAAAAACGTTGTATCGCTACCGAAATTCCGGTTTGGGATCCTGAAACTTGTATCCAATGCGGTAAATGTTCTTTGGTTTGCCCACACGGTGTTATTCGTATGAAAGTTGCTACCGAAGAAGAACTGAAAAATGCTCCGGCAACATTAAAATCAGCTCCTTACAAAGGAAAAGAATTTGCAGGTAAACAATTTATCTTGCAAATTACTCCGGAAGATTGTACCGGTTGCGGAATTTGTACTTCTGCTTGCCCGGCTAAGAATAAAGCTAATCCTGAACTCAAGGCAATCAATATGGATCATATTGAAAACCATCTGGAAGCTGAAAAAGAAAACTGGAAGTTCTTTGAGACTTTGCCTTATGTTAAACGTACCGAAGTTGTTAAAAACACACCAAAAACAACTCAGATGATTCAACCTTTGTTTGAATTCTCAGGTGCTTGTGCCGGTTGTGGTGAAACTCCGTATGTTAAACTTTTGACCCAACTCTTTGGTGACAGAATGGTTGTTGCTAATGCTACCGGTTGTTCTTCTATCTACTCCGGTAACTTGCCTACCACTCCTTATGCTAAAGACGAAAAAGGTCATGGTCCGGCTTGGGCAAACTCTTTGTTTGAAGACAACGCCGAGTTTGGTTTGGGTATGCGTTTCTCTATTGATCAGCAAACTCATTTTGCCAAAACATTGCTTGAAGGTCTTAAAGATAAAATTGGTGCTGAATTGGTTGAGAAATTACTCAATAATCCGCAAACCACAGATGCTGAAATTGATGCTCAACGTGATTTGGTTAAAGAATTGCGTGCTAAATTAACAGGCATTAATTCTAATGAAGCTAAGCATTTGGATAAATTGGCTGATTACCTGATTAAGAAATCTGTATGGATTTTGGGCGGTGACGGTTGGGCCTATGATATTGGTTTTGGTGGTTTGGATCACGCTATTGCTTCCGGCAAAAACATCAATATCTTGGTTATGGATACAGGTGTATATTCTAATACCGGCGGTCAACAGTCTAAAGCTACTCCGATGGGCGCTTCTGCTAAGTTTGCAACAGCAGGTAAAGCTATTCCGAAGAAAGATTTGGGCATGATTGCTATGTCTTATGGTAATGTATATGTTGCTCAGGTTTCATTCGGTGCAAACGATGCTCAAGTAATCAAAGCTATGAACGAGGCTGAAGCTTATGATGGTCCGTCTATCATTATTGCTTACTCTCACTGTATTGCTCAAGGCTTCAACTTGGCTGATGGTTTAACACACCAAAAGAATGCTGTTGAATCCGGTTCTTGGCCGTTGTATCGTTATAATCCAGAAAATGTTAAAGCCGGTAAAGCTCCTTTGATGTTAGACTCAAAGGCTCCGACCTTGCCATTGGCTGATTATATGGCTAATGAAACTCGTTTCCAAATTGTGAACAAAGCTAACCCTGAACGTTATGAAACATTGCTCAACAAGGCTCAAGAAAACGTTAAGGAAAAACGCTCACTCTTGGAGCATATGGCAAATATGACTATTGCAGAATAGTCAATAGTGATTAAAAAACCACCCTTTCCTAATTTGGAAAGGGTGGTTTTTATTGATTGATTAATTTAAATTATTGAGAATAAAATGATTTAACAGTCTGATACCAAATGCCGTCGCTCCTTTGGGACATATCGGTTTACCGGTATTTTCTTTATCTACTCCGGCAATATCTAAGTGAGCCCATTTGGTATCTTCTTTTATATATCTTTGCAAGAAACAGGCTGCCGTACTTCCTCCGGCAAGAGAACCTCCGATATTTTTCATATCAGCAATATCTGAGTTTATTTTTTTATCATAGCCTTTGTTAATTGGTAAACGCCATAATTTTTCACCGCTTTTATCACCTGCAATAATTAAATCTTTCGCTAGAGTATCGTTATTACTGAATAAGCCGGCATATTCTTCGCCTAAAGCACGCATTGTTGCTCCGGTTAAAGTTGCGATATCAATAATCTTTTTCACCCCATATTGCTGTTGGATAAACCATAGACAATCCGCTAACACTAACCTTCCTTCTGCATCAGTATTTATAATTTCAACTGTTTGTCCGGACATTGAAGTAACAATGTCTCCGGGATGTGTGGCTGTTCCTGATGGCATATTCTCAACCAAACCGACAACTCCAATAACATTTTCAGGTGCACACTGCAGAGCTAGAGCTTTTAAAGATGATACTACAACTGCGGCACCAGTCATATCCTGTTTCATATCTTCCATACCAGATGCAGGCTTAATTGAAATACCGCCACTATCAAAAGTAACGCCCTTACCTACCAACCCTAAGTCCCATTGATTTGAATTCGGTTTTCCTCTCCATTTAATAATTGCAACTTTAGGCTCTTGCTGTGAACCTTGAGCAACGGATAAAAGTAAATTGAAATTATGTTCTTTGAGTTCTTGTTGTCCCAGTATTTCAACTTCCAATCCAAGATATTCCAATCTTTTGATATCATCAGCAAAAATAGCTGGAGTAAGATGATTTGCCGGTTCATTACATAAGTCTCGACCATAACGAACAGCATTGGCCAGAGCTATATAGTGTTTGAAATTTTTGTTTGTCTTTTCTGGATTTTTTACGTTAAAAATAATTTGTTCCAAAGTTGGATAGTCTTCCGGTTTCTTTCGGGTAAAATATTTATCAAAGCGATAGCTGCCTAATAATAAACCAAAAGCTAAATTATGAGCAATTTGCTCATCTGAAAGTTTTGAAGATTTTATTGGTTCAACCAAAATTAAAGCTTTTTCAGATTTTAAAAGTTTGGAATATAAACCAGCTCCTGCTGTTTGGATTTGTACTTCTGTCGGCGATTTGCCTACCCCCAATACCAATATCCTGTCTTTTATTCTGCATATATCCATAATACTGCCGACTGTACCGCAAAAACAGTTTTCATCAGCTTTTTTTTGCAACATTGCATTTTCTTCTTTGCTTAAATGAATGGAATTTATCCGATTCCCTTCAGAAACACAAATTACTTTTATTTTTGATGTTTTTTTACCGGAAAATATTATCTCTAACATGTTACACCTCACTTTTTTATTACTTTTATCATAACCTTATTAAAAAAAACTGAATTTTTTCTCCACAACGATTAATTTTTTGTAGAAAATTTAGAAAAAACAACTTATATTGTACAAAAATTGAAAAAATAAGGTTTGATATAAATGACCAGACTGAGTAAACCCAAACAAGAAAAAAGACGTTCAATAGAAAGACAATTGGTAGCTACATTGAGAGATAAGCTAGACGCTCTTGCAAATGCACAATTAAAAGAAGATACAAATTTTGGCAAAAACGGAAACAGAATTGTTAATGAGTATACAAAACAACACAAAAAAACCAGTAAAGCAAGTTCTGTCGGGCTGAAAAATGAAATACATTTACTGCTTACAGCCTGTGGATTGCATCCTCACGAAGATAAAGAAGATACTGTTCCAACAACCAGAGAAGAAAAATGGATGATTCATTTGGATTGGGACGGACAATTCAGACGCCCTGATGATACGGATTTTTCTGAAGGGTATGTCAGATCCAAACAAATTGCATGTGAGCAACAAAATACTTTTGATGATGAACCCTCTTTCAAACAATCTCTTAAAGAATATAATTTAGAACTTTCTCCAACTTGGCAAAAAATGGCAAAACTACAAGGTTTTGCTTCTTGTAAAGGAAAAATATATCAGCAACTGGCTAAAATGAAAATAGATCCTAAAGTTTTGCCCAATCTAAACTTTTTTGACTATTCCGAAATGTTGTATTTGTGGCAAAAAGAACACAAAAAACAAGCTTTTGAATGTTCTCGTTCTAAAAACTTTAAGATGTTTGAAGCTTGTTACGGTAATGAATTTACAAGAGTTATGACTACACTCAAATATAAACCTGATTTTATAAAAAAAGTCAGAGAAAACATGCGCAACGGTTGCGGTGATGCAATTCTGAACTTTCATCATTATCACAATATCTTCAGATGTCAGGAAATGGATGATCCGTCAAAAGTAAATGATTTCAGCAATACGATTCTGACTTTTGTGCATCCTCATCATCGAACATTTCATTTCGGAAACGGATATGATATCCATGATGATATAGTGTTTTTTGGCGGATATGATCCTATTTATCAAATCAAAAGAAATCTGGAAAGAGAACGTCAATATTTAACTAACCCAACATTGTTTATGGCAAAAAATGCAAAGCATAACAGATAAAATAAATTGTATGAAAAGTGCATACAAAGGAAAGCCTTTGGACCAGACCAAATTAATTATGACACAAAGAAGGTTGATGTTAAATAACATGCCTCAAATACCTGATGATTATATTAAAGTTTTACATGAATATAATTCTTTAGCTTGCGATGGTTGCGTTATTTTTGGAGTTAATCCTCGTGAAGAAAGTGATTTAGATATTATAACCGAAAACGTTCTAATATCACCCCGTAATAAAACAGACAATCTAATACTAGGGTGGAATGAATTAGAATATTTACAATGGAACAAAATTTCCTCTTGTTATCAAATCGTTGACAAAGTCGATTTTGAAGTGCTAAAAACATATCATACTTGTAAAGATGCTTTGTGGGATTTTTTAAAATTAGATGACTGTTACTAATAATATATACTCTAATACACCGGAAAATACAGCTAAAGCGGCTGATGTTATAAAAAACGGAGGTTTAGTAGCTTTTCCGACTGATACTGTATACGGATTAGGTGCCAATGTTTATGATGCGAAAGCCGTAGCATCTATTTTTGCCGTAAAACAAAGACCGGCTTTTGATCCGTTGATTTCTCATATAGCAGATATTGATTTTTTGCAGGAATATGCTCAAACAGATAGTAGAGTTTTGGATTTGGCCAAACATTTTTGGCCCGGTCCATTAACCTTTGTTCTGAAACGTAAAGACCAAAATCCTGCTTTAGATTTGGTTTGTTCCGGATTACCGAATATTGCAGTAAGAATGCCTAATCATCAACTGGCTCTAGACCTAATTAAAGCTTCAGGCACCCCGATTGCAGCACCATCTGCAAATAAGTTTAAATGTATATCCCCTACTACGGCACAACATGTAGCAGACAGCCTCGGTAACGAAGTAAATATGATATTAGATGGCGGAGCATGCAAAATTGGTGTAGAAACGACAATCATTGATTTAACCACCTCTCAAATTGTGATTTTGAGAGCCGGTGGTCTTAGCAAAGAGGATATTGAAAAATTTACAGGTGAAAAAGTGTTTGTATCCTCCGGTAATTCCGATAAACCATCTGCACCGGGGCAATTGCTTAAACATTATGCCCCCAAAATACCAATGAGAATAAATGTATCTGAAAATGATGTAAAAAAAGATGAATTTTATATCGGTTTCGGAAAATCCGAAAAAGCACATCTCAATTTGAGCGTTGACGGAAACATTAATGAAGCAGCATCTAATTTGTTTGCATATATGCGTATTGCCGAAAACCAAAAAAAATATTCGGCCATTGCCATTGCTCCGATACCTAATAACGGATTGGGGCTTGCTATTAATGACAGAATACGCCGTGCATCTTATGTTGATTAGTTAATGAAAAAAATCCCGCAATTGCGGGATTTTTTATTCTATTCCTCATCTAATTCAATATCATCAGGTTCATTATCAAAACCATCATCACTACTATTGTTTTCCAACAGCAAATTATCATTTTCTTCTAATTCAGATTTTTTGCGACGTCCACGACGTTTCTTAGACGGAGATTTACGCTTCATGGCATCTATGATATAATGACCTGCAATCTTATATAAATCAACTAAGTGGTTATTATACATATGATCAGCACCTTCAATCATGGCATAATCAACAGAAACATTACGTTGAGTGTTTAATCTTTTTACCATAGTACTGACACTGGACGGATTTACAATCTCATCAAGGCACCCCTGAGTTATCAACCCCGGTGCAGGACACGGAGCCAAAAACGCAAAATCTTTTTCATTTGCCGGAGGAGAAACTGCAATAAAGTTATTTATATCAGGTCTGCGCATAAGAAGTTGCAATCCTATCCACGCTCCGAAAGAATAGCCGGCAACCCAACATTGACGAGCTTCCGGATTAACTGATTGTAACCAATCTAAGGCAGCAGTAGCATCCGCAAGTTCTCCCGGACCATCTTCAAACTCACCTTGAGAGCGTCCAACACTTCTAAAATTGAAGCGCAACACTGAAAAACCAAGATTTTGAAAACAACTGAACAATGTATATACAACTTTATTGTTCATTGTACCGCCATACTGAGGGTGCGGATGTAAAATAAGAGCTACCGGAGCTGAAGGGTTGTCACTTTGGTGATATCTTCCCTCTAAACGACCGGCGTGACCATTAAATAAAACTTCTGTCATTTGTGTTAACCTAAAATTATAACTTTCGGGTATTATATTAATTAAAACTGTATAAATTGTTAATTTTTAGGGAATATAACATAAAATGGATTCAAAATTCAAGATGATTCTTTCCGACATAGACGCCGTAATCAAAAGAGATCCTGCAACAAATTCAAGATTAGAAGCTTTGTTGTGTTCTGCGGGATTATGGGCAATAATCAGTTATCGAGGATGTAATTGGTTATGGCGACACAATTTAAAACTTTTAGCCAGAACATTGGCTCAAATTATGAGATTTTTTACAGGTGTTGAAATTCATCCGGCCGCACGAATCGGTAAAAACTTTTGTATTGATCATGGTATGGGAGTGGTTATCGGAGAAACAGCTGAGATTGGAGATAATGTTACTCTTTACCAAGGTGTTACATTAGGTGGGGTTTGCGCATTTGATGAAAACGGAAAAATAACAAACAAAAGACACCCTACTCTCGGTAATAATGTTACAGTAGGTGCCGGTGCTCAAATTTTGGGACCGATTACTATTGAAGATAATGTCAAAGTCGGAGCAAATGCGGTAGTTATCAAAAATGTCAGCGCCAATCAAACGGTTATCGGTGTTCCGGCGCACCCTTGTATCAAAAACAAAAAATCCTCACCAGATTTTGTGGCTTATGGTATATGTGCCACAGATGATGATCCCATCAAATGCAAAATTGACCAATTGGAAAATGAAATAAAAAAACTACGCACGGCTCACAATATCAAAAAACAATAGTTTTAACAAAATTGTAACTATTAATATGATATTTTTTGTGATATTATAATAGTATGTAGTTTAGGCCGGAGGCGGTTATGAATAAGTTGGCATTATACTGTACCATTGGAGCTTTTATGCATACTTGCAATGTATGGGCTCAGCTACCAGCAAATCCTTGGAATATTTCTCCAAATAGCGGTTATATGGGAGATAATGTTGCCAATACGGATATAACACAATCTCCAACTTATAATAACGGACAAACCAACGGGAATATTCTTCCGGTTGATCCTTGGGCAAGAGCCAGAGATAAAAGCGGTATAAAAACATGGAGAGGTAGCGGACAACACGGAAAGCTTAATTATGTAGGTGAAGCTACAACTTTCGGAACCGCTTACGGACAAGAAATGATTGCTCCGGAAGTAAACAGACATAACATGCTTGTTGCGACACAACATTTACGTGATATGGGATATAAAATACCGACATCTTATGATGAAAAAATCAAAAATCTTCCGTCAGCATACTCATCTCAATTGCGAGATGCTTATAACAGTTTAGGACACAACGGCAACCCTTTGGATACAATTTTCTCCGGTTTTTTAGATGTGTTTGAAGATGGTTCAGGATTAGATGTTGAAAATATCCTGTTTAATACAATGAATATTATTTCAACAGATTAATCAGGAGACAAAATATGATTGCAAAAAAATACATATTTATGTTGTCTTTGTTGATATCTTTATCAATAAAAAATTGTTTGGCTAATGAAAGTGATGTATCAGTTGATACAAATGAAGAAGAACGTCCTATCGCATTGACAGAAGAAGAAATATTGAAAATGAAAGCAAAGCTAAATGATAAGATAAAAAAAGCAGCAGCAGAAAGTGATGAAAGAAATAGAAGACGCTTAGCAGAAACAGTTGAAACTCTAAAAAAACATATGATACTCAGAGCAAATCTTAAACTACCAGAAGATCAACAATTAACTTATTCCGATTCAAATATAAATTACAAAGATACAGACAGATTTGGAAAAGAACTTAATGACTTTTTTGAAACAGAATTGGTAACTTTAACAAGTATAAAAGAGCAACCGTCTCAAACGGAAAACACTCTCCAACCACAAAAACAACCATCTGTTGAAACTCCCGAAAGCACTGTTTCTAATGTAGATACAATTCCAACTTTTCAAAAAGAAGCACCCAAAATCAATACTGAAAACAGATCTCCTTCAGGACGTAAAAAATTTACACGATAGAGCATAATCAATGAATAACTTACCTTGTATAATCTTAATAGAGCCTCAATTGGCTGAAAATATCGGCATGACTGCCAGAGCCATGATGAATTGCGGTATAGCAGAATTACGTTTAGTTAAACCGAGAGAAAACCACTTATCAGATAAAGCAATTGCAGCCTCATCCAATGCTGAAGAAATTTTATATAATGCTTCAGTATATTCTTCCACAGAAGAAGCAATATCAGATATTAATTGGGTGTTGGCAACAACAGCAAGACACAGAGATCAGATTAAACCCATTTTCAGTGCCGAATTTGCAGCAACTGATATGGCAGATAAGTTAAAATATGGCCAAAAATGCGGAATATTATTCGGTCCGGAAAGAACCGGTTTGCATAATAAAGATGTTTGTTTATCTAATGCAATCATAAACATACCTCTTAATCCCAAACATTGTTCGCTTAATCTTTCTCAAGCAGTTTTACTGGTGGGATATGAATTTTATAAAACCCAAAAAACAATGTCAGAAAATACATTAGTTACAAACAATACCGAAATTGCAGATAAAGAAAAAACCATTAAATTCTGCGAGTTTTTTGAAGATTTATTAAGCGATTGCGGCGCATTTAAGCTTGATGAAAAAAGAGAAAAAATGGTGATAAATTTGCGCAATATTTTTACCAGAAATCAACTTACAAAACAAGAAATTGATACCCTATACGGTGCTATCAGACACTTATGTAAAAAATAAATACTATCTTTTAATACAATTTTATAATATTGAGATTATATTGTAAAAAAATAACAATATAAGGATTTTTCTTATGCATGCTGCAGAATTATTGAACACTCCCCAAATTGTATGGGGGCTAGATGCCAAAATTGTAGCCACATCAATTATGATTATGGCATATGCTATTTTATTTACCGAAAAACTTAATAGAGCGGTAGTGGCTTTACTTGGTGCATCAATTATGATTTTTGCAGGCATATTAACCCAAGCTCAAGCTTTTCAGGGAATTGACTTTAATACTCTGGCATTACTTATCGGTATGATGATGATTGTAGGAATTTGTGAAAAAACCGGTGTATTTCAATATGTGGCAATTTGGGGAACAAAAAAAGTGCATGCAAATCCCCGAGGAATTTTAATTGTGTTGGCGGTGGTAACGGCAATATTTTCTGCGTTTTTGGATAATGTAACTACCGTATTATTGATTGTACCGGTAACTTTTCAAATCACAAAAAAACTCGGAGTTCCGGTTTATCCGTTTTTATTGGTTGAAATTTTTGCATCGAATATCGGCGGAACAGCAACTCTAATCGGTGATCCGCCCAATA
This sequence comes from Alphaproteobacteria bacterium, assembly GCA_015062435.1. Taxonomy (GTDB): domain Bacteria; phylum Pseudomonadota; class Alphaproteobacteria; order RF32; family CAG-239; genus CAZU01. Next base: position 17,160 of record SUUR01000021.1, on the reverse strand, counting down.
TCCTCATTGGTTCTGCTATCAATCTTTCGTTTATGGATTTCTTAAAAGAGCTTACCCCTATCGTGATATTATGTATGTTGATTGTTGTTGCTATTTTTGACTTCTTTTTTGGCAGAAGATTAATTTCTACCTTACAAAGACGAGAAAAAATTATGATGATGCATGAAGCAGACAGCATCAAAGACTTTCCTTTGTTGGTAAAATCTCTAACTATACTATTTATGGTGATTGCCGGATTTATAAGTGCTGAATACTTGCATATCGCAAATGGTACAATCGCAATGGCCGGTGGTGCTTTATTGCTTTTACTTTACACAATGGGAAATAAACACGATGAAAGAGATCATAAAGTAGAACAAATATTTGCAATGGTTGATTGGACAACAATATTTTTCTTTGCCGGATTGTTTGTAATTGTTTATGGGTTAGAAGTGACCGGCGTATTAGCAATGCTGGGACAAAAATTTATTGCATTTACCGAAGGAAGTATCAGTAAAGCCAGTTTGCTGATTATATGGGTATCAGCTATTGTATCCGGCGCAATTGATAATATTCCTTTTGTAGCTACAATGATTCCCATGATTAAATCTATGGAAGTTGTATTGGGTGGCAGAGAAGTAGTGATGCCGGTATGGTGGGCTTTGTCTTTAGGTGCTTGTTTTGGCGGAAACGCTACTTTAATAGGAGCATCAGCTAATGTAATTGTGGCCGGAATGGCAGCCAGGCAAGGAACTCCTATCAGCTTTTTAGGTTTTATGAAATGGTCTGTGCCAATTACTTTAATTACGGTAGCGTTTGCAACCTGTTATGTGTATATTCAATATTTTGTGATGTAGATTTAACGTCAATCACACACTGGTGCTCCATATGTAGGAGCTGCATAATCATTACAACAAATGATAGCTCGCCTTTTTATATTATTCTCAAGGTTATCACAAGATGTGTAACTGCAATTATAAGAAGGTATTGCATCATATATATACGGATAATTGGAAACCTCACATTTATAACCTGTATATTTAAATGGTATAAAAAACCATTAGTTGGAAATTTAATAACTTGCCCTTTATTTAGGCACAATTATCTTTCCCATGTTCTAAGATAACATAGGTTTTGCAACGTGTTAATCAAATATCAAAGCAGGTAGACGAATTTAATATATCCGATGAAAAACATTTTGATTGTAAAAAAAAGCTCTTTTCAAGCTTACGATAATAGAAAAAACAACAATTACCGATATTATAAAATAAAAATTATTTACCCATTCCGCTTAAAGGGTTGTATTGCCCTACTCCACCGAAATATTTACGGAAGAAACCTAAGTTCTCTCCGGGGGCTTCAGTTTCATCTGAGTTAATTTTTACTTCATTTCCACAGTCTTTATTTAAGCGGGAGACTTCTATTACTTCTCCTTTATCATCAAACCTGATAGTCAAAACATCTCTTTTGACTTCACTGGGGGCAAAAAATGCCACCCTTTTAATATCTGATGACATATATAGCCATGTATTTTTATCAAATGAAATAACAGTAGATGGTGCTCCCAAAATTTGCATTACTTTATCTTGACTATCTCCTTTTGAGATTTGGGAGATACGTTCTTCAGAGGGCATGTTACCATTATGGGTTACAAACCATTCTTCTGTTTTGTCGGTTGAACATGCGCTAAGAGCTAAAAACATAAATCCGGTAATAATGATTTTGGGAGTTGACATTTTAAAATCCTTGACGATATTTATTATTATAAACTTTCATTTTTATAGCATAAGGATTTTTTTTATGCAAAAGCTTTTTTCTTATCCACTAAATATTGAAGATATGGGCATGGGTATAAAGACCTATAAAATATCTGCATCCGAGAAGCAATTAAAATATATTCAAGATATCTTAAAACTTGATGGAATATTAAAGTTTGAAAGTGAAATTAATGTTTCTTTCAGCAAAAAAAATCATCGAATTGATGTTTGGGGCAATATTAATGCCGATGTCGAGCAAACAAGTGTGATATCTTTAGAAAAATTTGTAAAAAATTATAATCATGAATTTAAACTGTTTTTTGATACAGAGCTAACCTACAATCAACTTAAAGAACAAGAATTTGAATTTGATGATGAAATTCCAGACCTGATTGAAGGTGGAAAAATTGATTTAGCTGAAATTGCTATGGAACAACTGGCTCTTGTTTTAGATGATTTTCCACGCAAAGATGGTGAGGTTTTTGAATTTGAATCCGAATTTGATGAAGAAACTACTCGAAATAATAATCCTTTTGCAGCGCTGTCAAAATTAAAGAAATAAAAAAAATATCTTGCAAAACTATAAAATATTAGGTACAAGATGTGCAGAATTTCGCAAAAAAGACATTTTATTTAGTTGATTTTAAAAACTAAATAGAGTATTAATGTCTGCTGAATCGATTAAACAACATTAATTTTAGAGTATAAGACAATGGCTACACCTAAAAAGAAAACAACTCAGTCTCGTCGTAATATGCGTCGTTCTCATGACGCTCTTAAGGCAAATTCTTATATGGAATGCCCTAATTGCGGAGAATTGAAAAAACCTCATAATGTTTGCCCTTCTTGCGGACAATATGATGGTCGTGAGGTTGTCCTCAAAAAAAGCACTGACGCTGAGTAATTTTATCATTTAGCCTCAGATTTCGGTCTGAGGCTTATTATCTTTATTTTTATTTTTTGAATGGAGCAGGTTGTGTCTGAAAATAATAATCTGGTCATATCAATTGATGCTATGGGGGGCGATAATTCTCCCCGAGTCGTGATTGAAGGTTTGGCTATTGCTGCTAAAAAGAATCAAGATATGCGCTTTATCTTGTTTGGAGATGAAAGTAAGGTTTCCCCTATTCTTAATCAATATCCCGATTTATTAAAAGTTTGTGAATTACGTCATACTACTGAGATGGTTCGTAACGAAGATAAGCCTTCTCAAGTAATTCGTAATCGAAATACAAGCATGTATATGGCTATTGATGCAGTTCGTAAAGGAGAAGCTCAAGCAATAGTTTCTGCCGGAAATACCGGTGCTTTGATGGCAATATCCAAACTGGTGTTGAAAACCATTCAAAAAATTCATCGTCCGGCAATTGTGAGTATTATGCCTCATTATAGCGGCAAGTATGTAATGTTGGATTTGGGCGCAAACACCGAATGTAGTGCAATAAATTTGGCAGAATTTGCATTGATGGGTGATATCTTGGCAAGACACGCTTTGGGAATCGATAAACCTCGTGTTGCATTACTCAATATCGGTGCAGAAGAAATGAAAGGTAAAGAAGAAATCCGTCAAGCTGCGCAAATCATCAAAAATTCTAATATGAATATTGATTTTAGAGGTTATATTGAACCACATGAAATTCCTAATGGCGTTGCCGATGTTATTGTATCTGACGGTTTTACCGGAAATATTGCTTTGAAATCAACCGAAGGTACTGCTCGTTTGGTGATTAGAATGGTTAAAAATGCCATAAAACAATCTTTTTGGGCTAAGATCGGATTGCCTTTCATGCTCGGAGTGATATTAAAAATAAAGAAAACTATGGATCCTCGTTTGTATAATGGAGCAATGTTTGTAGGATTGAACGGATTATCTGTTAAAAGCCATGGCGGGACAGATGCTCTGGGATTCTCAGTTGCCGTAAATAATGCGGCAAGCTTAGTTCGTCGTGATTTTGTATCCACAATCAGAAAAGAAGTGGAAAATATGGATTTAGATGAGCTTTCTCAGGAGGCTATTTATGATGTCTATTAGCTCTAAAATTGTCGGCTACGGGCATTGCGTTCCTCAAAAAGTTTTGACAAATGACGATTTATCAAAAATTGTTGATACAAATGACGAATGGATTTCTACTCGTACAGGAATAAAATCAAGACATATTGCTAATAATGAAACAACATCTGATTTGGCTGCAAATGCTGCTAAAATGGCGTTGATAAATGCCGGCATTGATGTTTCTGATATTGATTTGGTGGTTTTGGCAACAATTACTCCGGATTATACAACCCCGTCAACAGCTCTGGTTATGGCCAACAAACTTGGTATCAGAGAAGGTGTGCCGGCTTTTGATATATCCGCTGCCTGCTCAGGTTTTATATATGCACTTACTCAAGCAGATAATGCCATCCGACTCGGACAGGCTTCTAAAGCTTTGGTTATCGGAGCCGAAACATTATCTAATATCACAGATTGGACGGATCGAGGAACTTGCGTATTATTTGGTGACGGTGCCGGTGCTGTTGTATTGGAAGCAACAGACAACCCTGAAGAAACAAATGTATTGGCTACTCGTATTTTTGCAGATAGCAAACACATCGAAACTCTGAAGACTAATGGTGGTGTTTCAACCACAAAATCATCAGGTTTTATTCAGATGGACGGCAAAGAAGTATTTAAATATGCAGTAAATGCTTTGGCAAACGGAGCTGAAAAAGCTCTCGAAAAAGCAGGTTTAAACGCTAATGATGTTGATTGGCTATTACCTCATCAGGCCAACATCAGAATTATCGACGGTACTGCACAAAAAATGGGATTTGATAAGGCAAAAGTGCTGACCAATATTGCGAATCATGGTAATACTTCTGCTGCATCTATTCCTTTGACTTTATCTCAAAAAGTTAATGATGGAACAGTTAAAAAAGGTGATATTGTACTTTTGACATCTATGGGTGCCGGCTTTACTTGGGGCGGTGCTGTATTAAAAATCTAAAATTTTATAAAAAAATTGTGGATTAGCTATTGCCTTAGTGGTGTTTTTAGTATAAAAATTTTTGCAAATCAGATTAACAAAATTATTTATTTAACAAAAGAGGATTAAAATGAAAACTATTACTCGTGCTGATGTAGCAGAATCTATTTATGAAGAAATCGGATTGTCAAGAAAAGATTCTAATGATATCTTAGATATGATTATTGATGAAATAGTTGCCGACTTGAGTAATGGTAATGATGTGAAATTATCATCTTTCGGAACATTTTCTTTGAGAGATAAAAAGGCTCGTTCCGGTCGTAATCCCAAAACCGGTGTAGAAGCTGTGATTACTCCTCGTAGAGTTATCTCTTTTAAGCCCTCACAAACTATGCGCAAGATTATTAACGCCTAAATTTATTGAAGATAAAAAATGCCTGTCAATAAAAGTAAAGCAGCATTCAGAACTATTGCCGAAGTTGCTGAAGAGTTAGGAATCGCAACTCATGTACTACGTTTTTGGGAAACAAAATTTGATCAGATAAAACCCATGAAACGTAGTGGTGGTCGTCGTTATTATCGTCCTGATGATGTGGAAGTTATTAAAACTATTCAGCATTATCTGTATGATAAACGTTATACCATTGAGGGGGTTCAAAAGTTATTTAAGCATAAAGGTGTGAAAAACTTGGTTGGAGAAGAAATTCAAAAAGATTTCTTTGAAGTTCCGGAGATTGAGCCAGATGCACCTACCCTTGAGCTTATCACATCTTTGCAACAACAATTGACAAATATGAAAGAAGAATTGTCTAAGGCTTTAGAAAATTCTAAAAAATAATGTTGCATAATTAAATTATTGTGATAGTGTTGGGTTCTATTAAATATTTCGGGACGTAGTTCAGTCTGGTAGAGCGCTTGCATGGGGTGCAAGAAGTCGGAGGTTCGAATCCTCTCGTCCCGACCAATATCAAAAAGCGGAAGAATATACTTTCGCTTTTTTTGTTGTCCAATTCCCCTGCAAAGCCCTAGGACAGCCAACTGTTAAAAAGTGATTTTATACCAAAATCGATGTGGTTGTTCTCTTTTCTCTTAAAAGATATATACTTTTGCCCAAATATATATACCTTGTGCAATGTGATTTTTTCGCCAGAGCCACTTGACTGTAAGTTATTGTTTTTGAATAATTGATTATAGTGGTATGACATTAACTTTCCGAATCTTGCCAAGCAGAGGTTAGTAAAAAAATAGAAATAGATATCGCAATTTCCGCAGCCTGAAAAAATCCTTATTTATAAGCTGGTTTCATTTTCTACAATTTGCACACGTGGTATAAAAAAGTTATATAAACATAAAAAAATTGAATATTTATCAAAAAAAGTTGCTATTTTTTTTCTTTATCGTTAAAATGATCGAACGAGGTTTAATATGGCAGAATTAGCATTACAAAAGAATAATGAAATAAACTTTGCATCTCCTGTTTTAAAATGGGCGGGTGGTAAGGGTATGTTATTGCCTCAACTATCTCCAAAATTACCAAATAAACTTCGTTGTGGCGCAATCAAAAAATATATTGAGCCATTTGTTGGCGGTGGGGCTGTCTTTTTTGATATATCTAATTCATACTATTTTGAAGAAGCTTATTTGTTTGATATTAATCCGGAATTAGTCATTCTTTATAACGTTATCAAAAATAATGTGTTGGAATTGATTGATGAACTAGAACGCTTACAAATATCTTATTTTTCATCAACTGATAGGAAAGAATTTTACTATCAAATGCGTGACGAATACAATTCGTTTGATAAAAAAATAGATGCTAACAATTATTCTTTATCGTTTATCAGACGTGCGGCATTAACTGTTTTCTTAAACAGAACTTGTTTTAATGGATTATTCAGAGTTAACAGCAAAGGGTTGTTTAATGTTCCGATGGGAAGTTATAAGAATCCTCGCATTCTGGATAGAGAAAATTTAATAGCTGTTTCAAAAGCATTAAGCAAAGCAACAATTTTACAAGCAGATTTTGCTAAAGCATTGGATTTCGCAGATAATAATACATTTATCTATTACGATCCTCCATATCGTCCGTTAAAAGATTCTTCTTTTACAACCTATGCCGTAGAAACTTTTGATGATAATGAACAAATCCGTTTGAAAAATATTTTTGAACAAGCACATAAATTGGGGGCTTTGCAAATGTTAAGCAATTCAGATCCAACTAATGTTGGACCCGATCCATTTTTTGATGATTTATATCATGATTATAACATTTATCGTATTTTAGCCAAACGTTTGATTAATGCGAATTCGGATGGACGTGGTGAAATCAGAGAAATACTCATTACAAATTATGGCGTATGATGAAGAACTATCGATTATATCATGATGATTGTTTAAAAATTCTGGAAGAAATCCCAGAAAATACATTTGATATGATTTTTGCTGATCCTCCATATATGTTATCAAACGGCGGTATTACCTGTCAAAACGGACAAGTCGTTTCCGTCAATAAAGGCAAATGGGATAAAAGTCAAGGATTTGAACAAGATTTTGAATTTCATAAAAAATGGTTATCCGCTTGTAAAAGAGTTTTAAAGAAAAACGGAACACTTTGGGTTTCCGGTACTTATCACAGTATTTATTCTTGTGGTTTTGCGATGCAATTATTGGGATATCATATATTAAATGATATTTCTTGGTTTAAACCAAATGCCAGCCCTAATATGTGTTGTCGTTATTTTACAGCCAGTCATGAAACATTAATTTGGGCGAGAAAAGACAAAAAAATAAAACATACTTTTAATTATGAATTAATGAAAAACGGAGATTTTTCATCCGATTTTATCAAAAAACCAAAAACGCAAATGAGAAGTGTTTGGGCTATTGGAACACCAAAAAAAAGCGAAAAGACTTTTGGAAAACATCCAACTCAAAAACCATTAGATTTATTGGAAAGAATTATTTTAGCATCAACAAATGAAGGAGATTTAATTTTAGATCCTTTTATGGGAAGTGCAACAACTGGTGTTGCGGCATTAAAACATAACAGAAAATTTGTTGGTATTGAAAAAGAAAAAGAATTTGTAGAACTTGCAGAAAAAAGACTTTCTGCTGTAAAAGGAGGTAATAAATGAAAGAAAACGGAATTGGTGGCGCAAACACAAAAACGGGTTTGATATTCGAAGGTAAAACAGATTTACAAACTTTTTTGTGTAATCAAGAAGGATATTCATGTAGTCCAAATAAATTAGGTTGGATAGATGTCTTTTATAATAATGAACAAGTTGCTTCTATTTTCAAGAAAAATGCACTTTATAAATTTTTGGATTACAGAAAAGTTGATTATGCTTCTATTTTATCTAAAAAGCTTTTACCAGATGATTCTATTTATGTAGTCGTGAATAATACATTTTTTGTTATAGAATGTAAATTTCAAAAAGTAGCAGGCTCTGTTGATGAAAAATTACAAACTTGTGATTTTAAGAAAAAACAATATAAAAAATTGTTATCACAACTTAATATGGAAGTAGAGTATATTTATCTTTTAAGCGACTGGTTTAAAAAAAAGCAATATAAAGATGTTTTGGAATACATTATTTCTGTCGGTTGTTCATATTATTTTGAATATATTCCACTAGCAAAATTTGGATTACCAGTTCCTGAGAAATAAGGTGCACATTTTATGATTAAGTTTAATTATACAGATGGTTCTAAATCTGAAATTACATCAAAACAGTTGAAAGAAGGGTGTAAAAAATTACAATTACAATATTCAGAGGATATTGTAAATGCTTATGCAGACAAAGAACAAATGATATTGTATGCAATTGAGTATATAAAAAAAGAATGCTCATTATTAGATATTTCTAATCCCAAACATTGTACTGGAAGTAAAGATCCTAGATTTATTGAATTGTGGATTAAAGTAGAAATGTATATCGAATATATAGCAATTATGTGTATTGGATTAACAGATATTTGGGCATTGTTTTTAAATAATTCTTTTTCGTTAGGAATAGACGAAAATAAAGTCTTATTCACTAATATAAAAGATAAATTTACAAAAAAACATCAAAATCATCCATTAACTTGTCGGATAGTTGATAAATTTAATGAAATTAAAGATAGTGATGAATATAAATATTTATACCATTTGGATAATTTTGTGAAACATAATAATGTTATCTCTACAACAATGAAACTGACGATTTGTCCTAAAATTGGATATTTTTCAATTAAAGAATTTATTCATACTGGAGAAACGTGTTCCCAAATATCGTTAGATGAATTTTTGGAAAAAGTTACAAAATTTAGATTAAATTTAGTAGAGTTATTTAAAGTTTTTTTATAAAATCAACCATTTAAATCGTTCCAAATAATATGACAAACCTTAGCTTGATTGGTTGTGGAATGTTGCACACATTATTCCTTGTCTTAAATAAGTTGTTGTAAAACAATAATAAAATTACTCTGTTAACCCCATTGTTTTAAGTGGTATATTTTTCCACATTATCTCTGACAATGACGACCAGATACAACAAAACCTCACCTTTATGGTGGGGTTTTGTTGTATGCAAATTGGAAACAATTGAAAGCAGATATAAAAAAATAAGGTTCGTATATGTGAAATTCTTAAAAAATATGGAATCACTAAACCGACTTATTACCGATATAAAGAGAATTTTGGGTTATAATTACAAAGGGCGGATTTATTCCGCCCTATTTTTTATTAAATTTAACGACTCATTATTATCTCTTTTGTTTCTCCTTTTTTTAGAATAACTTTTTGCATCAAGGTTCCACCATTAGGTACCATAGTATAAGATGTTGTAGAAGGAACTTGCCAAATTACATTAGTTATTATAAAAAATTCACCTTCACTAACATTATTGAATTTAAAATGACCTGAACTATCACATACAGTTTCTTTGGTTAATTTAGTATAATTATCAGGAGATGGTGTAAAGTTATATTCCATTGCAGGACCAAACTGACCACAACCCTTAAATATTATGGGATTGTATCCTTTTTCTGTTCCCGAATATAAATATTTTAATCGCTCTTCTGCATAACTTGTTGCAGGAACTAAGGAAACTCTACTTCCTGCACAAGTAACTACGCCTCCTCCGTTTTGTCTTATAAACGCATTTCCGATAATAGTATTATTCCCCTTTTTCATTAACTGTTGAGCCTGCTTAACATTAAATTCATTTTTCATAACATGTGTTAAAATTGGCGCTTGTTTACAAACACAAGAACTTAATATAAAAACGGTAAGAATTAAAAAACGTATTTTCATACATTTATCCTTTCTTTTTATGTGTTAATATTACATGTTTAATATAAATGTATATTTTATACTTATAAATTGATTTACAATCTAACTTTCTTCTAACTTTTTACCACATTTTTTACAAAAATGGGCTACTAAATTATTCTTTTCATTACAGTGCTTACATCTTTTTTCTACTTGAAATCCACAATGAGGACAAAACAAACTATCTTTTTCTATAATTGCCTTACATTTAGGACAATGACATGTAGGCTCCTCAGAGCCGACTTTTACATGTTTTCCACATTCTGTACAATAATAATCATCCCATGTTATTACACATAAAAGCCAAACAATAAGCCAAATTCCACCAGTTATAAGACTTAAAATAGCATGTAGTCCATGATTGCATCCTTTTTTCTTTGCCATTACTTGTTTTTTACAATGTTCACAATATGCAGTTCCAATCATTTAATCTCTCATCACATTTAGTTGATATTAATATATAAAGAGGTTAAAAGAAAAAACATAAAAAAGCAATAAATTAAAATGTTTAAATCTCAATAACTGAATAACTACCATTAAAATATTTAACAATAGCGAAATTTCTTTTATTAAGGGATTGGAATACAACAATCCAAGACCAACCATTATTAAAAACAATTTGTCCGTCTTTCATTATGTAGGTGTATTTCTTATTAAATGTTATCAATTTATGATAAGCGATGGTTAATTCCATTTATTGACCTTTACAAATATGACAATATTCTTTTGGTAATAATGCGTTGCCCTTTATCTATTAAATAATAAAGATTGCGGTTTATTGCTTCTTTGTTGTCAAATTCCTCATAAAGTGAATATAGCTCATTTAGATTATGCAATAGATTGTTTATAGCATTGATTGCAGGTTTTCGTGATTCACATATTATCATAGACATATAATCTTGTGATTTATTCAAAAATTCACGACTAAATTGATGTTGTGATTTTATGATACCTAATTTTTTAAGATACAAATAGCACTTCTTCATATATTCGGTGCTTTCACTTATTTGTTCATATTCGTATTTTCGGTGCGTTGTTTTCTGTTCTGTTTAGAAAGCAAAACCGCCTTTCCATATAAACGGAAGGCGGTTGCTATTTATGTGCAAATTGCTTTACTAAAAGGTTTTTATCCATCATCGATCTTCCTATCTTTCCGGTATTCTTTTCAAACATTGCGTTTAATAATAATTTTCAAAGGCGTTATCTACCCAGTACTTATCTGACTCCATCTTTGGGTTGGAAATGTTCTCTCCGGCAATATTAAGCTAGCACATAAAAACTGCTATTGAATTTTGCAAAAAAAAACCGTCTTCTTTTACAAGAAAACGGTTTGTTTTTTTTATGTTTTTTTATTCTTTTATTCTTTTAAAATTAATTTATAGTTGCAAAATGTAATTGCTGCTGAAACTATTACATTTAAAAAACTATACGCTTTTGTCCCTATTATACTTATATAATCTTTGTAAATGTCAGCAGTAACATAATCATATAAGTATATAAAAAAGAAAACGATTACATTAAAGGTAATGATAGCGTTTTCTGAGATGCTCATTAAGCAAACTTTTTCTTTTAAGCTAAAGCCGCTGAATAAGTAACTAAGTACCAAAACATTTATAATTGTCAGTATAACCAATACATATAAGCATACTTTACCTTCAAAAGGACTTGATAAATCCATATACAATAACAAATTTCCTCCCGTTAGGAGTAAAGATAAAAATAAGGATCTCCAAGAAAATGAACTATCTAAAGCTTCTTTTTCTTTGTTTCTGTTCCAGTTTATCTTTTTTTCTTTTATTGTATCTATACCCCACCATAACATCATACTTATTATAGCGGTAACAAACAACACATTATATGATGTCGGTAAAAAAACAATATTCATCATATTTTTATTTTTTTAGATTAAACATTATTTATTAATACCGATTATCGGTAAGGTGTTTTCTGCACCACTCATGATGGTTGACGGAGCTTGTCCGTTCCATTTACGGAGAGCCTTAGTAGCCTCATATTTGATTATCAACGGATTTGACAAAGCCTTTGACATCATTTCAGCTACCTTAGGATCAACAGATGCTTTTATCAACATCTGTTGCGCCTCTTCGTGAGCAATTTGAGTTTGAATTTTGGCTTTTTCCAACTTAACTTCTTCTGTCAGTTTAGCCAAGACTTCATTCTCGAAATATGCATCAAACTTTGGTGCTTTCAGAAGTACATCTCTTATTACCAGATAATCATCTTCAGACATTTTGTCAGCCAAAATGTATTTTAATGCATCGGTAACTGTTTGTTTCTTTGTTACCAGCAGCCAGACATCATTCTCACCAATAACATCTTGCACTGCAGCTTCAACCTTTGGTGACAGAATATCTTGAACATAATTGTTCATATCATACTCTTGTACCATTTCCGGCAATGAAAGGTCATTTATCTGATATATAACCGAAAATGAGAGAAAAACATTCTGCAAATCTCCGGTTTTAAGGCTTATATCAGTATAATCCGTTGTTTGTTGGCGAATATTATAATTCGTCAACTCTGAGATGAATGGCATTTTAAAGCTTATGCCGTGTTTGGTTTCCGGTGATACTGTACCTAATGTGACTAACACACCACCTTCTCCCGGACCGGTAATGCCGTAAGAATTTCTGATTACTGTGAGTGCTACGTACAACATGACAAGCACGAAAGTAACTTTCACGAACTTGTTCTCTTGCAAAATTTTTTTAATTTTTTTCATAATAGTATTTTTTAGTTAATAATTTTCTTTATCACAACTAAATTAGCACAAAAATGAGTAAATGACAATAGACAAAATTGAAGAAAATGTATTTTTTTTACATTTCTTTATAATTTTATTATTGATTATCTGTATAAATATTACCAATATGCGGCGTTGCCTTCGGCTTTCAGAAAGCCTTTCAGAGTTTTTGGCTTGTATTTTTCATCAACTTCAACCCAATACTTATTATATACTTTCTTGCCGATATCCCTATCGTTCCATCTGGTTCCTTTTATACCGAAAAGTATTTGTAAATCTCCTCCGATATGTACAGCTTGTTTGCCTTTGCGTTTGATATAGTCACCCAAGAAAATACCGTATGCACCGGCTCCGATAAGTGCAATATCAAAATCTGTTTTGTCAATTTCTTGATACATACTTTCTAACGCATCAAACCAATTTTGATATTGCTCAACCTCTTTAGAACCGCCCAGCCCCTGCACTGCTTTTATAACTTTTAAGTCAAATTTGGGAAGAACTTTAGGATTCTTAAAAAGTTTTTCTCTCTTTTTATATTGAGATATAATGGTATCGGCAAAAGGATGAATAACCAAAACTTTTTTACCCTCAAGATACTGTGTCCAAGGCTCATCATCAAAATGGGGTTGATTACCAATAGAAAGGAATTCTACCAGTTCTGTTTGTTGATTATATTTCTCCATGAGAATTTCTTCGGTATTGCCCCAAAAATTAATTACCCCAAGAATATCAATATTGGGTATAATCCTTATAAAATCACAACAGAATCTGGTGAGTAAATCATTATCTGGTTTGAAGAAACCTCCATTAAACTTCATTTTATCAACCACAGATTTTGGATAGGTAATATTGATATCATGGCGGTGGCGATAAAACCAATCAACACATTTGAGTTCTGTTCCGCCAAATCTGGTAACAAGACAAGGTTCACCTTTTTGTAGTGTCTCTAAAATTATGCGATTTCCATCTTTGACATTTTTAAAATATCTTATCCCATAGTGGGTATAAGGTATATCTTTAAGATAAAACTTTTTTCGCAAATACTTTCTGATTTGTTTGTTAGGCAATACAGAAACCACACGTTTTGCAATACCTCTTAATCGCATATTTATCATAGTTTACTCCGTTTGGTTATTCTTCATCTTCCATTACTGTTGCTAACTTACGCAACCATATTTTGCGATCTAATAAAAGTTCATTTATGGCTAAAACTTTTTCATCTTCAATTTTTAAAACCGTAGCTACTTCTTCGATAAAACCGGCTTCTTTGTCTTCCATATCATCATCTATTCCGGCAACCAACAACAATTCTCTTAGAAGATACAAAGATGTGCGTCTGTCTTGAATATTTGTAGATATTTCTTGAAGTATAATATCTTGAGAGATTGGTTGAGTTAATACATCAAGCTTATTTACCAATCCATACATTTTGATAACATCGTGCATAAATGAACGTTCGGCATCATCTACTCTACTATCTGCTTTTATCATAAAAAACAAAGCTCTAACAAAGGTTATTCGTTGTTGTTCGCTAAGTTCATCAATAAATTCTTCGTCCATTACAGATCCTATACATCAATTGGTTTTGTGTTATTTTATACCAAATATATTAATTTTTTATTTTTAATTATGCAAATACAAAAAAAACTTTAAAATTTTGATATTTATGTTATGGTGGCGTAAAAATTAATTATTAACTTAAATTATTTTTATATGTACGAAACTTTATTATTTTTGTATTCCAATGTATGGAAAAATGTAGGTTTTTGGAAAAAACATACATTTACTGTTGCTTTTACATGTTTCATATTTTTTGTATTGGCACCTGTTTTGGTTTCTTTAAACGGATTTGATCTGTTTGGTTGTCTATTTTTTGTAATTTTTGGTATTATCCTGATTATCAATGACCTTTCTCATCCGGAAAAAATGTTGATAATTAAATGCAACGATACTTGTTTCAGGTATGCATTATATGCTGTGGAAGATAATTTTTGGACATTAGTTATACTGCAAGACAATCTTTTGTATTTGAAGGAAACAGTAAGCGATTACAGAATTAATACCTCTCAAAAAACTTTAAGAACTGAAAATGCCGTTACCCAAAAGTATTCTTTTTATTGTGAGCAAAATCCTAAAGGAATATCTCTCGGTAAATCTATCAGTGTCAACGGAGTATATCAATATAACAACGAAGATATCTGCCTGATTAACAAACAAATTGTTATTACCATACCTTATCATAATAATGCTCTCGCTTTTAATGATATTGAAACAGAAAATGGTAAAAATATTTCTTATCTTGATTATTGCCTAAACAAGAATGTTTCAAAAATGGACAGAGATAATTTATTGCTTGAGGCAAGAAATCGCAGTTTAATTGCTATAAGAAACGCCAATAATCAATATGATATTTTTGAGGTTTTCTTTGATGAAGAAGGAAATGCCGTCAGAATATTAAAAACATTTGCAGAAGGTTTGGTTATTTTGGTTCAATACGCTATGAATACTTATTGGGAAAAATACAGGTACGATTCTCAGACAAAAACTTATGAACTTATATAAGTAAAATTCAAGCACTGAACAATGCGAGTTCAGTGCTTTTTTTTGATAATTTACAATTTGTAAATTATTGGCTGATATTATTTAATATTGTTAATTAAAATCAGGATAAACAGATGCAAGAATTTATCGGCTTACTTGGCTCCATTTGTTTTGCTTTCAGCTCTTGGCCACAAGCTTACTTATCTTATAAAACCCAAAGTGCAAAAGGTGTTAAATGGTCTTTCCTGTGGCTTTGGATAATGGGCTCTGTTTTTTCCAGCATTTATGCAACGGCAACAGATAAATTGGTATTGTTACCCAATTATATATGCGGTGGAGCCGGTGCTCTTATTGTGTTAGTTATCAAAATATCAGAAACTTTTAAACAAACGGATATGTCTAATGATTAATTGGATTGAAATTTGCGGTTGGATCGGATCTATATCTTATTCTATATATTCACTGCCGCAAGCTATTGATGTTTTTAGACGAGGGCAAACTGAAGGTTTAAGTATCGGAATGATTTTTCTGCTATTTTTCGGTTCTTTGTGTAGTTTTCTATATATCTTTCCGGATTACTCATCTCCGTTGTTTTATAATTTTTTAATTTCATTGATTGCTATATCCATTATCTTAAAATTTCACTTTTTACCGCGCAAAAACAAATAATTTTAGACAAAAAACACTTGATTTTTACAAAAATAGTTGTAAGTTATGTTTATCAATAAAGTATTATTAACTTTAAATTATTTAAAAATATGGAAAGTTTTTTCAAATTCGAAATTACACAAACCACTAAGGTTTTGTTGTATAAGATTAAAAACGGACACGATCGTCGTTGGATAATTGAAGGTGATGTTGAGAGCTCTTTCTTCTCAATCTGTGAATTGGGAAATAAGCAAAACAAAGCTCAATTCAGAGTATCTGAAAACAAAATCGTTATTATAACCGCCCATGGTTATGAATATCAGATTGTTGATAAGCCTAAAGATGGAGCTAAAGTGCTGTTTCATGGGCCGGTAAACGCCCTACTCACCCAATCTTTAATCCCTCGTATGACGTATGTTCCGACCACACTTGTCGGAAAAACAAATGAAATGGAAGATTTTGTTTGTATTGAGGAATTTATGATTCTTCGAGAAGAAAGACATGGTGATAATGTTAACCCTCAAGATCAACATGGTTGGAAGGTTAATATGAAGTTCTGTAATGAGCTTTATCCGTGGCTTCCGATGTTTAGAGAGTCTTTTAGAATGACAAAAAAACAACGTAGGCAAAGCGGAAAGTTCAAACGAAGATCTTTTGAGTATTAAATTATGGAGTAAGTCTGCACGGACTTACTCCTTTTTTGTTGAGGAATGTAAAAATAGCTACAAAAAAATCTCAATAACTTAAAGAGATGTTGATTTAGAAAGTAACAACGAGACGAACACAACTAAGAGCGTTCACCTGTTTAAACCTAAAGCGGTTTTACACAAATGTTATCTTTAATCAGAGAAGTCAATAAAATATTTCGGTTGGTTAGAATATCTCTCTTAATTTTTATGAAAATATCCTAATAAAACGGATAAAAGCAATTACATGTCCCCTAAATTCGTCCACCGTGTGCAATTATTTGTTGACAATTGAGCAATAAAAATATATCCTATAATCAGTGAGGTTAAATTATAGGGGGCGGAGATGGCAAGAATATCCGTTGTTCTTGGAGTTGTTGTTGTCTTTCTTTGCACAAGCTTTGCTTCTGCCAGAATGTACTTTTTGCCTGATTATCAAAACGGTGCGTATCTCAAACGTGTTAATGATAAATCACATGCTGACAACTCTGTCTTTACTCCC
>SUUR01000020.1 GCA_015062435.1 Alphaproteobacteria bacterium | reverse complement strand
GAATTTGGATAAAATATAAGGATTACCTGTGCAACAGATACACCTTAAACAGCATATACATTTTTATGGGAAATAATGATGAGAAAATACATACCGCAAAGCATGTTAAGGAAAGTGAAAACTTTACTATTTCAAGCATTATCATACCCTTTTATTTTATCCGAGTATGATAATATCATAATTTTTATCAAGTGTCAAATACTAATTAAAGAGGGTGGACGGAATAAAAAATATTGATAAGTAATAAAAAAATGAACTGTCCAAACTTTGTAGGACAGTTCATTATAAAATTAGAGTTTTTTAGTTGGTTTATAACTATAATAATTAACGTCTTCTCAGAAAAGACGGGATTTCCAGATTTAGTTTATCTTCTGTTCCAAAACCATTATCCGAATATGATGTTGAAATAGGTTCTTGAACACGTTCAGTTTCTTTTAATTTTTTGCGATTACGTTTAGCGATTGAAAAACCGGTTACACGTTCAATAAAAGTAGGTATGTGTTCATCTTCATCAGACACAATTAATTTTTCTTCGGTCTCAGTTTTGTTTGCAACACTTCCCATTACCGGAGAGTGATCAGGAAACAGTTCAGGTTCTTCTTCAAAAGTACGGATGCTGTTTTTGGGAGTGAATGTATTTTCCATAGAAGGAATTGCATTCTTTATTATATTATCATCATTGGATTCATCACTCTTGTTGATTATTGCTTTAAATAGAGCCGTAGCATTGGGCATATCTTCCATTACAGATGATTTTTCAAGATTATTAAAATCTGCAAATGACATCGGTTGCGGTTCATTGGCTACGGCTGTTACGATATTTTCGTTTCTTTCTAGATTGTCTATTTGTTCAACAGTTGCGTGTTCAATCACTTCTGAAACATCTGCTATCTCAGTTTTTTCAATAGGCTTGATTGCTGCAAATGTTTCTAAGTTATTTTCTATGATTTCTCTAGAAGGAATAACTTCAGGTTCCAATGTTGTGAAAGTTTCTATCGGTTTGGGAGCTTCTTTGGGAGGCAGATTACGTTTGATTCCTTCTCCTTCAATACCGGTTGCAACGATAGACACACGAATCTTACCTCCAAGTGTATCATCAAAACTAGAGCCAAAAATAATGTTTGCGTCTTCGTCAACTTCTTCTTTGATACGACTTGCAGCTTCATCAATTTCAAATAAGGTTATGTCTGCACCACCGGTAATATTGATCAGAACACCTTTGGCTCCGTGCATGGAACAATCATCTAACAGTGGATTTGCAAGAGCTTGTTCAGCAGCTTTAATGGCTCGGTCTTCACCTTCGGCTTCACCAGTTCCCATAATAGCTTTACCTTTATCTTCCATAATAGATTTGATGTCGGCAAAATCAAGATTAATTAAACCAGGCATCATCATTAGGTCGGTGATTGAACGAACGCCGGCGTATAAAACATTATCTGCCATAACAAAAGCATCTACTAATGTGGTGTTTTTATCTGCTATTCTAAACAAATTTTGGTTAGGAATAACAATAATACTATCAACAGATTTGGTAAATTCTAAAAGAGCTTTTTCTGCGGTTTCGTAACGTTTTTTTCCTTCAAATTGGAATGGTTTGGTAACAACGCCTACGGTAAGGATACCTTTATCTTTAGCTATTTTGGCAACAACAGGGGCTGCTCCGGAACCGGTTCCTCCTCCCATTCCTGCAGTGATGAATACCATGTTGGCGCCTTCTAATTCTCTTTCAATTTCTTCACGTGCTTCTTCGGCGGCGAGTTTACCTACCTCAGGGCGTGCTCCGGCTCCAAGACCTTTGGTAGTTTCTAAACCAAGTTGGATTCGACGACTGGCTTTGGAATTTTCCAACGCTTGTGCATCTGTATTGGCAACGATAAAATCAATACCTTCCAAGTTTTGTGTGATCATGTTGTTTACGGCATTACCGCCACCACCACCAACTCCGATAACAGAAATGCGAGGTTTTAATTGCATTACATTTTTTTCAGGTACGGCTAATTTTATTGACATAGTGTATATTACTCCCAAAACCATTTTTATATTTTATTTGAGAATAACATCTAATACATTAAGGTTTAGTTACTAAGATAAATTTTTATGATTTTTTTTTAAAAATTCTGTTTTAGCCAAGAAAATATTTTGTTAATTTTGTTGCCTTGTAAGGTGTTGGGTTTATTAATAATTTTTCCGGGTTTTCTCTCGGTATAATTTATTGCAAATAACAACATACCAATACAAGTTGAAAATGACGGACCATGTAAAATATCCGGAAGATTTAAAATATTTTTTGGACGTCCTAAACGTACTTGTTTATCTAAAACCATAGATGCAATTTCTCGGACACCGGAAAGTTGAGATGCTCCTCCGGTTAAGACAACTCTATGGTTGGAAATGTCTTCTAATCCGGCTTCTTGCAGTTTGCGATTAACCATCTCAAATGTTTCTTCAATTCGGGGGGTGATAATGTGTATCAGATCTGCTCTAGGTATTTGTTTGATGTTACTGTCATCTTCTTCACCAACAGGGTATACATTGATGGTTTCTTCATTATCTTGAGTGCTTAAAAAAGCACAACCGTGTAAAGTTTTGAGGCGTTCAGCATGAGAAAATGATGTGGTTAAACCATAAGCAATGTCATTGGTTACGTTGTTTCCACCAACGGGAATCGAAGAAAAATAAAAAGGAAAACCATGTCTGAAACAAGTTATTGATGTTGTTCCGCCACCCATATCGATAATAGTGGCTCCAAGTTCTCGTTCATCATCTACCAAACAGGCCAAACCCGATGCGTAAGCAGAAAATGCTTTACCGGCGATTTCTAAATTAGCATTGTTAACAACAGTAGTAATATTACGATATAGAATGTCTGGTATGAGTCCCAATAATATATCTACGGATAAATTTTCTCCATATATGTTACGTGGATCTTTTATTTCTTCTCCGCCATCCATGCGATAATTGGTATGCAGGCAGTGTATTAATTCACAACCTTCAGTATTGATTTTGTGGGTTCCTTTGTCAATAACTTTGGCTATATCGCTATCATTTACAGGACGATTTTTGTTAAGTGATACGGTTGATCCTTTGATTATGCTGCGAATTTTGTCTCCGGATACGTTTACAATAACACGGTTAATTCGTTCATTAGCCATTTGTTCTGCAGCGTCAACTGCATTGCCAACGGAAATGGTTGCTTGATTGATATCGGTTATTATTCCGTTTTTAATGCCTTTTGATGCATTATAGCCGTATCCGGCAATATTGATACGTTTATCTCTTCCTATTTTAGCTATCACACAACATACTTTGGAAGAACCTATGTCTAAAGCAGCAATTGTAGATGGGCGATTAAACGAATGCGTTACCATAGATATTCCTTTATTATAAATTATGTTCACTGCCAAAACTAAGGTTTGGAAGTTCTCCGGTTGGACCTTTGCGTAATTTTACTACTATTTTATCTTTTAATCTTAAATCAAGGATAGTTAATTTACGTTTAAAAATACCTTTGCTTTTATCTAAATCAACTAACTTTTTCCATGCTCCCTCAATATCTTCTTCCGGTAATTTGATTGTAACTCCGGAGCGAATATCATCTAATATCAGATTCCATCTGCGTTGTGATATAAAATTAGCTACTTTTACTCGTGAAATATATTCAGATCCTGCATTTTTGAGAATCGCCATTAATAGTTTGAAATTTTGTGGTGCACCTTCTCCGACAATCAAAAGTATCGGTTCAGTAATTTCAAAATTGGCATTTATTACGTTTCCGTCAGCGTCAAGAGGATAAAATTTTTCATTAATTTGCCAGATGGCGTGAACTTTTTTTTCTGTCAGTTGAATGCTTAAAACGTGCGGAAAATAACTGCGTTTGATATTGGCTTCTTTTATCCAAGGTAATTCTTCTATTTTTTGTTTTAGAGCGTGAATATCTATTTTAAGTATATTATCACCACGATTTAGAGATATTTTTTCGTTAAGCTCTTGCAGTGTTGTGCGGTCTCTTCCGTCAATTATTATGTCTTCAAGTACCAATCCTTGAGTTCCACACCAATTGTAAAAATTGTTAAGCATGTTATCAAGTCGTTTGTTGATTAAATCATTTCTGAATATAATGATTATGCCAGCCAATAACCATATTGTCGTTAAAATAATGGCTGTTCCGAGAAGGCGTTGAGGCCACTCTTTTTCCGGTTTGATAATGTTGGGTGTGAGTTGTGCGTTCATAGTTTTATTTGTTTATTCCCATTCTTTTTACTTCCCACTCTAAAGTAATGGAAGTGGCTGATTTTACTTTTGCAATAATATTTTCTCCAAGTGTTTCAATATCTTGAGCTGTGGCATTTCCTGTATTTACCAGAAAATTGCAATGTTTTTCCGATACTTTTGCTCCATTTATTTGCATTTCCGCGCAACCTGATTTTTGAATTAATTCCCATGCTTTCAGACCTTCGGGATTTTTGAAAGTTGAACCGGCAGTCTTTACATTGTGCGGTTGAGTTCTTAGGCGATAATTCTTTTGTTCATTGATGATTTTGAGAGTTTCTTCAGCCGGTTGAGGTATAATCTTTAGGGTTAGCGATGTAATAATCCAGTCATCAGGAAATAAACTGTTTCTATAACTTAAAGATAAGTCTTTGGCGGGGATTTCTAAAACCTCACCATTGCCGTTAACTACTGTTGCTTTTATCAATACATCTTTAAGTTCTTTTCCGAAACAACCGGCGTTAGTCTTTACGGCTCCACCTAAGTGGCCAGGTATTGATGTTAGAAATTCAAGTCCTCCAATATTGTTTTCGGTCATTATTTTCTTGAGTTGAACATTTCGTATTCCGGTACCACAAGTAATTTCATTTTCGTTGATTTGCCATTTTTTATAAAATTTACTGTCTAATTTTATGACTACTCCGGGTATACCGCCATCTCTAACCAGTAAATTAGAGCCTCCGCCAATGATACAAATGGGTAAATTATAAGGTTTGGCTTTTAGGAACCAACTTAAATCATCATTATCTTCAGGATAATACATTATTTCTGCCGGTCCGCCAACTCCAAACCATGTATGTTTTGACAGAGGTTCGTTGCACAAGTATTTGCCTCTTACTTCCGGTAATAAGGAAAGCAAATGATTTTTTTTGTTTTTTCCAAATCCCAGCATTTTATTCTCCTCTATTAATGATAACTCGGCTTTCAATAAGATTTGCCAAACGTGTGGCTGCATCACTAATTCCGATCCTATGTGCAGCTAATGACATTTGTTGCAGTTTTTGTGGATTGCTGCACCATTCTTCAAGAACAGATTGCAAAGTTTGAGGTGTAAAGTCTTTTTGTAAAATTATTTTTCCGGCACCGGCAGAAGATATTTCAGTAGCGTTAAATTCTTGATGATTATCTGCTGCAGTCGGTAATGGGACTAAAATTGAAGGAATACCGGCGACAGTCAATTCTGAAACGGATGACGCTCCAGCTCGGGATATAATTATATGAGTTTGAGAGTATATTTCAGACATGTTTTCAAAGAAACTGCTCACGGTATGGTCTATTCCATAATCTGAATAGATTTGAGATATAGATGCTTCTTCACCTTTACGACATTGTTGATAAATCTTTAAACGAGATTTGATGGAATCCGGTAGACCTTTAACGGATTGAGGAATTATCTCACCAAAAATTTTTGCTCCCTGACTGCCTCCTAATACTAATATTTGTATGGTTGATGACGTTTGCGGGTAAGGCTTATCTGTCAATTGGGCAATTGATGTTCTTACGGGCATTCCGCAAAAAATGTTTTGTTTGGAGTTTGATGAGTATTTTACATTTCGAAAGCTTTGGGCTGTAAATTCAGCATATTTACTAAGGAATCTGTTGGTACGACTCATAACGGAATTTTGTTCATGAATTATCAAAGGTGTTCCGCTTAATACTGCTCCCATACATGCGGGAAACGAAGCGTAACCTCCAAAACCAACTATGCAGGCAGGCTTTTTGCGATGAATAATCCACATTGCTTGAATTATGCCAATGCAAGTTTTGAAAATGCTTTTTATTTTGAATAATCTGGATTTCCCTACAATGCCTCCGGATAATACAGAGTAATTAGTTATCTCGCCAAGTTTTCCTTTATAATTATCCTTTCCTCTTTTATCGGTTATCAACATTAATTTATAGCCTCTTAATGATAGCTCTTCAGCCAAAGATTCTGCCGGATAAACATGTCCTCCGGTTCCTCCGGCTGTTAAGATAATTAACGGATCTTGTCTTTTTTCTTTTGTCATTCGTCTTGATCCTCTGCGTGTACGTTTTTACGAGTAATGGCCAACAACATTCCCATACCTAAAGCAACTCCGAATAATGATGATCCACCATAAGATATAAATGGAAGAGTCATTCCTTTTGTGGGTATGAGATGCAGTGTTGAAGCCATGTTGATAATTCCTTGCAAGCCAAAACTGGCTGCAAGTCCAGATGCTGAAAGTATAATGAAAAGGTTATTGTCTTTTAATGATATTAAAAGAGAACGAATTACAATTGTGGCATATATAGCAACGATGAATAAACATAAAATCATACCGTATTCTTCGGCAGCAACTGCAAAAATAAAATCTGTATGTGCATCAGGAATGTGCATTTTTACAACACCTTCACCGGGGCCTGTTCCAAAAAATCCACCATTTTCAAATGCTTCCATAGATTTTTTGACTTGGTAACTAAGATTGTTTTCTGATGCTAAAAATTGTTGTATTCTGACTTGAACATGCGGAAATATAAAATATGCAGCACCTGCGGCTATGATGAATAGTGTTCCTAAGATGATTACAATTAAAAAAGGTAAACCGGCTAAAAAGAATTGAAAAAACCATATGACAGTGACAACAATAGACATACCGACATCAGGTTGTAACAGTAATAATAGTAATGTAAAACCAAAAAGACCGACAGATAAAAAGTTTCCGGGAAAATCCTGATATTTTTTTTGTCCTTCAAAAAGCCAAGCTGCTACAACAATAAATGTGGGTTTTATGAATTCTGAAGGTTGTAAAGAAAAGCCACCGATAGGCAACCAACGTTGCGCACCTTTAGTTTCTTCTCCTAAAAATAAGGTTAATATCATGAGTATTACAGTGCCTATATAGCCTAAAACAGCAGTTCGGCGAATATTTTTCAGGTTTTGTAAGGAAAAAAACAACATTATTCCATATGCAATCGGTAGAAATATGAATTGGCGTTTGATAAAATGGAAACTACCGGCTCCTATTCGATTGGCAACAGCAGGTGATGCTGAGAAATTCAGAAGTGCTCCAATAGCAATAATAAGAGTAATAAAAAACAATAGCGGTTTGTCTATGGTCCACCACCAATTAGCTAAAGTTCCTCGATTATTACGTGAAAATATGAACAACTTTTATATCCTCTATTTGTGTATTATTGCTAAAAAACCTATTATCATTAATATAAAGCCAACTATCCAAAAACGATTTACAACTCTGGTTTCCGGCCAACCACATTGTTCAAAGTGATGGTGTATCGGTGCCATTTTAAATAAGCGTTTGCCTCCGGTTCTTTTAAACCAAAATACTTGCAACATTACCGATAAGGCTTCAATTACAAATATTGAACCTACAATAGCTAATAAAATTTCATGTTTAAGAATAATTGAAATTGTACCTAAATATGCTCCTAGTGCCAATGAACCGGTATCTCCCATAAACACTTTGGCCGGAGATGAATTGAACCATAAAAAACCCAGACAACTACCAATAACAGCAGCACAAGTTATACTAACTTCTGCAGCATTGGGTATTGGTAATATGTAAAAATCGGAAAAAAGTTCAGAACCGCAAATATATGCGATTACTAAAAATACCGGAAGAACCAAAATCATTAATCCAGATGCAAGGCCATCAAGGCCATCGCTTAAGTTTACGGCATTTGATGCTCCGGTAATGACAATCATAGCAAAGGGAATATAAAACCAGCATAAATTTATTGATAAGTCTTTGAAATAGGGAATTGTCAGTAAAAAACGGCTATCAGACGGGGTTTGATAAGATATGATTGTTATTGCAATAATTGATGTTAAAAACTGTAAAAACAGTTTCATTTTAGCGCTCATTGCATTGGAAGTTTGTTTGGTAACCTTTGTGTAGTCATCGGCAAAACCCACAAAACCATAAACAGTCAGAACCAGTAAAATTGTCCAAATGAAAGCATTTGATAAATCTGCGCAAAGTAAAATTGATAAGATAGTGCTAATAAGAATCAGGATTCCGCCCATTGTGGGAGTTCCTTTTTTGGTTTCTAAGTGTGATTGCGGGCCACATTCTCTGATAGGTTGCCCTTTTTTTTGGTGGAGGCGTAAAAAGTTGATGAGGCGTTCTCCCCAACATAAAGATACAATCAGTGATATGAAAAATGCAATAAAACTACGGGTATAAACTGTATTAAGATATTCCGGAGCAGATAAAATATTGAAAATATATTGCAACATTATTCAACTTTCTGAAAATAGAGTTAAAGTTAATTTTAATATAATAGGCTAAATTTAAATAAATATTAAAAGAAATAAGATTTTGCTTATTTTAAAATAAACTTGGTTGCAAAGGTTCTTTTTGTAATGAAAAAATTGCTTCTTTAATCAGAGGAATACTGATGGCTCTTTTGCGTGATAACGAAATATTATCTATTTCTTGAACCAGTTGTCCGGCATAGTGAAATGAGCGTTGCATGTTAGAAAGAATATATTTTATAATTTCCGGAGAAGGGGTTATTTGTCTGTCCATAAACAGTTTTACTAAAAGAGCAGAAAGTAAATCATCGTCAGGTGCTTTTATTTCTGCGGTAGGAATAATATTTAAGCGTGAACGTAAGTCCGGCAAATGAAAAGTTAAACGAGCTGGAGCTTCTTGTGAGGTAAATAAGATGTGTCCGCCTTCATCACGATACATGTTGTATAAATGAAATAAAGCTTCTTCATTTTTTAATTTTTCGAGATCTTCAATAACAAGGCATTGACTTGTTTCTGCAAGTTGATGAATCTTATCAAGATTAAGTTGTTCAGCTCTGATAAAAGGAATCCTATACGGATGATGAGTGAGATTGGCATAATTAGCTGCAAAAACATTGGCTAAATGTGTTTTCCCACATCCTGACGGGCCATATATGCACAAAGCAAAATATGCCCAATTTGGCCATTGTTCAACCAAAGAGGCAGCTTCTTGATTGCAAGAGGTGATCAGAAAATCCTCTCTGCCAAGACTCGGACGGTGAGGAAAATCTAATGCCAGTTGGATAATATTAGAATCTGTTTTATTCATGTCAGTTTCTATTTAAGACATCAAAAACTTTTGCTGTCAAGTCTCCCAGACTATAAGGTTTGGTGATAAAGTCAAAATTATCAAAATCCGGTAGTTGTTGGCGAACAATTTCTTCAGAATATCCTGATGCCAGAATCACTCTAATTCCAGGTATTTGTTGTTTTAAGGTTTTGGTTAATTCTGCTCCGCTCATTCCCGGCATAACCATATCGGTCAGTAATAAATCTATATTATTATTTTGGCTTACATATTCCAATGCGTTTTCGGCTGAATTGCAACCGATAACATCATATCCTTTCTTTTGAAGAGCTCGTATTCCAAAACTACGAACGGCGTCTTCATCTTCAACAAAAAGAATGCGTGCAGATTTATTGGAAACTGTTTGAGTTCTATCGATGGTGTTGGAAACATTTAATCCGACAATAATTTTTTGATTAATGTTTAGAGGAGGGGTTATTTTTTCTTGAACTTTCAGAATCGGAGTACCTTTGTGTCCAGTAATGATTTCCGGTGCAGAGGTTTGCTTTTCCGGTTCATCAGAATTTTCAAACCTCGGAAGATAAATAGAAAATGTTGTTCCTTTACCAACGATACTGTTTACTTTTATGAAACCTTCAGTTTGTCTGACAATTCCGTATACCATAGCTAAGCCTAATCCGGTTCCTGAGCCTACGATATTTTCTTTGGTTGAGAAGAACGGATCAAAAATTCGATTCAAATTTTCCGGAGATATACCGCATCCGTTATCACTGACATCAATAACAACAAATTCTCCTGCTTTAATAATATCATCTCCAAAACGATAATTTTCGTTTAGGGTCGTTGTATATGTTCTTATGGTAAGCAGACCGTTTCCATTCATAGCATCTTTGGCATTTACAGCTAAATTAATTATAACTTGTGAAAATTGAACCGGGTCAACTTTTATATATCCAAGTTCTGAGCCATGATGAAATTTCAGAGTAATTTGTTCTCCCAAAATGCGTTTGAGCATATGATTTAATTCTGCAAAGTTTTCTGTAATATCTATCAGTTTAGGTTGCAATGGTTGTTTGCGTGAGAATGCAAGAAGTTGACGGACTAAACCGGCTGCTCTGTTAGCATTTTGTTTAATTTGAATTAAATCGGCAAATGAAGGGTCTCCAACGCCATGTCTTTGTAATAACAGGTCCGTAAAACCAATCATGGCGGTGAGAAGATTGTTAAAATCATGTGCTACACCACCGGCAAGTTGGCCAACAGCTTGCATTTTTTGGGCTTGAGCAAATTGTTGTTCCAGATTCTTCTGTCGTGTACTATCGATAAGGTAAATAATAAAACCTTCAGGAACCGATGATGGTGAATGTATATGTTTCATGGGGCTTATGTAAAGGGTGGCAACAGATTCATTTTTATCCGTGCGTAGTTTGATATCTATACTGATATTGGGGTGTTGCTGATTTTTTATTGATGATAAGCTTTCTGTAAATAATCGGGCATTATCTTCATCAATAAATTTGGTCAGCTTATAATTAATGATTTCTTCTGCTCGGCGTTCAAAAAAACGAAATGCAGAAGAATTTCCATCAATAATTGTACCGTCTTTTCCTAAAAATAATATACCTATCGGCGCACTGTTGAATAGCCAACTTATTTGATCTGATGCATGTTCTATTTTGTTTTTAAGCTCCATTGGGGTTGGGAGTTTATCTAAAACAACACCTCGCAATTCAGGTTTATTGTTGTTTAAGTAACCGGTTTGAACTACAAAAGTTTCTTTTATGCTACCATCAGGTAATGTAAAATGAACATTTCCTTGCCAATAATTTTGCGGTTTGGGAAAAATAGAGCTTGGAGCAAAAAAGTCAGTTATGTTTTTACCAATTAGCTCGTTTAAAGGAGTTTGAAGAAAATCAGATATGTTATGGTTGGCATAGGTAATTTGATTGTTTTTATCGATGCTGTATATTCCTACCGGTAAATAATCTAAAAAATCATGTAAGGAAGAGGTTTCTGTGCTGAAAATTGATTCCATGTTTTTTTGAGCGGTGATGTTATCAAGTTTCCAATATAAATAGGTTTCTTTTTTTATTTTTTTTATAGAAAAAATTCCATCGAAAATTTTAGGTTTTTTTAAATATATCGGGTGAATGGAAATTTCAAACCATTCCGGTGATGATTGCGGAGTTGACAAATTTAGGGATAAGATGACTTTTTGCCGGCATAAATTTTGGTAAGCTGATTGCAAACGGAAAAATGAGGATTTATTATTGTTCTCTTCTCCCAGATGTTGTTCTAAAAAATTTAATACTGAGCTTGTTTTTAAGAGTTCTTTGGCGGTATCATTTTGTAAGACACTTTCTCCGTTTGGGTTTTCTATACGGCAAGCATATGATGAATTGTTGATTATCTCATTAGCGAATCCGCCATAACTTATAGCTGCTTCTCCGACATCAAGGGTTTTTATTGCAGAAATTAGGCAATATCCTGCAGTTATTGCCGTCAGAATTATAAAATATAAATGGTATTGCGGATAAAGCAAAAATAATATTACCGTAATCGTGAGTAATATTAGGGAAAATGCCAGTTTTATGAGGCCAGATTGCAATAATTTATCCGGCCGGTTGTTGATTTTTGAGTTGCATAACATAAGTAATAACCTCAGCTACAGCTTTAAAGTGTTCTTGTGGAATTGTTTGATCTATCTCTGTGGAAGCAAAAAGAGCTCTGGCTAAAGGCGGATTTTCCACAATAGGAATATCATTGTCTTCAGCTATAGATTTAATGCGAAGGGCGATATTATCCATTCCCTTTGCCGTTACTTTTGGAGCGTCCATTTCTTCCATCTTATATTCGAGGGCTACCGCATAGTGTGTGGGGTTAACAATAACAACATCTGAACGAGGAACGGCCTCCATCATACGGTGTCTTGCTCTTTCCATACGTACTTGTCTAATTCTGGATTTTATTAACGGATCTCCCTCCATTTGTTTGTATTCATCTTTTACTTCTTGTTTGGTCATGCGAAGTTTCTTTAAATGTGCAAAGCGTTGATAAAGATAGTCTGCAATGGCTATTATTAATACGGCAATTACAACAGTAAACAAAAGAAGTACAATTATTTTATGAATGAAACTTAAGATCCCCATTGTTTCCATTGAAGGTAGTAAATCTACTTTTTTTAAGTAGGGTTTTACGACTAGAATTGCAATAAATGAAATAATTGTTATTTTTATTATTCCTTTTAAGCTTTCAACAACTTTTTTCATATTTATAAAGTTGGGCAATGCTGCAAAAATATTTAATTTATTCCAATTGGGTTCTATTTTTTTTGGAGCATAAATGAAACCTGTTTGAGAAATGCTGGCCAGTACTCCTAATATAATAAATATTAAAAACGGCAAACTTAAAATTTTAAATAATCCGAGAGTGCTATGTTTAAATAAAGATTTAAAAGTTCCCGGTGTTATTTCTATTTGACCGGCACTTTCAATAAAATTAATGCTTATCTGATAATACCATTTAAACATTATAGGCAAAATCAGCCATATTACAAATAACATTCCTAAGAGCATAATAAAGCTTTTGGCTTCTTGTGATATGGCAACGTCGCCTTCTTCTTTTGCTTTGCTTATTTTCCGTTCCGACGGTTCTTCGGTTTTGGAGGCTTCATCTTCTTCAGGTGTGACCATGTTTATTCCTTTCTATTCCAAAAAAAGATGAAGACCTGAGTCAAAATAACGATTAAACCATATAATTATCGTTGGAATAGTGATGAAAAGTAATCCTAATCCAAGATAAATTTGTAATGGAAGTGATAAAAAGAAAATATTCAGTTGAGGCATGAGGCGTGATACAAGTCCCATGCCTGTATAAAAAATAATTGTAAAGGCAACAAATGGTGAACCCAACTTAAACCCCATGATGAATGAAGAATTTAGAGAAGTACTCAGTTGATTGGCAAAGTCACCAAAAGGAAGAGAACTACCAGGTTGAAAAAGGTGGTAACTGTCAATTATGGCACTAATCATTAAGTGATGAATATCTGTAATAAAAATTACGGTTATGGCAATTAGGGTTATGAAAGTTTCAATTATAATGCTCTGATTTAATGTTGTGGGATCAAAAGCCTGAGCATTACTAAAACCAATGGCCTGACCGGCCAATGAGCCAGCAAGGTTAAGAGCAGCGTATAGAAACTGCATGATAATTCCGATAAATATGCCAATAGTTATTTCTGATAAAATTAATGTCAGAAATGTTGTTGTATTTGATGGAGGTGATGCTAAATAGGGAATAATTGCCGGCATCAAAATCAAAGATAAAGATAGTGCAACAGATAGTCTGATATTGGTATTAATATATGAACTCATGAAACCGGGCATTAGCATGATTGCTGATCCTAACCTTAAAAATACCATCAAAAAATGATACAAATTTAAATTCAAGAGTTCTTGCATAGGCTATCCGCCTGTGGTTATACGGTTAAACAGTCCCTCAGTAAGGGCACGCATTTGGTTTAGCATAAACGGAAACAACAATATTAATGTGACAAATACACTTATAATTTTAGGAACAAAAGCCAATGTCATTTCCTGAATTTGTGTCAAGGCTTGGAATATACCGATAATTAAACCGACAAATAAAGCAACAGATAATACCGGTGTAACTATTTTTAAGAGGGTGAAGATGGCTTCACGTGATATTTCTAAAACTTCTATTTCTGTCATTGTTTTACTCTAAAGGTGTTAGTTGTTCAAAATATTGGTGATTTTCAATTCCGGTGAAAAATGCTCCGTTATATCCGCTTCTTACGATATCTTTAAAATGTTTTGATAATAGTTGTTGCCATTCTTTGTGCCAATAACGGGTAATAAAACCTTTGGGGTTGACAAATGACTGATGTGCAAACCAAGATGGATTATTTTTTTGCCAATGCGGTTTCCAAAAATAATCTGATGTTGATATTTCAGAAACATTTATCAAAGCAATAATCAGTCTTTTTCCTCCGTTGCGTTTTATTTGCATACGTTTGATATCATCGGAAGAAAAAGGATATTCATTTCTGAAAAGAGGGTTAATGATAATAATATCATAATTGGAGAGTGATATTGCATTAATCATTTGCTCAGGAGTATCATATTGAGTATCGTCTAATAAAAAACTGATATTTTTTGCATCAGAGACCTGATAAATATTGGTTGCAGAATCATTTATCATCGGTTGCGATGATAAATCTTGAAACGGTTCTTGATTCTCAGAAAAAGCGTAAATTATTTTGTTGTCCAAAAGAGAACGCATAATTGCAGAATCAATTTCTTCTTGGTTGGAACATTGGTCTATGCTTATATGGCCTAAATTATGGTTTATGGTAATGTCATTTTCTTGGCCTTTGCCACAATAAAGATTATTGATTACAACAGCATCGACAGATTGAAGGTAGCGTAATGCATTACTGTTTAATGGCGGTTCAACAGGAATGGAATCGCTGTTTGAAAGAAAATAATGATCGTTTATACCACTATGATTAAGACGTATTTGGTTATATATTTCTAAATCATGTTCCCATTTGCTTTTGGTGAGAAGGGATTGTCCTTCATGAGTAACAATTTGAAAGTCAGAATTGTGACTTTTGGCATAATCAATCAACATTAATAAATTGTCTCGCATTAAAGCTCTATAATTGGGAATATTTTGGGGAAGATATTTCATTTGAAGAATATTATTCGTATCATTATGGGAAATGTTTTTTTGAAAACCATAAAGCTTTGCATTAGCATTAAAGCATAATGCCAATGCAAAGCAGATAACTGTTAAATATATTTTGTTTCTAAGTAACAACATCAGCTTGGTGTTTTCCTGTTCTTTCTGGAATTTCAGATATTGACATTGCAATTTTGAAAAGTTCAGTCAACATCTTAAGCGGTTCCTGATTGATATCTGTTTTGCTATATCTTTCAATATATATACGTATTGTGGCTCCGCTTGATCCTGTTCCGGATAATCGATAAACAATACGAGAACCATCGTTAAATTTGATGATTAATCCATTTTTGGTAGATGAGCCGTCAACCGGATCAATGTATATAAACGGTTTGGCTTCAGAGATGGTATAACCGTAAAATTCTTTACCGGAAAGAGACGGAAGTTTGTTTTCCAAATCAAGCATCAGAGTATCAGCAAGTTCGGTATCTATACCTTCAAAATCAAAGCGTACATAATAACTGCGTCCGTATTTTTGCCAGTGTTCGGTAGTTATTTGAGAAACAGATTTTCCGGTTTTAGCGATGATATTTAACCAAAATAAAACAGCCCATATTCCGTCTTTTTCTCTAATATGAGAAGAACCTGTTCCGAAACTTTCTTCACCACAAAATGTTATGCGATTAGAATCCATAAGGTTTACAAAATACTTCCAACCAGTGGGAACTTCGTAATATCCGATATTGTGTGCTTTGGCGACTCTTTCAACAGAAGTTGAAGTGGCTGCTGATTTTGCAACTCCGTAAATGCCTGATTGGTATGCAGGAATTAAATTGAAGTTATCTGTCAGAATTGCAAGGCTATCACTGGGAGTAACAAAAAAGTTTTTTCCTAAAATCATATTGCGATCGCCATCACCATCATTAGCAGCACCAAAATCTGCCGCATTGTCAGAATACATGAAGTTAACTAATTCTTTGGCATATACCATATTAGGATCAGGGTGAAGTCCGCCAAAATCAGGTAAAGGTTTGAAATTTACAACAGAACCTTTGGGTGCTCCCAAAATATCTTCAAAAATTCTTACAGCATAAGGACCGGTAACTGCATTCATCGCATCAAAACGCATAGTAAAACCTTTTTGGAAAAGTTGTTTGATTGATGAAAAATCAAATATTTGTTGCATCATATCAACATAATCTTTAACCGAATCTATAATATCAATTTGCATACCATAAATTTCTTGATGTCCAATTTGTGATAAATCTATATCAGGGCAATCACAAATTTTATATTCAGATATTTTCAATGTTTGTTGATATATGTCATCACTGATTGAACTTGGGATTTGACCACCGGTATGATTTGAATATTTGATTCCAAAATCACCTTCAGGTCCTCCGGGATTGTGAGATGCTGACAATATAAAACCGCCATCAGCATGATTTTTTAAGATAATATTAGAACCTGCAGGTGTGGAAAGAAAACCGTTTTGGCCAATAATCAGACGAGATACTCCGTTGGCGGCAGACATCTTTATAATCTTTTGAATAGCGATATCGTTATAATAGCGACCATCTCCGCCAACAACAAAAGTTTTTCCTTGAAGGTTACCTATAACGTTAAATATGCTTTGCATGAAATTTTCAATATAATTTTGCTGAATAACGACCTTAGATTTTCGACGTAATCCTGCGGTTCCCATCTTTTGATCGGAATAGGGAACTGTAGCAACGGTTTTGATCATAATAACTCCTTAGAATTGATTGTTTATATGGCAATTCTATCATCAGAACAGTTTTTTACAAGAACAATTATATAGTTATGGGCAGATAAACTCGGCTAATTCTTTTATTTCAAGTTTAGCAGCTAAATGGGAAACATTCATCTTTCTTTTAAGTGCCTCATGTTGCATATCAAGAACGGTTATTCCATCTAAAAACAGTTCACGATATATGACACGGTCTTTGAGACCTGTGCAAAATCTGAAACCATATAATTTGCCCAATTTGGTCAAGACTTCAAAAATAAAATTTTTGTTACGAGAGCGTAAGGTTGATGTTTTATTACCGCAAACGATCCAATTTAAATAAGGTTTTCCTTGAGAAGCCAGTTGTTTTTTTATTTCCCATATAAAATTAGCATAATGTCCGGGATTTTTTAGTTGGCCGTTTGCAGGATCTATATCTGCTATGGAATTAAGGTCGATAAAACTGTCAGTTATCGGAGTGATTAGTGTATCTGCGTATTTATGTGCAGCTTCAAACAAGTAATTTTTGTGTCCCGGTGTATCTATAATTATAGCATCTACCTTTTGAGAAAGATCTTTTATGGTTTTATCAAGATTTTGTAATTCTGAAGAGATTTGTGAATAATCTGTTGTAGGTTCAAAGCGATAGTGTAAAGGAATCGGTAAAACAACGTTGTTGTTTTCACAAAAAATACGGCGATTTTCTATATATTTAGAAAGAGATCCCTGATGTCCGTCAAGGTCAATAACGGCGATTTGGTATTTTTCCATCATCAATTTTACAGCCAAGTGCATGGCAATTGTAGATTTACCTGTGCCGCCTTTTTCATTGCCGATAACTATTATATGTGCAGAATTAAGATTGTTTTGTGTCATTATTTTTTATCAGCCATTGCAAGTTGTTTATTTTCGATAACTTCAACAACTATACAAGACTTGTTTGTTTTTTTCAAACGATTACATGTTTTATCCGCTTCATTTTTTTCGAAGCCGATTAATTTGGATCTGTAAACAATTGCGGCTCCTTTGTTTGTTGGCTCTATATCAACTATTGAATTGCGAACAGATGACATGTTTACCTGTTGACGAATACTTAAAGCATAATTACGTGCTTTGGCATAGTTAGAAAAAGCACCGACTTGTACTCCCCAATTTTTTTCTGCAAGTAATTTTTTTGAATTGCCGGAATTGGTTGTTTGGGCATAAAGATTGGGGGTGGGGATATTGTCGGCGAGGGCTAATTTTTTTAGGCCTTTGTTCATCATATTGGCAATTTGTTTGTCTCTTTCTTTGATGGTATTATGTCCCATAGTTACGGCTATTACACGATTACCGTCACGTTCGGCTGAGGTTACTATATTGTATCCTGCGGCATTGGTGAAACCGGTTTTTAGTCCATCTGCACCGGAAAAAGATTTTAGTAGATGGTTGTGGGTGTAGTATGTGCGTCCGTTATATGTAAATTTTTTTGTGGAAAAAAGTTTGTAATATTGCGGATAGTGGTGATAAATTGCAGCACCTAATACGGCCATATCTCTGGCAGTGCTTTTTTGGTGGCGATTAGGTAAACCTGATGCATTTTTGAATGTGGTGTTTTTCATGCCGAGTTCTTTGGCTACTTGTGTCATTGTTTGAGCAAATTTTTCTTCGCTATAACCCAAACCTTCAGCAAGAACTGTTGCACAATCATTGGCAGATTTGACAATAAGAGCCATAATGGCGTCACGAACTTTAATTTTTTCTCCGATTTTTAGGCCCAGTTTGCTGGGAGATCGATTGGCTGCAGTACGTGATACCGGTAACATATCTTCCATTTTAATGATACCTTTATCTAACGCATTAAAGGTAATGTATAATGTCATCATTTTGGTTAAAGATGCCGGAGCTCTACGTTCGTCAGCATTGGACGAATATAAAACTGTTCCGGTTTCCGCATCAATCATTATTGATGATATTGTACGTCTGGCGGCATTTGCGTCAGAAATATTAAAAATAGAAAAGCTAATAATTATAAAGCTTATAATTTGAATTATTCTATTCATTTTCTTGTTCTTTTTTGTGATATTACTGCCAATTTGTTTGATTGTAGTCAAAAAAAGAAAATAAATTGTTAATTTCAATTTATAAAAATTAAATTTTAAAGAAAATTTTTGCTTGACTTTAGGTCTGAATATATGTAGAAATTGGTGCAGTGATGGCGAACGTAGCTCAGTTGGTAGAGCCCCGGTTTGTGGTACCGGTTGTCGTCGGTTCGAGCCCGATCGTTCGCCCCAGTTTGTAACCCCGACTTTATGTCGGGTTTTTTTTTGGCAAATAATTGGGAGCTTTTTTATAAAAAAAAGCCCGCTTCAGCGGGCTGGGGTTATTTAATCGGGGACATAGGAGCTTTGGGGCCACCTTTTTTATCAAGAGCAGGCTTTTTATCTAAGCCGGGTTTGCCTTTTATCTTTTTTTGTTCTTCTTTGATTATTTCAAATTTAGTTTTTTGATCTTTAGTTAAAATTTTTTCAAATTCCTCTAAGTTTTGTTGACGAAGCTCTTGCATTTTTTCGTGGAGCTTTTTAATCTCTTCTCTACCTTGTTTGCGGATTTTTTCAGCTTGTTCTTTTTGTTTGTCAGTTAAGTTTAGTTTTTCAGCTAAATCAGGTACATTTCTATGGATAGCTTCAATATTGGCAGGTCTTTCCTTGATAGGGCGTGGTTGTGCGTTTACACTTTGTACGGCGCAGAGGATTGAGGCTCCGCATATTAAAGATAAATAAAGTTTATTCATAAGTTTCTCCTTTCAGAAATTTTAGTTTTTCGGCTAATAATTTGCGTGCATTATATAATCTGGATTTTATTGTTCCAAGAGGTAGTTTTGTTTTTTGTGAAATTTGTTCATAACTTAGTTCTTCAAACTCATACCAGATTATAATATTGCGGTATTGTGAGGGAAGGGCATCTATTGCGCCTAAAATTATTTTTTGACGCTGTTTGGTGTCCAGTGTCTTTTCCGGTGTTTGTTTAACCGAAAGAGAGGCTAGTGTTTCTTCATCTCGGGTTTCTGAAACATTTTGGTGGTATTGTCTGGAGCGAAAATAATCTTTGCATACACTTGAAGCAATACAAGCAATCCAATGTTTGATTTTTCCTTCTTCGTGGTAGCTATTAAGGTTTTTCCACGCTTTTATGTATATTTCTTGCTCTATATCTTCGTTGTAGAATCCTGTCAACTTGCGGATTATACCACGGATAAAATTTTTATTTTCTGAAATAAGTTGTTCCATTTTTTATCCAACCAAAAGTAGTCCGTAGTCATCTGTGGGTAAGCCCATTTCTTCAATAACAGAGGTGTTGTCTGTAATGTTAAATTCACTGTCCCAGTAATAGGGATATGAAGGGGTTGTCGGTTGGTAGGTATAAATACCTCCCCATAGTAGCGCTATTCCCAATAAAGATGAGCTGATAATACGTTTTTGGCGTTTGCGGGCAAGATATAGCGGTTTAGCTTCTCTAATCAATGCCGAGATGTTTTCCATAAGTTATCTCCTTTCATTATCTATAACGAAGCTAATTTATAAAAAGTTCATAAAAAATGTTATTTTTTTAATTTAGCTAATTGTGAGGCTATTTCAAATGACATTTTGCTAACTAAGTTGCTATATTGCTGAGCTAGATCATCATAAGATTTATTTAATGATGCAGAAATATCGGTTTTTTGGTGAATGATGATTTGTGAATTTCGGTTGTATATGCTCCACCATGCGCTTAATATGGCGTTTTTTCCCCATGTTCCATCAAACCTATTAATCTCTATCCATACAAGATAATCAAAGTTTTCTTGACGATAAGAAGTCGGTTTGACGGTTGCGTTTGGCAGATATATAGCCAAGTCATCGGTTACGGCCTGTTGAATGGCATCACCCAACGGTTCACTCCACCGATTAAATTCAGAAATATTGAGTTCCACTTGATTGGTATCTCTGGTTACCATTTGTGGTTTATCTAAATATTGGGGAACACTTACTTCTCCTACACCTATGAAAATTTTGCCGGTTGTAAAATTTTGAGAAGATGCGGATATGCTATTTAAGGTATAGAATTTAGGAGTGGTACTGGTTCCAATACAGGCAGAAAGAAATATGATTAAGCTCAAAATCAGTTTTTTCATTTTAGTTTCCTCCTTTCTTTCCTTTTAGTATAGATTCAGGGTGTTGTTCTAAGTAATCAGCCAAATTACGGATTGAACGAGCAGCTTCACTGACATTTGTGAGGGTACGATTAAAGTTGGCAATGGTATCTGCCGATGCTCCGGAACGATTTGATGTTGCTTTATTGATACGTGTTACAATTTGATTTATTTGCGGTAAAATTTTGGGTATTTCTTGATTTAAGCCTGCAAAAAAGTTGTTAAACTCTTCTACGCTTTTTTGAATGGGCAGATTTTGAAGACCTTTAGATAATTCTCCCATAGGTGATAAAACAGTGGGAATTTCCAAAATATCATCATCTTTTGTGTGTTTTAATACTATTGGAGTATTAGGGAGCATTTCTAATTCTATCATTAGCAAGCCTGTCAGATAGCTTTGAGTGGTTAATCTGGCTCTGAGACCTTTTTCAATAAGCCGATTCAAAATAGTTTCTTTGCTACTGAATGATCCGTCTTTGATGTTGCGACGTCTTTCCATTGTTATATATACCGGAATTGAAAATTCTAAATCGTTTGCACTGGTAATGAGGTCTATTGCCGCAACTTTACCAATTTGAACGCCTTTGAATACGACAGGTGAGCCAACATTTAGACCATTTATAGATTCTTCAAAATACATAACTATTCTTTTGCCATCATTAGCAAAAAATCTGTTGTTCAGATATACTAAAATTGTTGATATAAAAACTAGGATACCGATAGTTACAAAAATTCCGATAAATCTGGTATTGGGTTGTTTACGCATGTTATTTGCCCCCTCTGGTTAAAAATTGGCGGACAGCTTGATTAGGCGGATTGTTTAAAAGTTCTTTAGGATTGCCATAAGCTCCGATTTTTCGTTGTTCAGCATCTAAAAATATGGAATTTTTACCAATATTAAAAATGGATTCAAGTTCATGAGTTACGACAACAATGGTAGTGCCCAGACTATGGTTAATGTCTAAAATCAAGTCATCAAGGAGCTTGGAACTTATGGGATCTAAGCCCGCAGATGGTTCATCAAAATATACAATTTCAGGATCTAAGGCCAGAGCTCTGGCAAGACCTGCTCTTTTTTTCATGCCACCACTGATTTCTGACGGGTAAAATTCTCCGAATCCGTATAAACCTACCAGTGCCAATTTGAGTTCTACAAGCTCATTGATAAGTTTGGGAGAATAGTTTGTATACTGTTGTAATGGTAAAGCAATGTTTTCAGCTAAAGTCATAGAACTAAACAGGGCTCCGCTTTGATATAATATTCCGCAACGATGCATTAAAATATCTTTTTGTTCTTGTGTGGCTTGAAAAAAATTTATACCATCTATAAAAATCTTTCCTTTAGTAATGGGGGTTAATCCGGTAAGAACTCTAAGCAGACTGCTTTTTCCGCATCCGCTTCCGCCCATGATGATAAAAATATCACCTTTGTTGATTGTGAAGTTCATGTCTTTGAGTAATACGAAATCACCATAAGCGATGGTAACGTTTTGGACGATTATTTGAGCTTCTTGTATTTTCATATTTCCAAAGCCTCAAAAATAAGAGTTAATATTCCGGTGGCAATAATCATCCATACAATAGAAGAAACAACTGCTTGAGTGGTGGATTTACCTACGCTGTCTGCATTGCGTCCGCAATTTATGCCATAATAACAACCGCAAAGAGATATTATTATTCCAAATACCAAACCATGAAATATTCCTACCATAAAATTACTGACAGATAATGCATTTTGTGTATATTTGATGTATTCTTCCATAGGTATGTTAAGGGCAAAAATGCCAACACTTGCACCTCCCAAAATTCCCATAATGTCTGCTAAGATAGTGAGAATCGGCATGGTTATTATCAAAGCGGTAATTCTTGGTAATACCAAAAAATCGGTTACCGGAATTCCCATGGTTTTTAGAGCGTCAATTTCTTCATTTACTTGCATGGTACCGATAGTGGCAGCATAAGATGCTCCAGTTCTGCCGGCCATTACTACTCCAACCATGATTGCACCCATAATACGAATCATGCCGATGGCAACTAAACTGGCAACATATATTTGAGCGCCGAAATTTTTGAGTTGGATTGCTCCGACAAAGGCTAATATCAATCCGACCATAAAACTGATAAGAGATACAATTCCGATGGCTTTATAACTGCAATCTTCAAGTGCAAACAACCAATCTATTTTACGCATGACGGCGGTATTGGTAAATAGTTTTCCAAAAGATTGAGATACTTCTTTGATAAAAGAGAGGCTTTTGCAAATGTCGTTCCATAAATTTATGGTTTTATTACCGATGTCTTCGAAAAAAGGAAGTTTATTTGCTTGAGGAAGAGATGGTTTTCTGTCAACAGATAAGGCTAGGTTAATTAATTGTTGCAAATTGTCAGGTAGTTTTTGAGTTTTGATGTTAATTTGTTGTTTGTGAGCAATTTGGTATAAATTAAATAAAATAACCAACAAAGTTGAGTCCCATTGTTTGAGAGCAGAGGCTTCAATATTAATAATTCGAATTTTTGAAGTGGTAATATTTTGTAAAAGATTATCAACAGTTGTGTCTTGGTTAAAATCAATAAAATCACCGCTTAAATGTAGGTTAAGGGTATGTTCGTTGATGTTAAAACTTAGAGACATGATATTAACCTGTTTGAAATTGCAGATTAATTTAAATTATTATGATATATTGAATTGTCAAGCGTTAACGAGTTAAATTTCTGAAAAAATTATGGATTATCATTTGGCTAAAATAGTCGATTGAGGCGATGCCCTGTGTTTGAAAATAATCACGGGGATGGTGGTGGATCATATAAAAATCATTGTGATTAAGGGGGCGAACACGTAATGGTGAATTATATATATTGTAAGCGGTATAAGGAGTATGATAAGATTGTTTGTGTTGATCATGGTATGATACACAGGAAAATAACAGAGGAAAGGTAAATATTAATATAAATATGCGCAAAGAATTACTCCTATTTTGTTGTATTAATTGTACTGTATTTTTTAAGTGTTGTCCAGTAAACGGTTTTGAAAATTTTATTTGCTTTTTTTATTTGATTGGTGTATATACAGGTTAATTTTGATTGTTGCCTCATCGTCTAATGGTAGGACAGCAGATTCTGACTCTGTTAATCGTGGTTCGAATCCATGTGAGGCAGCCAATTTGAACAGGCTTGTGATTTTAGGTCGCAAGCCTTTGTTTTTATAAAAACGGAAAATAATGTATTGACATAATCGGAAAATATTTGTATATTTTTGTCAAACACTAATTTTTAAATTTTATTATTATGGCAAAAGAAACTATTAAGACAAATTACGTATTTGTCGATAAAAATTTTAAAATTCTTCCAATAGAGCAAGTAGAAAGACGTTTCGCAATTTATTGCGGAAAGACTAAATACTACATTAAAAACAAAGAGGTTGAGGTGTGTGAGTATGTTTCCGCACAGCCTCTATTCCAAAATGTGAATATGCAAGAAGCTGTTGCGAAATGTAATCACATTGTTAAACGTAATGCATCTTGCGTTTATGCAAAGCTGCTTTCTGTACCAGAAATCAAGTTGTTAAATTTCTGGGGGAGGACATTGGCTAAAAAGTTCAGGATTAAAAATACCCGAACTTCAACAGCTGACTTCAACTGGAAAGGTGATATCTTTGGGTACCATTATTGGCTATCGAAAGATGAGATTGATGATGGGGAAAATAAGACAGGAGCGTATATACGTTTTTGTCTTGTGGCGAATGAGCCCCAAGAAATTAATTTATAATTTAAGACTACCTTTAGAGGTAGTCTTTTTTTATGACAACAAAAAATGCCTTACTGAACTATTGTAGCTATAACTATTGGTTCAGAAGGCGTTTATGAAGAAATCGATTAACGGGTTTCTTTTTTGTGAGCATAATACACAGAGCGGCAGTGGTAATGAGTTGATTTTTTTTCTGCGGCTTCAATTGCATCTTTTAATTTTGGATAAGGTTCTCGATCCCATTCGCCATCATCGCAAGAACATATCAATTTAGCCGTAATTTTGCCTTGCAAATTTTTGTTTGAATCTTCTTCAGAAGTTGTTTGAGTGATGATGTATATTTTGTGGTAAGATGCAAGTTGTTTATTAAAAAAAAAGACTGCGATTATGCAGTCTTTTTAAATTTATATTTTGCCATAATAGGCTTTGAGGTATAGCTCTTTTATTTCTTTAATCAGCGGATAACGAGGGTTGGCTCCGGTGCATTGATCATCAAATGCTAATTCGGAAAGTTCGTCTAATCCATTGATAAATGAGGTTTCATCTACGCCGGCATCTTTGATTGATAAAGGAATACCTATTTCTTTTTTCAAATTTTGGATAGCTTGAATAAGTTTCTTTACTTTATCGTCATCATCTTTGCCTCCGAGCCCGAGATAGTCAGCAATTTCAGCATATCGACGTTTGGCTTGCGGATAATGATATTGTGCGAATGTTCCTTGTTTTGTAGGTTTTTCAGATGAGTTAAATTCAATAGTCTGGCAAATAAGCAATGCGTTGGCAATACCATGTGCAATTCCATAGGCACTACCGAGTTTATGTGCCATAGAGTGGCAGATTCCCAAAAATGATTGAGCAAAACAAATTCCAGCCATAGTGGCAGCATAATGCATGTTTTCTTGAGCTTGAGGGGCGTCTGTACCCATATTTACGGATTTTGCAAGATTTTCAAATATCATTTTGCAGGTTTCTAAGGCCATGCCGTTGGTAAACGGAGTTGCCAAGATAGACGCATAGGCCTCTAAGGCATGAGTGAGAGCATCTATACC
Source organism: Alphaproteobacteria bacterium (assembly GCA_015062435.1). Classification (GTDB taxonomy): domain Bacteria; phylum Pseudomonadota; class Alphaproteobacteria; order RF32; family CAG-239; genus CAZU01. The sequence continues at coordinate 4,322 of SUUR01000020.1, read as the reverse complement.
GGAAGCTGCGGCTAAGCCTTTGGGCATGGTTTTTACCAAATCCGGATCAACAATTGCCATGTTGGGAGTGAGAGAGTAGTCTGCAATCGGGTATTTGATATGAGTTTGCGAATCGGTAATAACCGCAAAAGGAGTTACCTCTGATCCTGTACCTGATGTGGTGGGAATGGTAATTAACATTGCTTTGGAGCCTAAATCAGGAAAAGTACAGATACGTTTACGGATATCCATAAAACGCATAGCTAAATCGTGAAAAGATATTTCAGGATGCTCATACATCAGCCATACGATCTTAGCAGCATCCATCGGAGAGCCACCACCTAGAGCAATGATAACGTCCGGTTCTAAGTTGCGAACAATTTTAAGTGCATTTTCAATGGTTTCTGTATCCGGATCAGGGTTTACGTTAGAGAATATTTGATAGGCGATATCTAGTTCATCAAGTACATTGGTGATTTTATCGGTATAACCCAAACCGAATAAGGGTTTATCGGTTATGATAAAAGCTTTTTTCTTACCTTGAAGTTCTTTTAAGGCAAAACCGGTTGAACCTTGTTTGAAGTAAATTTTTGGCGGAACACGGAACCAAAGCATATTCTCTCTTCTTTCCGCAACAGTTTTGATGTTTATCAAGTGTTTGACTCCTACGTTTTCGCTAGCGGCGTTGCCTCCCCAAGAGCCACAGCCTAAAGTTAAAGACGGATCTAATCTGAAATTGTATAAATCACCGATACCGCCTTGTGAGGCAGGGGTGTTAATCAAAATACGGCCAGTATCTAATTGGTCACTGAAATGATTTATACGGTCACGATTGTGTTCGGCAGTATAGAGTACAGATGTGTGTCCTTTGCCGGCAAAATAAATTAGCTCGGCAGCATCGGATACGGCTTGTTCAAAGTTTTCGGCTTTGTACATTGCCAATACCGGAGATAATTTTTCATAAGAAAATTCTTCTTCAGTGCCGATTTTTGATGTTTCTCCAATCAAGACCTTAGTTTCTTCCGGAACTTTTATTCCGGAAAGTTCTGCGATTTTATAGGCCGGTTGTCCTACAATGGCAGAGTTAAGTTTGCCGTTTTGAATAATGGTTTTGGCAACTTTATTTTTCTCTTTTGGGGTGAGGATATATGCTCCTCTATATTTAAATTCTTTTTTGACGTCTTCATATATGTCTTTATGAACAATAACTGATTGTTCTGAAGCACAAATCATGCCGTTATCAAAAGTTTTGCTCATTAAAATTGAGCTTACAGCCATTTTTATATCGGCAGTCTCATCAATAATGGCCGGAGTATTGCCGGCACCAACGCCAAGAGCCGGTTTGCCAGAACTATATGCCGCTTTTACCATATTAGGACCGCCGGTTGCTAAAATCATGGCAATACCCTCATGGCTCATTAAGTGTTGAGTGGTTTCAATAGAGGGTTCATCTATCCATGCAATGATGTGTTTGGGAGCTCCGGCGTTAACGGCTGCTTCCAGCATTAATTTGGCGGTGGCAATAGTACTTTTTTTGGCACGAGGATGGGGCGAAAAAATGATGCCGTTACGTGTTTTTATGGAAATAAGTGCTTTGAAAATTGTTGTGGACGTAGGGTTTGTGGTTGGGATAACACCTGCGATAACACCAAGCGGTTCAGCCATTTTGGTATAGCCGTTGGTGGTATCTTTTTCTATGACACCGCAAGTTTTGGTGTTTCTATATTTATTGTAAATTTCTTCAGATGCAAAATGGTTTTTGATAACTTTATCTTCCATAATTCCCATACCCGTTTCTTCTACGGCCATTTTTGCTAATGGAATGCGAGCATTGTTGGCGGCAAGAGCCATAGCTGTAAAAATTTTATCAACTTGCTCTTGCGAAAAGGTTGAAAAAACTTCTTGAGCTGTTTTTACTCTGTCTATTACAATATTTAGATCATCAATAGTTTTTATTTCACCTGTAAATGAGGATTTTTGTTTGTTTGTCATTATTTTTTTCCTAATGTTAACTGATAAATATTGGAACTTTGAATAGTACAAAAGGTTCAATAAAAAGTTAAAATTTATTTTCTTTTTCGGTTTTTTCTGGTAAGTTTGGCTTCTTCTTTAAGAGCTCTTTTTTTAGCTCGTTCTTCAGCTTTACGGGTAAAACGAGATTTGTTGTTATTTTCAGATACTTTTTCTTTTTTTTGTTCTTCTATGCTTTGTTCTTCTTCTGATATGGCTTGTTTTTGAAAACGTGATGCTGTGGAAATTTGGCGATCTCTGATTTCTTGTTGACGTTTTTCTCGTAATTCAGCTCGTTTGAAAGCTTTTTGTTTGAAACGAGAAGACGGTTTTTCTCGCTCTTTATTTATTAATTCCGTTTTTTGAAGTTTTTCTTTCTCTTTCTCTGTCAAATAGGGAGAGGGGACGTCTTGAGGCGTGGTTTCTTGTGCTTGTAAGGAAAAAGTGTGTAAAAAGAGATATAAAAAAAAGATAAATAATTTCAGCATTGTTTAATCCTTTAAAATATAGTGATTGTGCAAATAGTTTAATGTTTATTGACAGTTTTGCAAGAGGACATAAGATGTTTGTTGTGAATAATTAAGGAGGTTAGTCATGACTGTGGTTGCAGCGGCAATAATCAAACGTGGAGATGAGGTTTTTATTGCAAAGCGTCCGGAAGGTAAGAGCTTGGCTCATCATTGGGAGTTTCCCGGCGGAAAACAAGAAAATAACGAAACATTGCCGGAAGCGTTAAAACGAGAACTGCAGGAAGAACTTAATATTAATGTTTCAATAGGTGATTTTTTTGTTTCGTCTTCTTATCAATATGATTTCGGAGTGATTGAAATTTATAGTTATTTTGTTGATGTTCCCGAAAATATGGAGATAAATTCTAATGAGCATGAAGAAGTAAAATGGGTGAAAATAAGAGATATGGAAAATTATAAGTTTGCTCCGGCAGATGTATCTATTGTTAAGGCGTTGGGAAACAAAAATTTTTAATGTGTATAACTTTATTAAACAGGTGTTTTTATTCTTTTTTTACTTTATTGTTTATTTGAATTTGTATTTTTTATGCTTAGGAGAATTTTATGTCTGATATTTCATTAACAGCATCTATGCGTTCTAATCTGTTGTCTTTGCAAAATACACAAAGTTTGATGGATATGACGCAAGAACGTTTATCAACAGGTAAGAAAGTAAATTCCGCTATTGATAATCCATCATCTTATTATGCAGCACAATCATTGACAAACCGTGCAGATGATTTATCTGCTTTGTTGGACAGCATGGGACAAGCTATTCAAACCATTAAAGCAGCTGATGAAGGTATTGAAACCATTACAACTTTTGCACAACAAGCAAAAGCTGTGGCTCAATCTGCTGCTGATAGTGCAGATAAATCAGAACGTGAAGCATATGAAAAACAATTTAATGAGATATTGAAGCAAATTGATGATGTTGCTAAAGATTCTAATTACAAAGGTATTAATCTCTTAGGTGGTACAACTAACAAGTTAACAGTTAAATTTAATGAAAAAACAGATTCTAATTCAAAATTGGATATTGTCGGTGTTGATGCATCAACCAAAGGTGATGCAAACAGTTTGAATATTGCAGATGCTGCTGATTGGGATAAAGTTTCAGATGATATTGCAACACTTCAAGGTGCGGTGACAACAAAAAAAGCCGATTATGAGGCAGCACCAAATGATTCTGGTGCGAAAGCAGCTTATGAAAATGCAGTTGCGGCTTTGGAGGCACAACAAGCTGCTGATTTGGCCGCTCAAAATACCGCTATTGCCAATTCTATTTCTGCAGTAGAAGCAGCAATTACTAAGCTTCGCAGTTGGTCTTCCGAATTTGGTAATAATTACTCTATTGTGCAGAGCCGAGAAGATTTTACAGAGAGACTTATTAACGTATTGACTGAAGGTGCTGATAAATTAACCTTAGCTGATATGAATGAAGAGTCTGCAAATATGCTTGCTTTGCAGACCAGACAGCAGTTGGCAATTAACTCATTATCTTTAGCTTCTCAGGCTTCTCAGTCTGTATTAAAACTGTTTTAATAATAGTTAAATCTAACAAGCGCAACTTTGTATTTTCAGAGTTGCGCTTGTTTTTTTTATGAAAAAATGATGTTAATTTTATTTTAATAAGTTTAACGTTATGATAAACAATAATAAAATTTACTTGCGTAAGAGTTGATTTTATGCTATATTAAAAGCTGTAATGTTAGTAAAACATTCACAGAATTTGTGTCCACAGTATTTGGAGAAAAGTCATGTCTAATATATCACTAACCGCATCTATGCGTTCTAACTTGTTATCTTTGCAAAATACCCAAA
>SUUR01000019.1 GCA_015062435.1 Alphaproteobacteria bacterium | reverse complement strand
GCCCAAAGTTGTCAACAACCGCCAACCTGTGCTGAGATGGGATATACCAAATCTGAATCTGATTGCACCGGAAAAACCACTCTCAAATGCCCGTTTGATTTGACCAAAGTCAGTTGTGATGATGCAAACTTATCAAGTAGCATTATGTCAACTCCTATCATCTTAAAAGTTAAAGTTACTACTGCTTCATCCACAAACGAAGTTCGCTTAAGTTTCTCCTATAACGGAGTGCTTCTATATACAGATTGTGGAAATGGTTATTCTACTTCGTCAACATGTTATTTTAGTGAAAATGGAGAGTATAGCATTAAATACTACGGAATGTTTTATAGCATAGAAGGCTGGGGAATAAGTGGTACAGGTTCTTCCTCAGTTGTACCTTCTGACATACAAATATTATCCTTAAATCACCCATTGTTGAGAGAAATTCACAATGTTTGTAGTTCCACTTACATACGTAATAAATTAACCGGTACAATTCCCGAAATTCCATCAAATATTACCAATATCAGTAATGCTTTTAGATATTGTTCTAAACTGAGCGGTACTTTACCTGAATATACAACTCTACCGAACTTAATAACAGTAACAGATGCATTTTATATTTCAGGTATAACCAAAGCAGCCAATCCGTCTTGGCCGGCAGAAGCATGGTAATAAGTCAAATAATTAGTAAATAGTGTTGACATTTAACATAAAAATCTTGCTGTTTTATTTATAAAAAATGTATAATCACGCCAATTAAAAGATAATAAAACAGGAGATTATAATGAAAAAAATCACCGTAATTGGTGCCGGTTTAGTTGGAGCGACATCAGTTTATTCTTTAATGCTTAGAGAAATTGCAGATGAGATAGCATTGGTTGATGTTGATGATAAGCGAGCCAATGCAGAAGTTTGGGATATTCGCCACGGTTTTCCGGAATTAAGCAAAACCATCGTCAAAAAAGGAACTTATGCAGATTGTCAAGATAGTGATGTTATTGTTATCACTGCCGGAGTTGCTCGCAAAGTAGGAGAAAGTCGCAATGACTTGCTTCTTAAAAATTCTAAGATTATGGAAAGTATTTGTACTGAAATCAAAAACACCGGTACAAATGCTATTGTTATTGTGGTATCCAATCCGGTAGATGTTTTGGCAAATCATGTTGCCAAGTTTTTACAAATGCCAAAGGGGAGAGTATTTGGTACCGGTTGCACGTTAGACACTTCTCGAATGGTTGCTCTATTGGCAGATAAGCTGAACAAACCTACTTCAGCCATTATAGCTCCGGTTGTCGGAGAACATGGAGATGAGCAAATTGTGCTTTGGGATGAAGTTACTGTTGATGGAAAACATGTGGATTTTTCGCCGGCTGAGAAGCAAGAATTTGCAGAGGCTGTAAAAAAAGCCGGAATGACTATTATTGAGGGTAAAGGTAAAACTTATTATGGTATAGCTACCACAGTTTGCGCCTTGGCCACAGCAGTTTTATTAGATAGACCTGCTAAATATGCGGTTTCTGTTCCCGATGAAAACTCAGATAAAGCATTGAGTATGGTTTGCACAATTGCCGGACAAGGTATTGTTGAAACATTTCCCTATAAATAGGAGTTGATTATGGAAAATTTACAAGACAATTATAGTCCGTTAGGCACATTATCACCATCTGTTACCTTATCTTTAGCCGCCAGAGCCAAAGAGCTCAAAAAACAAGGTTTGAATGTTTGTTCAATGTCTGTCGGCGAACCTGATTTTGATACTCCTCAAGCTATCAAAGATGCTTGTATACAAGCATTAAGTGATGGAAAAGTCGGATATATTGCTTCTAGCGGTTTACCGGAACTTAAAGATGAAATCGTCAAAAAAATGGCATCTCATGGCATCCAAACAACTGCAAACAATGTTGTGGTTACCACCGGTGCCAAATTAGCCCTGTTTGAGGTCATTACCGCATTATGTGGAGTTGGAGATGAGGTTATTGTTTTGGCACCATATTGGTTATCTTATCCTGAGATGATAAAGGCATCAGGAGCAAAGATGGTTGTAGTTAATACCAAAGCTGAAAATAACTTTGCCCCAATCAAAGAAGAATTAGAAAAAGCAATTACAGAGCATACCAAGCTGATAATTGTAAATTCTCCAAGCAATCCCACCGGTGCCGTATATTCGGAGGCAACTCTGAAAATGATTGCAGATATTGCCGTTAGATATAATATTATGGTTTTATCTGATGAAATTTATGAAAAGCTGATTTATGATAAACAGATAAAGCATATCAGTATTGCATCTCTAAACGATGATATAAAAGATTTAACCATAACCATTAATGGTTTTTCAAAAGCCTATGCCATGACCGGCTGGCGGTTAGGTTATTTGGTTGCTCCGCAATGGCTCGTAAAACGTATATCAGCTCTCCAAAGCCACGCCACCAGTAATGCTACAACCTTTGTACAGTATGCGGCAGTGGTTGCTCTGCAAGGAAAGGCAGATAAAGAAGTTGCAGATATGGTAGATACTTTTGCTCGTCGCAGGGAGTTATTATGCAAGTTACTAAAAGAGATACCACAAATTAGTTTTATTGAGCCACAGGGTGCTTTTTATGTTATGTGTAATATCAGTCAAACCGGAAAGAGCGCAAAAGATTTTGCAGAAGAACTTCTTGAAAAGAAATTGCTTACAGTAATTCCTTGTGAGTCTTTTGGTGCTCCGAAATATATTCGTTTGAGTTATGCTTGTTCTGAAGAACAAATTAAAGAATCTGTTAAACGTCTTAAGGAGTTCTGTCAAGAACTATAAAACTACATCAAAAAATCCCGAGTCACTCGGGATTTTTTATTATTCTATATTTGTGAAATATCTAAAACGGCATCTCTGTAAACTTTCATAAAATACTCCAGTCAACCCGAGTGACCGCAGTGAGTTAGCGATTGCACTAATAAGAGCAGAGCTTACGAACCAGACGAACTTTAGTTCGAACCCGCAAAAAAGTCATAAAAAAAAGCCCCAACCATAAAGGTTGAGGCTTTTTGTTATTGGTGAGCTCGGGCGGGCTACTTCACTTCGTTTCGTTCACATCGTTCGTTCGGTCTGAGACCTCACCGGCGTACTTCCGTCCGCCTCTCACTTGTAGTCAAACCGCCTTTTCGGCGGTTCAAACCCCTCGATCTCATACAACAAAAAAGCCCCAACCAAAAGGTTGAGGCTTTATTTATTGGTGAGCTCGGGCGGGCTACTTCACTTCGTTTCGTTCACATCGTTCGTTCGGTCTGAGACCTCACCGGCGTACTTCCGTCCGCCTCTCACTTGTAGTCAAACCGCCTTTTCGTCGTTTCAAACCCCTCGATCTCATACAACAAAAAAGCCCCAACCAAAAGGTTGAGGCTTTTGTTATTGGTGAGCTCGGGCGGGTTCGAACCGCCGACCCTTTGATTAAAAGTCAAATGCTCTACCGACTGAGCTACGAGCCCTCATCAAAACGTCGAGGTATGTATAAAAGATATTGAAAGTTAAGTCAACTAAAAAAATAAAAAAAGTAAAAAAAATAAAAAATGTAGTATATTTGTTAACAATTGCATGTTAATATTACCATAAAGTTTATTAGAAATTACCCTTAATGAGGTTGCTATGGATAAAAATATTAATATTAACGAAGATACAGAAGGTACTTATGATATATTACAAAATGCTGCCGGAGAGATTCTGATTATCATCAAACATCGGCGAGGAGGACCGGAAAATCCTCGTTTTGTATATGATGGAGGTGAGACAGCATTACTCTATCGTAGCCGAGAAAGTTCCGTATTCTTGGGAAATATTACTGATGACGCAAGAAGTCCATTAAAAATTGTTGATGAGATCCTGGTTGCTGAAATAGATGGAGATGAAGTCGCCAGAGAATATTTGGTTCCTGTTCGTATTGTACGCAATCTCAAAGCTGTATTGAGCTAGGGTTATACACATTATTAAAACTCAAATACTGATAAGGGCTTTAAAAGCCCTTATTTTTTGTTATATTGAGCTAAAATAATGAGGAAAATATTATGGTATTACAGTTTTTTTTATCATTACTGACGGTTGCCGGTATATTTATGGTTGTTCCTTATAAACGGCGTATTGTATGGCTTTGGCTACTGTTTACGATTACAGTATGTTTGTCTGTATGGTATTTATATGATATGGCAAATGTTGCTCGACAAATTATTGAATATAAATGGATATCATACCCTCATTTGCGTGCTGATTTTATTATAGGCGGAGATTCGCCGATTCTATCATCAATTTTCAACATGATACCGATTCTTTTTCTTTTTTTATGGATGAATTTAACTTTTTTTCCAAAAGATACTTCACTTTCGGCAAGTAATATAACTCTTTTATTATTGGCTACATTTATATATACATTATCATCACAAGATAATATTCAATTAATGGTAGGCTCATGTTGTTTTTCGATTCTCGGCTTTTACCTGATTAACGATTCTAATTTAAAAAAACACTTCATATTATACAGCTATACGGCAGAAATAAGCATATTTACGGCTTTAGCTGTTATATATTCTCAAGTTGGTAATATAAATTTCAATGATTTAGGAAAATATATTCGAATTGGTAAACATCATGATCTGGTATCACTGTTGTTAATGGTTGGAATATTTATTAAATGTGGAACTTTCTTATTTCAAAATTACATTATAGAACTAAACAAACTCAATTTTAATCGCATGCTGATTATTTCTTTATTATCTTCACCATTATCGGGGTTGATAATTTTTTATAAACTTCATTCGGTTATTTCAGCATCATCATATTTTACATCAACATTAAACACGGTTGTTGTTCTGACAAGTGTTTGGAGCTTGTTGGGAATAATTTGGCGAGATTCCTTAAAAGCTAAAATTTTGTATCTTAACATGATGTTTTTTGCGATATCATTGTTTTTGATCAGCAAGCAGGCTGAAAATATTTTTATTGCAATAAAATTATTACCTTTATTAACGATAATCGATATTAGTTTATATCCTGTAAGTTTATATGGATTTACAGATCCGATTGTTTCAAAAAACAGCCTTAATTGGTATCATCACAAAAGTGAATTATTAATTTCATTTGTAGCTTACGGAATGTTATTGATATCAAGCCAATCATCGATTCCTTTTTACTTCACGATTATGTTGGCAATAGCAAATGCAATTATAATATCAGGACTTTATGGACTGAAAGAGAGACCTTATGTCTCATGGTTATCTAAATTTATGCCATATATTCTTCCGCTTGCATTAGGGGGTGTCTGGTTTGTCTTAATTGATAATTTTAAGTTTGAAGAATGTACCATTTATGTCTTCATAGGTTTTGTACTTTGTTCTTTATTTACCCCACAAAGATTTATCAATCTGTTAGCGGATAAAACTGATATTCAAGATGGAGATTTTTTTAGTACATTTTATCATAGCTTTATAATTTCACCTTTACGTCTTTTGGGGAGAATATTATGGTTATTGGTAGATTTTATAGTTATAGAAAGAAGTCTTATCGGTAATTTTTCGGATACCACGTTATCAGGAATCGGTTATCTCCAAAAAATACAATCCAAAGGGTTGATAAGTTGGTTGTGTTTTTTTGGCTTGGGATTATTGATTTTGATTATAAATATTGGGATTTTTGTATATGAATAGTCCGTTTGCATTATTATCACTGATTGTTATATTACCTTTTCTGGGTATGTTGTTTGTATTTACTGCTAAAGATGACGATTTATCTAAAGGTAGAAATTCTTTTAATGTTTGTGTATTTACGATTCTTGCCAATATAACACTGATTTGGCGTGTATTTATGGTTATAAATGAAAGGAGTCACAAGTTACAGTTAAAAGAACATTTTGACTGGTTAACGATTCCCGATATAAATATTGTATTTGGTGTTGATACTTTTTCTTTATTATTAATATTAACCATTCATTTGGGGGTATTAATCGGCTTAATGGGAGTATGGAGAAATACTTTCAAACAAAAATCATTAATGGTTTTTACTCTTTTATTTTTGAGCATGAGTACCGGTTTTTTTGTATCAGCAGATATTTTTTCATTTTATATATTTTTCGAAGCAATGCTATTGCCTGTGTTTTTGATAATAGGAATGTTTGGAGAAGTAAAAAAACAAGATTTGATTTATCGTTATTTTTTATATAATTTTATAGGAGCGTTACTATTGTTTAGTGCAATAATGCTTATTTATCATAAATATGGTAACACTCTTTTGGCAGATGTCGGTCGTTTGACATTAAAAGGTAATCTGCGCAATTATATATGGGTAGCCATTTTTTTATCTTTCATTTCCCGAATACCGATATGGCCTTTTCATTATTGGATATCATCAATCAACGTCAGTATCAGAAACCCGTTAGCTTTTATCATTACTGCTTTAATGCCGTTGACTGCTATTTATGGTTTTATCAGATTTTTACCGACAAGTTTTTCTTCGGATATAGATATTTATCTGATATGGATGAATATTATTGGAGTTATAACAATGCTTTTTATCGCTTTGATAGGGTTCATCAATAGAGATGCTCAATATAAAATTTTTTCATATCTTACGGTATATTATATAACTTATTTGTTGGGTGTATTTAGTAATCAAAGTATTATCAGATATAATATCGGGTACTCATTATTTGGTTTTATTGTAATTATCTCAGCATTAGAAGTTTTATCGTCATATATATATCACAAAGAAATTGAGCATGGCAGTTCATCACAAGGCTTTTTGTGTAGAGCTCGTCGATTATCTTTGAGTTATTCATTTATGGTTATTGCTGCAATAGGTTTGCCGTTTTCGGCAGTGTTTGTAAATAATTATCTGATACTGTCCAATCTTTTGGGAACTAATATATATATCGGTATGTTGTTGATATTTTCTGTTTTTATTTCCGGTATTGGTTTGTTACAAGAGTTATTCAGATTAAAGCAAGATGATCCTGTATGTCGTTTAAGCAAAACAGATGACATATCTTTGCCTATGTTCATATTAATGATATTTGTTATCTTTATGTTGATCATGTCATTTATCAGACCTTTATGGTTTGTTATTAATGAATAAGGAGAATAATTATGCAAAATTTATTAATGTTATTGCCTGAGATTTCTCTTATAAGTTATTTTCCTGTTGCCTTTATTGTTAATCGTTATCGAGACAATAAAACAGCCAAAACATTTTTTACGTTGAGTCGTTTTTTCTTACTCATATCAATATTGTTTACCGTTATTTTCTACAACAAAAGCGTAATTCCAAATTTTATGCTAAACAGTCAATATTCTTCAATGTTTAAGTTTCTGACCTATATATCTGCATTTGTATGGTTTTATTTATCTTCCAAATGGTTTTTAAACAAAAACAGAACATCATACCTTTTTTATATGGTTGGCATGGGAATGGTTTTATTTTTGGGAGTTATGATATCTGCGCAAAATTTAGTGGTATTGATGTCGTGTATTCCGCTGATTTGTATTTTAACTTATACTCTCATAAAGCAACATTGGGACGAAGATAAAATAAAATATATTGCTCGTAATTATCTTTTTTTATCATTAATATTTATCACATTATTATATTCCGGCTGTTTTATTATAAAATATTATATAGGAAGTTTTAATTATCATCTCATAAAAGAATATATAAACTCTACTACTTCGGTTCCGGTATTGTTTTATACCTCTTTGCTGATGATATTAAGCTGTATATTATTTATGATGTCCGTAGCTCCGTTTCATATTTGGTTTGTAGATGTTGTGAGTGTAAGTATACTTCCGGTATGTGGATTTTTAACATTAATTTTGCCTCTGGCATATCTCTCTTGTTTTATTTCGTTGATAATTAATGTTTTTGGAAATTTACAAAATCAAATAACCCCGATACTACAATCAGTAGCTTTTCTATCATTATTTATAGGAGCCCTTTCAGCCAATGGAGAAAACAATATTCGCCGGTTATTTGCTTATTGTAGTGTTTATAATATCGGATTTATCCTTCTGGGAATTTTGAGTTTTGGCTATGGTGCGGTACTAAGCTCTTTTATTTATACCATAATATACATTATGGCTATGATGGGCATTTATACCGTATTTTTAGGGTTAAAAAGCAGGGGAGATTATCGTAGTGACTTATATTGCATAAGCGGAATGTCTGAGGTCAAGCCCTATATTTCTGCAGCATTTTTGGTTTTTATGGTATCATTGATAGGAGTTCCGCCACTTTTGGGATTTTGGGGGCGATTATCATTAATAAACACTTTAGTGGTTGAAAACAGATGGATTGAAGCTTTAGTAGTAATGGTTGCTATAATCATAATAGCCAATGCCTTCTTACATATTATACGTAAGATATATTTTGAGCCTTTAGCTATAAGTTTTGACAGAACGGATAAAGCTATATATATATGTTTATTTATCAATTTGTTGTTAGTTATTATCACCATCTTGAATCCGTCATATTTATTAAATGATATAGAAGCGATATTTGGGACAGTTATAAAATGAGAATCAAAGATTGGTATTGGGAAGATTACGATAACGCAGATAGCACCAATAATAAGGCAATTGAACTTAGTTCTAATCCACCTTCCGAAAAATACATTGTTTCTGCAAAATACCAAACTTCTGGAAGAGGCAGGAGAGGGCGCACATGGGAAAGTTTATCCGGAAACTTATTTGTCAGTTTTGCCGTCAAAGATGCTGAAAATAAATTGCTTAATCGTCTTCCGTTTATATTTTCGCTTTCTGTACTGGAGAGCATCAAACAACTATCTCCAGACTTACCTATAAGTTTAAAATGGCCGAATGATGTTTTAATTTCTGAGCGAAAGGTATCTGGAATTTTACTTGAAAAAGCAGATAATGGTTATATAATTATCGGTGTTGGTATAAATTTAGTTTCAGCTCCGACAATAGCCGAGCGTATTACATATCCGGCTACCAGTCTTTATGATTTTGGTATAAATATCGATAGAGAGCAGTTTCTGAAATTGATGGTTAAATATTTGGATAAAAACATTTCATCTGGTTTTAAATCCGTTATTGATTGTTGGTTGTCATATGCTCATAAATTGGGGCAAGAACTATACTTATGTACAGAGCATCATACACAACACGGACGTTTTGCCGGAGTAGGTAGCAATGGAGCATTATTGCTTGAGCAAGATGATAAGATAATTAAAATTTATGCCGGTGATGTATTTATGAAAGAATAAGAGAAAGATTTAATATATGGAACAATCAGATAAAGAGATATTGCCTGATTTTAGTCAAAAAGGTATTTATTTTGTAGCGCTGGGAGGAGCGGAAGAAGTAGGATTCAATATGTATGCCTATGCGATAGATGGTAGAATCCTGGTTGTAGATTGTGGCTATGGTTTTTTGAATGATGATTATCCGGGAATGGAACTGGGATTTGCAGATGCATCATTTTTAGAAGCTTATCAAGATAAGATAGAAGCTCTATTGATAACACATGCACATGAAGATCATTTTGGAGCAATAGCTCATATCTGGCCACAATTACAATGTCCGATATATTGTATGGAGTTTACAGCCGGTCATGTTTCTCGCAGATTAGAAGAATATAAGCTGAAAGATTTAGCAAAAATCAACATCATAAAGCCGAAAGATAAGTTAAAATTTCATAATTTTGAAGTAGAATTTACTCCTTTGATACATTCAACTCCGCAAACATCAGGATTAATAATTCGTACGCCTTACGGCAATATTGTTCATGCAACTGATTGGCGTTTTGATAGAGATACCGAATTTGATAGCAGTTCCCTGCAAATAGCATCTCAGGAGGGGGTAGTGCTTTATGTCGGAGATTCTACCAATATGGCTGTTTCCGTAGAAGAACCGACAGAAATGGAGGTTAGAGCAAGCTTACTACGCTTGATTCCGCAATTTAAAAATACTTTGGTTGCCACTTGTTTTGCTTCCAATATTATAAGGATGGAAAGTTTATTGTTGGCAGCTGATGCTGCCGGAAGGACACCGGTGATATCAGGAAGGAGTCTGGTTCAAAATTTAGAGATTGCAAAAGAGTGCGGATATCTTAAAAATTGTCCTAATTATATAGAAGCGAAAGATGCTACGGAAATTCCGTTAGATAAGATTTTGTATATATGTGCGGGTTCGCAAGGAAATTACCGAAGTTCTCTAACCAGAATTGTAAACGGAGAGAACAAAGATATAAGTTTAGGCGATGGAGATGCTATTATATTTTCTTCTAAGATAATACCCGGTAATGAAGATAAGATTGAACGTATGCAAGAAAGATTACGAGACGCTGGAGTAGATGTAATATCAGCAGAAGATTATTTGGTTCATGCTTCGGGGCACGCCAATCCTCAACAAATTATGGAAATGTATAATCTTCTGAAGCCCAAAATAGTTTTGCCGGTGCATGGAGATAAGCGAAGCATTCGTAAACAAAAGAAAATAGCTCAAGATTACGGAGCAGAACAAGTTTTGATAGCTCGTAACGGAGAAGTTGTACATATTTTGGAAAATCATGCAGAAATTAAGGGTGTTGTTCCTACCGGTTTACTGGGAGTTGATAGAAAGCAAATAACAGATCTCTCATCTCAATTAATCAAAAATCGCAAACGGATTGCATATAATTGCAGTTTATTTATAAGTGTAGTGTTTTCTTCTGATTGGAAGTTGGAGGACTTACAAATTTCTTCAATAGACATACTGGAAGAAAATGCATTTTCGGAGTTAAGAGACGGTATAATTACGGAGATGCGTGAGGAAATATCTGATCTTGTAATGAAACATGATTATCGAGAAGAACTGGTAAAAGAACATTTAAGTGCTAAAATCAGAAAAAAAGTATACAACGCCACAGATATAAAACCTGTAGTATTTTTTCACTTTTATAAACGAGAGTAGAAGAATATCTATTTTTTATTTGGTTTCACATATGCAATGGCAGCATGTTCATCACAATATGTTTGCCCGATACGGACTTTGTTTCCGCAGAAATGAAAGTTTTCATCTTTTGGATCGCCTATCGGCCAACGGCAAGTGTGGTTGTCAAGCTCAACCAAAGACACATTTTGTCCGGCTTTAGATGGAGTTTTTTCTTCTTTAATTGTAGGAATAAACTTAATTTCCGGTTCTTTTTCTATAATCGGTTCCGGTTTGGGAGATGCAACCGGTTTAGGCTCCTGTATCTTTTTTTCCGGCTTAGTTTTTTGTTGAGGTACAACATTTACAACCTTTTGTTTTTCGGCTTTAGGTTTAGGGGTTGCAGGTGCTTCCGGATTTTTCTTTTTTATAGGAGAAGGGCGACCGGACAATCCAAGTCGGTGTACTTTTCCGACAACTGAGTTTTTAGAAACATTAAGACGTCTGCCGATTTCACCGGTAGTTAAACCATCGTCCCACATTTTTTTTAGTTGTACAATCATTTCATCGGTCCAAGCCATAACCAGTCTCCTTTTTGCTTGTGAACTAAGTTATTTGCATAATAAGCCAATATTTTTCCCGAGTCTAGTTTATTTTTAAATTATTTATTCTTTTTTCAGTTTTTTTATATTATATTTCAAGTAAAGGTTTAATTTTATTTTTTTATAAAGCATGGAAAGAAGCTTAATGTATAGAATAGTAAGTTGTTTTATAATAATTTTTTTTCTTGTTCCACATTTGGCTGATGCTGCCGGTATATCAGATTATAAAGATACCTTTCGTATAAATTTGGAAGAAGATATTCTTCCTTCAATCACGGACTTAGAAATAAGTCTTGATAAAGAACATGATTATTATGAACCAAAATACCATTCAATTTGGGAATTGCAAAGTGAATATGATGCTGATTTTTATGCTAAAGCCACCACGTACGGAATCAATGAAAAGCGTTTAAAGTGGGATGAAGAAGATATGCTTTTACAATATTTACAATCAATACCGGAGAGCATGTATCAATATATCGGTCCGCAATTATTTGAAGTTCCCAATATGTCTGAAAAGATTTTGAATATGCCCGGTATAAAAGAAACCAAGAATAAGTTTCCGACGAGGATTGCTCATCAGCTAAAAGATATTGAAAATTTAGAATTTATGTCACCGGCTTTTTACATGCTTCTTATGCCGGAAGTTTGGCCTGATTATAACAGTCAGGTAGAGATACCGCAAATGACCCCGTATTATCCTAAAGTTAAATATGACGCAGATTTTTATGCAGCCATGAAAGAGCTTGTACCGCCTCAAGATTATATGCTTGGGAGAGGTAAACGCAAATTGGGTAAAAGTGATATGCGTACAATCAAACCTGATGCCAACAGTCTTATAACTGCGGCAGATATTGAGGCTGTTGCCAGAACGTTACCTTTGGTAGAGGAATGGTATCAGAGTGAGGATCATGCTTTTCAGCTTAGTAAAGTAAGTATTCTTTTATTTAACTATGAATATATTCAAACTCCTGATGTAGCACCGGCGATGAGAGAATTAGTTAATCCTTGCGCCAGATTGGTTCAAAAAGCCAGAATATTGGGAATAGAGCAAGGGCTAGCTTTGAAAGTTGCCAAAGAAGGTTTTTCATTAAATGAATGGGCATATACTTGTGATAAAAGCATAAAAGCATATCGTCTGTCAGGTATAAATATATCACTGATGCAGGCTATCCGTATGTATAAGCAAGGTTTGTTTGATGAGGAGAGCCGGAAAATTGCCAAACAATCTCAAGGAAGCATTTTTTCTACCGCTCAAGCATTGATTTCTGCTTATCAGTCTCCGATATCCGACGTTATGGAAATGCGCAAAAAACGTAAGCTGTTTGATGATACTTTAAAACAGACAGATTACAGAATCGGAGGCATTACAATCCGAATCGAATAGCTTTAGATATAAAGTATTGATTTTTAATGTTATTTTTATTTTTTTCTTGCTTTTGATAAAAATCTTGTAGTATACCGATAACAAAATTAATTTTAATATTTTATAAGGTGAAAAAAATGGCACGTGTAACAGTTGAAGATTGTATTGATAAGATTCCCAACCGCTATGAACTGCTTATGGTAGCAGCTCAAAGAGCAAGAGACATTTCTGCAGGTTCTCCGTTAACTCTTTCTAGAGATAATGATAAAAATTCAGTTGTTGCATTGCGTGAAATAGCTGAAGAAAAAGTTAGTATTGAAGAATTACAACGTTCATTGGTTATGGGCTTGCAAAGGTTTGTTGAAGTTGAGGAGCCGGAAGAAGAAGAATTGGAAATTTTGGCCGCCGAAAAAGAACTTTCTGAGCTTGATGAACAATTCTCCGGTTTGCTTCCTCAAGCAGAGTTAGAGGATAATATGCAAATTCACGGTAGTGATGATGATGCTTTGGATTTAGATGCCGAAGAAGGTTTTGATGAAGATGTAGATGCCGAGTTTGGAGATGATATCATTGGTGATGATGGATTCGATATGGCAGATGACTTTGATGAATAATCTGTAAAATATGAAAAAAAGCCTTCTGATTTTATAGTCGGAAGGCTTTTTTTATTGACATTACTTATCAGATACAATAGACATCAAAAGTTATTTAAGATTATTAGTATTATTAAAATAAATATATTATGAAAGAAGGTAATATAAACAGTTTGGAGCAGATCTCAATTATAACCGAAGAAATGATCTCCCAAATAAATCGTTTACAAAATGATTTTGTTGTCGGTCGTTATCATCTCTCTGAAGGTGTGGTTATCAGCGCAGAAAATTATTTTACGGTAGATGATACGGAAAAAGAATACGAGAATCATTACAAACATGCTTTTGTTCATATAGTTTTAGACGGAGAAGAAGTTATTTGGACAGCTCCGGCTAATGATAAAGCATTTGAAACTGTTGAAAGTTATGATCCTGTGGCAGATGTTGAGATATTAGACGGAGAGGTTTCCGAATATCCGATAATGTTGGCCTTAAGCGAGTTTTGTATTCTGTATCCCGGAGAAGCCTATAAAGCAGGAACCACCGTTCCTAGATATGGGCATTCACAAGTCAAAAAAATTATTATCAAAATACCTGTTTAGATATTTTGATATAAAATTTTATGGTGCTTATCAAAAAGATTAGCACCTTTTTTTATTGCATTTTTGTCAGTAATATTTAGACTAAATTAAATAATATGATGGTATATATAAACAAAATAAACTTAATTATACGGCAGAATACCAATGCTCAGACAATATGAACTTGTAGATATAGTAAAATCTTATGATCCGAATGCCGATGAAGATGCGTTAAATCGGGCTTATGTATTTGCAATGAAAAAACACGGAGCTCAGCTCAGAACTTCCGGAGATCCATATTATTCTCATCCGGTTGAGGTTGCTGGTATTCTTACTCGTTTTAAGCTAGATTCTACGTCGATTATCGCCGGACTTTTGCATGATACCATAGAAGATACCAATACTTCTGAAGAAGAAATCAGAAAGCTTTTTGGAGATCAGGTTGCACAAATTGTTGACGGACTGACCAAATTAGCCATGATTGAACAAAAATCTGCTAATAATAAACAGGCAGAAAATTTTCGCAAATTATTATTGGCAATGTCCGAAGATATCAGGGTATTACTTATAAAATTGGCAGATCGTTTACACAATATGCGGACATTGCATTTTTGTGCTGCCGATAAAAGGGCGAGAATAGCTCGTGAAACCTTAGATATATATGCTCCGTTAGCAGAGCGTATCGGTATGCAGGAAGTTAAAAGTGAATTAGAAGAAATTGCATTCAGAGAGTTGCATAAAGATGCATATGAATCTATTCAGGCACGTTTAAACTTTTTAAGAGAGCAGGGTAGTGATATCGTTCCCAAAATCATTTCTCAGCTTCAAAAAGATATGAAAAGCAATTCTATAAAAGCAGAGGTATACGGAAGAGAAAAGTCGCCTTATTCCATTTGGCGCAAGATGCAACAAAAGAATGCATCTTTTGAGCAATTATCAGATATTATGGCATTTCGTATTATTGTAGATGACGTTGCCTCATGCTATCAGGCATTAGGAGTTGTTCATAGTAAATATCACATGGTTCCTCGTCGTTTCAAAGACTATATTTCAACTCCCAAACCTAATGGATACAAATCCATTCATACCGGAGTTATCGGACCGGATAATACTCGCATAGAAATTCAAATCAGAACGCATGAGATGCATGAAGTAAATGAAAAAGGTGTTGCTGCCCACTGGGCATATAAGCAAGGAGAACGAGTTGTCGGTAAGAATTTCCGTTGGATACGAGAACTTCTCGAAATCTTAGAGCAAGCATCGAATCCTGAAGAGTTTTTGGAAAATACGAAACTTGAGATGTATAATGATCAAGTATTTTGTTTTACCCCCAAAGGAGACCTGATTGGTTTACCGGTAAATTCTACACCTGTTGATTTTGCATATGCTGTGCATTCATCAGTGGGAGACACTTGCGTAGGAGCTAAAATCAACGGAGAAATAAGACCGTTGCGAACAGTTCTGCAAAACGGAGATCAAGTAGAGATATTGACTTCAAAAGCACAACACCCTTCACCCGAGTGGGATAGATTTGTTGTCACCGGCAAAGCCAAAGCTGCCATCAGAAGATATGTCAGGGCTCACAAACGAGATCAATTCATTACTTTGGGAGAACAATTGCTCGAACGTACGTTTAAAGGAGAAAACTTAGAGTTTTCAGAAAAGGCCATAATAAATGTATTGCCGAATTTTGAAGCAGAATCCATAGATGATATATATGCCAAAGTAGGAGAGGGACTTATAAGTGCATGGGATATCTTAAAGGCGGTGTATCCGGCTTATAAGCAATCTAAAATCGGCAGAGTAGTTAAATCATTCATCGGAAAGTCTGTAAAGAAAAATAAATCAAAAACAGAGCCGTTAAAAATAAAAGGTCTCATACCGGGAATGGCCGTTCATTTTGCAGGTTGCTGTCATCCGCTTCCCGGAGATAGAATTGTCGGAATTGTCACCACCGGAAAAGGAGTTGCAGTTCATACCATAGATTGTAAATTATTGGAAAAATTTGCAGATGAGCCTGAGCGTTGGTTAGATATTTCTTGGGGAGATGCCACAGATGACGGTCCGCATATCGGACGTATAAAACTCATGCTTAGCAATGAACCGGGAGCTTTGGGAGATTTATCAAATCTTATCGCCAGAAACAATGGTAATATCAATAATTTGAATATTGTTAATCGAACAATCAGCTATTTTGAACTTTTGGTAGATATCGAGGTGAAGGATTTAAAACACCTTACGGATATTATTGCAGCGCTAAAGGCTTCAAAAGTAGTTTCTTATGTATCACGTTCTATGCAATAGCATTAGTCATGTATTGCAATATATATACTCTTATGGCACTGGAAAGATTGTTTTTGGTGCGGTTATTATCAATTTCCGTAACCAGAGCATTAATGCTGATATTTTTTTCTTGGGCAATTTTTTTTAAGGCACTAAGAAATTCTTCTTCCAAACAGATACTTGTTTGATGTCTGTTTGCAATTATAACAGATATTTTACGCATGTTTTTTCTTATATTCTTCCAATGAGATAACCGGAGCCGGAGTATTTACAATTTCATCTTGCGGGGTGGTATAGGTAATGTCAGTATTGTTTTCTTCATAACTGAAACTTAAAGCAAATTTGGCATGAGGATCAGCAAAATAAGTTATCGCCTCATAAGGGATTCTTAGAGTTTGAGGAATACCGCTAAAACTAAGATCAACTTCAAAGTAGGTTTCACCAATCATCAGATTGGCAAATTGATGTTGCAAAACAATGGTCATATCTTCAGGATATTGATTGAGTAATTGAGCGGATATTCTGGTAACAGGGTGATTAGTTTTAAAACTGATATAATAATGATGTTCACCGGGTAACCCTTCATCTGCTGCAATTTTTAATGCTTCAATTACAACATTTTTAAGAGATTTTTCCACTAGTTTATCATAATTAATATGTAATTCTGTCATCATCATATCTCCTGTCAAAAAGGGGGACTTTCCTGTTGCTAGGCAAGTCCCGACAGCCTCACTTTAAGCTAACCAAAGCCCAAAGAATTTGAATTTGTTGCGACTACAATTAAGCAGCCATTGCAACAGGTGCTACGTTATTATCGTTAGCATTCATTTTAATTTGAACCGATAACGGTGGTATCTCACCGAACACGACATACCTATCTTTACTGATACCTGTCAAACCTGTGTCACCCCCGTTAATTAGTAATTTGATTAATTAAAACCGATACCCTTATACTGCTTCGCACTGGTGGAGGTGCCGGGTACTGCCCCCGGGTCCAAATATCCTATTTCATAGAGCCTCTAGTGTTATAGTCAGATTGCTCTAACAACGGTAATATAACTTCAATAAGTACTATTTGCAAGTAAGAAAGTAAAAAAAACTTGCAAATAAAGATATTTAATGTATTGTTTAGACAAAATTAAAATTATTAATACATTATATATATTATGTTATGAATAAAATATTAAATTATCAAGAACAAGAAGAAGTGCTTCGAGCAGTATGGCTTAAGTATTCCGGAGGTAGCGAGTATCGCATTATACTAAACCTTTTAGATAAAGGGTATACCCTAACATCAACAACAGTTGCGTTATTGTGTGTAAACCAACCCAACTCTAAATGGTTTGCCGAAAATTGTCATCATTTTAAACATTTCACAACAGATGCAGTTAAAGTTCTGAAAAAAGAAGTAGATGTTAAAGGTCTTTGGGAGTATTGTGTCGACGATATTCGTCATAACGATGGTAAAAGCAATTATAAATTAGCTTATGCCTTATATCCGGAAAAAACATTGGAACACTTGAAAGATAGGGCTAAATGGGAAGAAATATTTTCTTTTGGAAATATGGCAGCCATATTGTACCTGCAAAATTATGCTCCAAAATCTTTCTTAAAAGAGAAAAATTTTAATGGAGTTTGAAGAATAAAAGCAAGCTGTGGAAATTCCCACAGCTTGTTGCATTTTTAAGATAAAAACATAACAAAAACATAGAATACTTTTTTCATTATTCTAAATTTCCTCTAAAGTTTAATAAAATTATATGGTGTTTATTATTAATTGCAAACAGGAAATAAAAATATATTTATCTGTGTTGACTTTAAATACGTTTTTCGTATATATTGGGTACGAATATAGCAAATAATGGAGGTTTTTATGAAAAAAGATTTAAGTTTAAGAGAAGAATTAGACCTTAAAATGCGAGGGCGACTGCCCATAGAACGTCAAAATCCTCAAAATGGAGAAAGTCGGTGGTATTATATAGATTCTCGAGGTCGTGATAATGATTTTGTAGCAGATACAAAAATAAATACCATAGATGTTGATAGTCCGGATAGTCCTAATCCATATTTACAAGAAATTATGTTAGAGGAAGCAAAAGATAATCCGCAAAATTACTATATTTGGTGCACCGAAGGAGATGATTTGGTAAGGGACGAACATGCGCAGAGGGAAGGTAAAGTTTTTGCATGGGATGAACCACCTTCCGGTGGACACCCAGGAGAAGACTATAATTGTCGTTGTACCGCCGATGAGTTTTCTCTGGAGAGGTATAGAATTATAAATTATCCGAAAGAATTATTAAAGCAAGTCGCCAAGAATTTGATTGATGAAGAAGGGTGTGAGGAATATATTTATTTAGATACCAAAGGCATAAAAACTACCGGAGTTGGTAAGAACATAGATGATAAAGATACATTTATGAGTATCAATTGACAAGTTGGAGATAGACCTGCAACACATAAAGAGAAAGAAGCTACTTTTAATACTTTTGAGAATTTACAAAAAGTTGGATTTTACGGACCAAGATTTGGAGCAGAAAAGTTTAGAAAATTTAGTAATTTACAAATTGGTAAAAAAGAAATTGAAAATTTAATGGTTAGTCATTTGCGCAATGATTTGTTTACACTGGAAAAAGAATTTCCGGACTTCAAAAATTTTCCGTTCCAATTACAAGAAGTTTTAATGGATATAAAATATAATACCGGAAATATCAATCAAAGTAAATGGCCCAATTTACATAAGGCTATAGCTAGTAAAGATATTAATAAAATTGCTGAAAATATAAATCGTAAAGATGTTGGATTTGAGAGAAACGAATGGGCTAAAAATAAAATTTTATCAATCAGAGATTGGTGATTCAGGGATGAAATATACATGATAAGATCCTTTCTTTTCCCCTTCTTCATAGTAATAAAATTTAACTCTATTAAGGCAGTTTTTGTAACGGATATTACCACACCCCATTATGTTGAATTCAAAAAACATTGGATATGTAGTGTTAGTAAGCTGATTATAAAAGTTACAATTAAGTGTTACAGTAAGTAATTCATTTTTAATCAGTTTGCATTTAAATTGATCAATAATTTCACCATCTATGCTTGCAGTGTATTGAGTAGGGGTCAGTTTGATACGCCAAAAATGAGTTTTAGCCGATGCTTTTTTCATGGTCTCATAGAATAAAGGATTTAAAAATTTTTCTTCTACATTATTGGGAGTAAGACAGGTGCAAGATACTCCAAATAACATCAGTATAACTAAAACAACGATTCTCATTCTGCCTAATTCTTTCAAAAGTTTAATAAAATTATATGCTCTCCATTATTAATTGCAAGTATGAAGTAAAAGTTTTACTTGCTTAAGGTGTGATAATTAAATGAAATGTTAAAATTTTTGAATTTTTTTTTGCTTTTTGAGCAGTAATGGATATAATTCAGACAATAAATTAATCAGGAGTTAAAGTTATCATGACTAAAATTGCCGTATGGTGCAGACATAATGAAGATAACATTATCGGAATCGGTCCGCAAATACCTTGGCATATTCCGTCCGACTTCAAACGCTTTCGCAAAATTACGGAAGGCAAAAAGCTTGTTGTCGGAGAAAAAACTTATGAAAGTTTTCCAAATAGGACATTGCCTAATCGAGATATTCATATCTTAACTCTTAATTCGAATTATGAAGTCAGTGACAAAGAGCACCATTTTATTCATGACAATATAAAAGATTTTATGGAATTTGATGAAGATTTATACATATGCGGTGGCGCAACCATATATAAACTATTTATGACTTCCGGAGAAAAATTGATGCCGGAAATAATTGTTGATAGTAAATATATGGGGGCTGTCGATGATTTAGAGGGGCAAAAAATAAATATAACCCCCTGCATTGAATTGATGCAAAAAATGTATCAAAAAGTTACTCCGGATTATGAACAAGAAAATGTATTAACCTCTCTCTGGGTCAAGAAGGGAGAGTTTGTTGAGCAAGAAGTTTTAAAAGAACTTATTAAGATTATTAGTATTAACCATTAAATAGAGATAAATTATGAAACAGTATTTAGACATTCTCAAAGACATTATGGACAATGGGCAAGATGCCAACAACCGTACCGGTATTTATGCTCGTAAAGTTTTCGGACGCCAAATGCATTTTGATTTGCGTAAAGGATTTCCGTTGGTAACCACCAAGAAGGTTTTTCTGAAAGGTATTATTCATGAGCTTATTTGGTTGTTATCAGGAAATACCAACATCAAATATTTGCTTGATAACAATGTCCATATTTGGGATGAATGGGCAGACAAAGACGGTAATTTAGGACCGGTTTATGGAGCCCAATGGCGTGATTTCAACGGACAAGGGATTGATCAAATAAAAGATGTGATTGAACGCATCAAGACCAATCCGCAAGATCGTCGTTTGATTGTGACAGCTTGGAATCCCGCACAGATTGAACAAATGGCATTACCTCCGTGTCATGCCTTTTTTCAGTTTGATGTAACACCTGACGGTTTTTTAAATTGTCAATTATATCAACGTAGTTGTGATATGTTCTTAGGTGTTCCGTTCAATATTGCATCTTATTCATTGTTGACAATGATGATTGCACAAGTTACGGGGCTAAAAGCCGGTGAGTTCGTTCATACGCTTGGTAATGCTCATATTTACAGTAATCATTTTGAGCAAGTAAAAACTCAGTTGGAAAGAGAGCCTTTTCCTCTACCTCAGATGCGCATAAATCCTGAAGTCAAAGACATTTTTGACTTTAAGTATGAGGATTTTGAGTTGGTTGACTACCAGTGTCATGGAACCTTAAAAGGTGCGGTCGCTGTCTAGTTTGATGAATTATGGGAGGATATATAAACATATCCTCCTGTTTTATTGTTCTAAGTACCATATTTGCCATCTCAAGTCCGCTAATGTCATCCCGAGCAACCAAACTGTCATCCCGAGCCCACTTATGTCATCTCAAGCCCGCTTATGTCATCCCGAGCTTGTCGAGGGATCTCAAAAAAACAAAGGTAAAAAATGAAATCATATTATGTTTATATAATGAGTAATCAGAACAACTCTGTGTTATACATCGGAGTAACTAATGATTTAGTTAGAAGAGTATATGAACACAAAAATAAGCTAATAGAAGGATTTACCAAACGTTACAATCTTAATAAATTAGTGTACTTTGAATATACAGATAATATTAATGTTGCAATATCAAGAGAAAAACAATTAAAAGGTTGGAGAAGAAGTAAAAAAGATATATTAATAAAACAAAAAAATCCTTTGCTAAATGATCTATTTGATCAAATACAATAGAGATGTTTCGACTACGCTGACGCTCCGCTCAACATGACAAATTAGGAATTGTCACTCTAAGCACTCCACTTATGTCATCCCGAGCAACCAAACTGTCATCCCGAGCTTGTCGAGGGATCTCAAAAACATCAAAAATCTAAAGGAATAAAAATGCAAATCATCAAAACCAAAGTAAAATATACAAAACTTTCACATTATATAGAAAATCCCAATAATTTGACTTATGCAACCGATTCTGCAGCATGTTTTGATATTTGTGCTGCAATAAAAGAACCCATAACCATTGCACCGGGAGAGCATATCGGTATCCCCACCGGAATAAAAGTTGCCGCACAATCACCGCTATGGTTTCGTATTAATTCTCGTAGTGGTTTGGCTATCAAACATGGTATTATAACCATTGCCGGTATTATAGATACGGATTATCGAGGGGAGTGGATTGTTGGATTATTAAATACCAATCCTGAAACTAGTGGTAAATCTTATACCATAAATTCCGGAGATAAAATAGCCCAAGTAGAGCTTCCGTTTCCCTATAAAGCAGAATTTGAAGAAATTTCACAGGAAGAATTTGCCACACTTGATACTTTGCGTGGTGAAAAAGGTTTTGGGTCTTCCGGACGTTAATAAAAAAGCTGTGCGCATAAAGAGCAACACAGCTAAAAAAATTTTTTTCTATTCTTCGTCACCGTAACGGTTGTTGTCAACTTGTTTTCTGTGATGATTTTCCAATTTCTTCAACTCAGAAAAGTTGCCTCTATATGGACTGATAGTTAGTTCTTTGTTTTCAAAAAACTTGACACTGTCTTTCATAAAGACCAACCACCCGTCTTTTCCTTTTTGGGTTGCTTTTACCGCCTCATGGTAATGTTTGTTCTTACCAATTATCGTAACATAAATACCCAAAGTGTTTTCTTCGATATCGCATTTATATTTTTTTGCAAGTGCTGCGAAGTCTCTGTTGTTTGTATACTTTCCCATAATTATATTTTTTTGGTTAAACATTCTGTAAAAAAAAGGCACATAAGAGCTTCCCAGCTATTATGTGCCACCACCCTACTATTGAGCATGAATTTTTGTCAGGAAACCCAATACCTGACAAAATAATTTTTTATAACAGAACCGAGACAAAGAATGGAAATGAAATGAAATGGCTAAAGATGTTATTTCAACATTTCTTTGTCTGGGTTCTGTAAATTTTTTTAACAGGATAACCTCTTTTTCAAATGGATAAAGTTCCAAATTCTGATTAAATAAGATTATCCTGTTATTATTATAAGCAAGAGAGTCAAAATTTTTAAGTTTTATGGCAAAAGAAACAATAGTTTTTTGACCCTCTTGATTATAATAATTTATAAGTAATTTTTTATTATGAAGCGATAAATATCATGTTTGCGAAATTTTGTCAATATTTTTTTTATGTTTTTTTTATTTTAACATATAAAATCTTAAATATAAGGATTTGCTTTGCCAAAATGAGCTCACCAGACTATATGTTCCGCCTTTTGATAGCTCATTATTAACATTGTTTTCATTGATTTTAAGTTCGTTATCATTGAAGTTGACAAAAATCATGGCGCAACATGCAACATATACTAGCCAATAAAAAATTCTTTTACCAATCCCTAAAATTTGTTTGGGATACCATAAAAAGGGTTTGCTTTTTATCATAATCAAATGCGTTATAACAAACAGAGCCAAGATATATCCGAAAAACATATAATTATGGGTTAATGAATTACTTACTTCATTAACATTTAGCATATACTCTACGGCTTTATTATTAAAAGAAGTAGAATATCTGTTCCAAAACACCAAAGACATAGTTTCTTCAAACAGCATAAAGAATACAAAAGAAGCATATACAATTGTTGTCAGATTTTTATCAAAAGGAGAGTTTATTTTATTTGCCGGAATAAAACATAAATAAGTCATATAAGGTATCATTAAGTACACAAAAGCAATTGTAGATGTTTTTAACAACACTCCGATAGTTTTTACCATTGGCAAAAATGACCAATCAACAAGATTTTGCTCCACACTGAGCAATACACCGAATGTGATAAATTCACATATCAGTGCCACTACATAGAATGGAGCCAATCTCCAAAGCAAGAATCTATACATATATTAGTTCCTGATAACATTTCTTATGGCATCAATAGCTTTATCCAAATTAGAAGTATCTGCACCGCCTGTTTGAGCCATGTCAGGACGTCCGCCTCCACCTTGTGCGCCGACAATCGGAGCAACAGACTTAATCATATCTACGGCAGATAATCTGTTTAGCAAATCTTGAGTAACACCGATAACAACAGATACCTTACCCTCATTTATACTAAACAATGCCACAACCAGATTTTCAGGATATTGGGTTTTAACTTCATCAATAAATGCTTTGAGTTCTTTAGCTGATATATTTTCCAAAACTCTGGCCACAAATTTAACACCATTAACATTTTCATAGTTATTCGGATTGTCTGCGGCTTTATTACTGACAAATTTTTTCTTGAGTTCAAATAGTTTGGTTTCGAGTTCTTTTTTCTCTTCCAACAATTGCTGTACTCGAGTTTCAATATCACAAAAGCTTGCTTTCAAACATTGTCCGACTCTGTGCAACTTATCTTCCACATCTTGATTATATTTTTCAGCCATTTCGCCGGTCACACATTCCAATCGACGAACACCGGCTGCAATAGCAGATTCGGAAATAATATTAAAATATCCGATATCACCGGTTTGTCTGACATGAGTTCCTCCGCACAATTCGGTAGAAATACCATCACCCACGCAAACAACTCTTACTTCACTACCGTATTTTTCACCAAACAAAGCCATAGCACCGGAATTTATAGCATCTTCCTGAGACATTAATTTTGTGTCTACTTTATGATTGGCTCTAATCATTTTATTGACTTCAGATTCCAACTCTCTTAATTCATTTTCCGGAATTTGTTTATTATACGCAATATCAAAACGCATTCTTTCGGCTGCAACCATAGATCCTTTTTGAGTAACACTTTTACCGTATTTGTTTTGTAAAGCTTTGTGAAGGAGGTGAGTAACCGTATGGTTTCCTTCAATAGCATTACGATTGTTTTTATTTACTTCAAAAGATGCTGTATCACCTGTTTTTATACTGCCACATATCAGCTTACACACATGAACATGTAATCCGTCCAGTTTCTTTTTAGTGTCGGTCACTTCAATAACGGTATCTTGGCATTTGATAGTACCTTTATCGCCAACTTGTCCGCCCATTTCTCCATAAAAAGGAGATTGGTTTGCCAGTAGATAAAACTCTCCGCCATTAACTTCCGTCACTTCATTATTATCTTGCACCAAAGCCGTAATTAAAGCATCTGCTTTAAGGGTTGAATATCCCAAAAATTCTGTGGCACCGAGTTTGTCTTGTAATTCAAACCATATTTTATCAGTACCGGCATCACCTGATCCGGCCCAATTTTTACGTGCTTCGGCCTTTTGACGTTCCATTGCGATATTAAATCCGTCAGTATCAACACTAATTTCTCTTGCTTTGAGAGCATCTTGAGTTAAGTCCAAAGGAAAGCCGTAAGTATCATAAAGTTTAAATGCTGTTTCTCCGTTGAGGGTATCACCGGATTTAAGGTTGATGGTTTCCTCATCAAGAAGTTTGAGCCCTCTGTCCATTGTCTTAATAAAGCGTTCTTCCTCTGTCTTTATTGTATCTTTAATAAGAGCTTCTGCATTATACAGCTCCGGATAAGCTTTGCCCATTTCTTTTTGCAGGGCGGGGAGCAGTTTATACATCATAGGTTCATTAACTCCCAACATATGAATATGTCGCATTGCTCTGCGCATGATTCTTCTCAAGACATATCCTCGTCCTTCATTAGACGGTAAAACTCCATCAGCAATTAGAAAAGCTGAAGAACGAAGATGGTCAGCAATAACATTATGAGAAGATTTTAATTTTCCGTTGGGATCTGAATTTGCCAGATTTGCGATTTCTGCAATAAGATTTTGGAATAAATCAATATCATAATTAGAGTGAACTCCTTGCAAAATCGCAGAAATTCTTTCCAATCCCATACCTGTATCAATACATTTTTGTTTTAGTTCGATTCTTGAGCCATCAGCCAAATCTTCAAATTCATCAAAAACCAAATTCCAAATTTCTATCCATCGATCACCATCTTCTTCCGGAGTTCCCGGCAATCCTCCCCAAACATTTTCACCATGATCATAGAATATTTCTGAACAATATCCGCAAGGTCCGGTGTCTCCCATTTGCCAGAAATTATCTTTAGTTTTAATTCCTATAATTCTGTCTTCAGGCAGGCCTGATATTTTGCGCCATATATTTCTTGAAACCTCATCGGTATGAAAAACTGTAACAGCTAATCTGTCTTTTGGTAAAGCGAATTCTTTTGTTACCAATTCCCAAGCATAGGCAATAGCTTCTTCTTTAAAATAATCACCAAAAGAGAAGTTTCCTAGCATTTCAAAGAAAGTATGATGTCTAACATCGTATCCGACACTATCCAAATCATTGTGTTTTCCCCCCGCACGAACTGATTTTTGGGAAGTTGCGGCTCGTTTATAAGGGGCAGATTCATTTCCTGTAAAAATATTTTTAAACTGCACCATACCTGAGTTGGTAAACATCAGTGTCGGATCGTTGTTTGGCACCAACGAAGATGATGGCAAAATATTATGGCCGTTTTTAGCAAAATAGTTTAAAAAAGTTTTTCTGATTTCATTAACTGTAACTGTCATTTTATTTACTTCCCAAAGTCCTAAAATATCAAGTTATTATAAATAAAGCAAAGTTGAGTTTCTGTCTAGCAATTTTTTTATAAAAAACAATAGTTATTCTTGCCAAATTAATAAAATAATATAATATTTTATTTCTACAAGAGGAGATAAAAGCATTGCTTATTAAAGATACTGTGATTTCAGCCCAAGTTGTCGGGAGATATAATCATCTGATAATAGATGCCAAACTTCCCGATGCCAGCATAGTTCCTGTTTTTTGTTCAAGTTATGACATTGCGGAGATGTGCCAAGAGGGGAGATGTATATACATCAGTAAAAGAACAAGTACGGAATATAATATTCCTTATGAAATAGAGTTTGTATTACTGGATACGGGAATGGTTTATGCTAAGCCCAATAATAACAATAACTTGTTTGAAGAAGCTTTTCGTAGCGGAATAATTACCGAATTTTCACAATATACGGAGTGTCGCAAAATCGGATCAGAAGATAAGCTACCTCATATAGATTTTGAGCTTAGCAATTCTTCCAATGAGAAATGTTTTGTATTTGTAACCAATATATATAAGAAGCAAGCAGATAATGCGGTGTTTCCCGGAAAGATAAATTTTTTTGAGCTTGAGATGTTGGAAACCATGCGATATCTTAGAGCGCAAGGATATATGACTTATGTATTTATGATTGTTCCTCGAATGGATTGTAATAATATTCGTTTTATATGGAATGAAGCACCGTTAGCTGCCGGAAAAATATTTGAAGAAGCAAAAAACGGATTAAATTTTGTTGGATATAGTTGCAATATAAAGAAAATGAGTGTAACAATATCAAATGTTATGCCAATATTATATTAGGAAAGGATTTGTTGTGGCCTATAAACGAAAAGACGGAATAACTATTCATGACGATCCCTCAGATTTTGAGGGAATGCGAATTGCCGGTAAATTGGCAGCAGAATGTCTTGATTATATAACTCCTTATGTTCAAGTCGGAGTAACAACCGGAGAACTTGATGATTTGTGCTATAATTTTATAATTAGTCATGGAGCTGTTCCTGCCTGTTTAGGGTATAGAGGTTACCCCAAATCCACATGTATATCCGTTAATCATGTAATATGCCATGGTATTCCGGATTATGAACGCAAATTGGCAGACGGTGATATTGTTAATATCGATGTAACGGTAATTGTAGACGGTTGGTACGGAGATACCAGCAGAATGTACTATGCAGGTACTCCCAAGATAAAAGGCAAACGCCTTTGTGAGGTTACTTACGAGTGTCTTATGCGAGGTATAGATGCTGTTCGTCCCGGTGCCAGATTAGGAGATATTGGAGCCGTTATAGAAGAATATGCCCATAAGTATGGATATTCTGTTGTTGATATGTTTTGCGGTCATGGTTTAGGAAGAGTTTTTCATGATGAACCCAATGTTATGCATTGCGGTCGCAAAGGAACGGGAGTTTTGTTGGAAGAGGGAATGTTCTTTACAATTGAACCGATGATAAATATTGGTAAACCTGAGGGGATTATTCTTCAAAACGGTTGGACAGCCGTTACCAGAGATAAATCTCTTTCAGCCCAATTTGAACATTCTTTGGCTGTTACCAAAGATGGCTATGAGATATTTACCTATTCTCCCAAAGGTCTTGATAAACCACCATATAAAATATAAAACACAAGGGACTACATGACAAAATCAAATATCAAACCAGATTATTTAGGCCATAGAGAACGTCTGAGACAAAGATTTTTGTTGAGTGAAGGGCGAGATATGGCAGATTACGAGTTGCTGGAGTTGGTTTTAACAATAGCTTTACCTCGTAGAGATGTAAAACCGTTAGCAAAAGCCTTGATATCTGATTTTGGAAGTTTTGCCGGTGTTATCAATGCCAATAAAGAAGAGCTTTGTGCCATTGATGGTATAAAAGAAAATACCGTAACAGTCTTAAAAATCATAAATGCAGCCTTACAACGCACATCTTGGCAAAATCTTCAATCTCAAGATGGTCCGATAATTCTGAATATAGATTCGCTTATTGATTATTGTCGTACAGGTATGTGTTATTCTGATGTTGAGGAGTTTCGCCTTATATATCTTGATAGCAAATTACATGTAATCGGTCAGGAAACCATGCAAAAAGGTACAATAAACAGCGTTGCAATTCATCCCAGAGAAGTGATTAAGGCTGCTATGAGCAACCGTGCTTCCGCTATCATAATGGTTCACAATCACCCATCAGGAAATGTTCAGCCGTCAAAGTCAGATGTGGCAATGACCGAACGTATAGATGAAGCTTGTGAATCTATCGGTATCAGACTGTTGGATCATTTAGTTGTCAGCAATAAAGATTATTATAGTTTTGCTCAACATTGTTTATTGAAAAGTTGTTCATAAACAATTATTTGCTGATATAAGTTTCAATCATATAAGTTAAGTTACTGGTAAATAGTTTAACCGATATTGCCAATAATATGATACCGAAAAATTTTCGGATCATATACAAAATACCTGTGCTGACATATTGTTCGATTTTTTTTGTTAACTTCAAAACAGTGTAAATAATAATCATATTTACCAAAACAGCTAAGCCGATATTAATATTGTCATATTGAGATCGCAGAGATATCAAAGTTGTTAAAGATCCTGCACCGGCAATTAAAGGAAACACGATAGGGAAGAAACTTGAATCCTTTGGAGCGTCTTCCGGATCTTGAAATATTTGAATATCCAAAATCATTTCCAGAGCCATAATGAATATGACCAAAGATCCTGCTATTGCAAAAGATGCAATATCAACACTAAACAATTGCAAAAAAGCTTCTCCGACAAAGAAGAACACTACAAACATCAGTAGAGATAATAAAGTTGCTTTTCCGGCATAGATTTTTCGATGTTTTTTTCTTAAAGATATGAATATTGGAATAGAACCTGTGATATCTATAATAGCAAACAATACAAAAAATGCACTGACAAATTGTTGAAAATCAAAAGTTCCAATCATAATATACCTCAAAATATTAATTCACACAAAACCCTCACCGATAGGTGAGGGTTGCAAATGGCGATCTCGAGAGGATTCGAACCTCTGACCCACAGCTTAGAAGGCTGTTGCTCTATCCAGCTGAGCTACGAGACCAAAAAGCAAAATTGCTAAAAAAACATTGGTCGGGACTATAGGATTCGAACCTACGACATCTTGCTCCCAAAGCAAGCGCTCTACCAGGCTGAGCTAAGTCCCGAAAACATAGCGTTAAAACAAAAGAAAATATACTCAAATAAATTTATTTTGCAAGAGTTTTTTTTATTGTTGTAAAAATTATCCAAAGCAATTATAAAGTAACAAAATATAGGAATTTGAGATGAAACGTTTTTCACGTCGTACAGAAGATTTTAAATGTGAGCATTGCGGTGCAGAAGTTAAGGGCAACGGCTATACCAACCATTGCCCGCATTGCTTATATTCTAAACATGTTGATATCAATCCCGGAGATCGTTCGGCTGACTGTGGCGGTTTAATGGAACCAATAGATATTGAGCAAAAAGATGGCGGATATATAGTCGTTCAGAGATGCCAAAAATGTGGATTTATTCGTCGCAACAAAATAACCGCAGAAGACAATTTTGAAACAGTTCTCAATATTATTCGTCAAAAAACGATTCGTTTACGTACATCAACATAAAAACTTATTTTTTATTAGACTTATTTTTTTTGGTTTTATTGATATTGATTTTTTTATTTTTAGTCTGTTCTTCAGCTGATTTTGGAATGGTTATTTTAAGAATACCATCATCATAATCGGCTTTTGCCTGATTAAATTTCAAATCCCATGGCAAGGGGATACTGCGCTTGACCATACCATAAGATATTTCTGAAAAATAACTTCCTTCTTTACTTTCTTCGGTTTGATGTTTTTTTTCACCGGAGATTGTAAGATACCCGTCGGCAGAAATTTCCACATTCATGTTTTTTTCATCAACACCTGGCATTTCTGCGGTTACAATAATATTTTTTTTGTTTTCTGTTACTTCAATTTTTGGTTCCATTTTACTTAATTCATGATGATGAGAAAAATCCAACATATTCCAAAAGTGATGCATCATATTTTTCAAATCACCATGATGAGTGTGTATAGGAATATTTCGTTCATTTTCCATGTTTGTTAATTGATTATTCATAAGCTTATCTCCTAAAAATATTAACCACAATAAAGATAAGAGCATAATTCTGTCTTTCAAGACAGATTCGAGAACAGATATATTTGATGTCAAGCTAAAAATGTTACATTTTTGTTACAAAAGATATTGTTTTGATAGCTAATATGTGCTATATTATATAATATAAAGAAGCCCTCATACAAGGAGGTTATTATGATGCAGACCAAGACCAATAAAGGTTCAGACTTTTTGAGTAGAATAAATGCTCCGAATGTCAATAAAGAAGATGTTTTCCGTATTTTGTTTGATGCTAGAGGAGTAGGGGAAGACATCAATACCAAGCACATTTT
The DNA here is from genome assembly GCA_015062435.1 of Alphaproteobacteria bacterium. Lineage (GTDB taxonomy): Bacteria > Pseudomonadota > Alphaproteobacteria > RF32 > CAG-239 > CAZU01. Next base: position 1,420 of record SUUR01000019.1, on the reverse strand, counting down.
TTTTCAAGAAGTAATTATCAAGTTTAATGCTTCTAAAGCTATCGCCGTTATCAAAAATCATCTACCATATGAAACAGACAGTCACTATGTTGATGTAGCTATATTCAGATACATGCAACTTGGTGGCAACATCAAAGAATTTGATGCTGATTTAAAGAAGTTTAAAATCGAATATTGCAAAACCCATTCTTTTATATCTCCGCAAATGTCAGAGCAATGTTCATCGCTTCTGATGTAAACAAAACTGTATACAAGAAAAAGGCACCAAGCGGTGCCTTTAATTTTTACGCCATACACCCACCATTTTGATGGCAACAGTATTCATAACATTCACAATTTTCATTCCAACCGGATAAATAACCGTATTCACCATGGAGATCAAAGCATTCACTTTCGTCCCAACAATAGCATCCACAGCAATCATTACCGCATTTATAATAGTTACCGCTACAAGATGTAACTTTGTATTGCGTTTTTCCGCCACAAGTTTTTGATGAGCAAGTTCCTTTATATGGACAAGATGATGCAGTATAACCTCCCCAACTGCAAGCCGTACAAGTATTTCCGCTCTTAGTATAACCTGATTTACAACTGTTAAGTTTATATTTAGTCGTTCCTCCGCATGAGTAATTAGAGCAGTTACCACCGGTTGGACATGAGGCTAAAGGATAGCTTGAGAAATCACAGGCAACACAAGTTGTGCTATCAGAGTTGATTTCATAATTGCTTTGACAACTGTCTAATTTAAATTGCGTTGTTCCTCCACATTCAAATATGGTACAATTACCACCGGTCGGACATTCTGTTAAGGGGTATTCGCTAAAGTCACAGTTCTCACTGACTTCCGGACAATAGTAAGCAGTTGTATCAAACGGACAGCTAATGGCTTTTTTACCCACACAATCTGATGCAGACTTGGTATATCCCATATCTGCACAAGATGGACGCACCATACAACTGTCTTGAGCCAAAGATGATGATGATAAAAGTATCATGGACATTATCAATATGAATCGATTCATCTTTCAGCTCCTTTGTCATACTCCGGCTTGACCGGAGTATCTCGTTCAAGTTTACAGAGATGCTGTTTAAGATGTTTCACAAGTATAGAATTTGGATAAAATATAAGGATATATGCTTGTATGGTCACAAAGCTTAAACAGCATCTGTAACTTCAAATATATAAAATATTTTATAATATGTCAATTAATGATTGAAGTATGTGGACGAATTTTCAAATCATCATAACTCCTAATTCGTCCACCGTCTTTAATTACTGGTTGACACCTAATTAAAATTATGATATTATCATACTCGGATAAAATAAAAGGGTATGATAATGCTTGAAATGGTAAAGTTTTCACTTTCCTTAACATGCTTTGCGGTATGTATTTTCTCATCATTATTTCCCATAAAAATG
>SUUR01000018.1 GCA_015062435.1 Alphaproteobacteria bacterium | reverse complement strand
GAGCCTATAAATCGCATATATAGGCAAAAGAAATGAATAGTGAAACTTATCCATTGCAAGCATTATCATACCCTTTTATTTTATCCGAGTATGATAATATCATAATTTTTATCAAGTGTCAACCAATAATTAAGGGGAATGGACGAATTAGAGTGTTAGTGATGGCTTGAAAATTCGTCCACTAGTTTCAATAATTGTTTACATTTTAGATTTTAACTATTATCCAGATATTTTCTTATTACGAACAACTTCCAATGCACCGTCTTGGACAATAATATCGGCAGTATCATTATCGGTAATTGCTCCGTCCAATATCTTAAGAGCCAGTTTGTTTTCTATCTGATTTTTAAGCAATCTTTTGAGAGGCCTTGCTCCATAAACAGCATCATAACCGTTATTAACAATCCAGATAAATGCCGTATCTGTTACACGCAAGTGAATATTACGAGTGAGCAACCTTTTTTCTATATTGGCAATTTGTATTTTAGCAATATCTTTAATATTACTCTTGTCCAATTTATGAAAAATACTTATCTCGTCTATGCGATTAATAAACTCCGGACGGAAAGAATTTTTTACAATATCCATAACTTTGGCTCGGATTTGCTTGCCTTCATCTGCTCCGGTAGCTGATGATAAAATATCAGAACCCAAATTAGATGTCATGATAATGATGGTATTCTTGAAATCGACAGTACGGCCTTTGCCATCAGTAAGACGTCCATCATCTAAGACTTGCAATAAAATATTAAATACGTCAGGATGAGCTTTTTCTACTTCATCAAATAAAATAACCTGATATGGACGACGACGAATCGATTCCGTAAGAAAACCTCCCTCATCATATCCGACATATCCCGGAGGAGATCCTATTAGACGAGCAACCGCATGCTTTTCCATATATTCAGACATATCCACTCGCAAAAGAGCTGTTTCATCATTAAACAAAAATTCTGCTAATGCTTTGCTGAGTTCTGTTTTGCCAACACCGGTAGGACCTAAGAACAAAAACGATCCTATCGGTTGTCTGGCATCGGAAATCCCTGCTCTGGAGCGTCTGACGGCGTTGGAAACCGCACTTATGGCTTCTTTTTGCCCAATAACTCTTTTGCTTAAGAAATCTTCCATATGAAGAAGTTTTTCACGCTCACCTTCAAGCATTTTATCAACAGGAATTCCTGTCCATTTAGATACAACTGCTGCAATGTTTTCATCAGTAACTGTTTCGGAAAAACTATTTTTACGCTGTTCAGTCTGTTCCTCAATAGTTTTAATTTTGTTTTCAAGATCAGGAATTACGCTATATTGTAACTCACCGGCTTGTTCAAATCGTCCTTCTCTTTTGGCTATTTCAACCTCTATCTTGGCTTTATCCAGTTTATCTCTTAATTCGGTAAACTGCGCAAGCCCCTGCTTTTCTTCTTGCCATTTATCAGCCAATGTTTTAGCTTTTGCCTCCAAACCGGTTATCTCATAACTGATGTGTTCTACTCGTTCTTGTGATTTGGAATCTGTTTCTTTTTTTAGGGCTTCTCGTTCTATTTTGAGTTGCATAATTCTACGATCAAGTTCATCTAAATCTTCAGGTTTGGAATCTATTGACATTCTTAGTGAACTGGCGGCCTCATCCATCAGATCAATTGCTTTATCCGGCAAAAATCTGTCACTTATATAACGATCTGATAATGTGGCTGCAGCAATAAGGGCATTGTCTGATATTTTAACCCCGTGATGAAGTTCAAACTTTTCTTTTATGCCCCGCAAAATTGAAATTGTTTCTTCAACATCAGGTTCTCCGACATATACTGCCTGAAAACGACGTGCTAAAGCGGCATCTTTTTCTACATATTTTTTGTATTCGTTTAATGTGGTGGCCCCCAGACAATGTAACTCTCCTCTTGCCAGTGCCGGTTTTAATAAATTTGATGCATCCATTGAACCTTCTGATGCTCCGGCTCCTACCAATGTGTGCATCTCATCAATAAATAAGATAATGTTTCCGTCAGAAGATTCGACATCTTTGAGTACAGCTTTCAAACGTTCTTCAAACTCACCTCTAAACTTGGCACCAGCAATTAAAGCTCCCAAGTCCAGCGCAAGTAATCTTTTATCTCTCAAACTTTCAGGTACATCATTGTTAATAATACGGATTGCTAACCCTTCAACAATTGCTGTTTTTCCGACGCCTGGCTCCCCTATCAATACCGGATTATTTTTAGTTCTACGAGATAAGACTTGAATTGTACGACGTATTTCTTGCTCTCTGCCTATAACAGGATCTAATTTGCCTTCTTTGGCTTTGAGAGTTATGTCTATGGTAAATTTTTTTAAAGCCTCAAAATTATCTTCTGCCCCCTCAGAATCTGCCAAACGACCTTTGCGGTACCCATTTATGGCCTGATTAAGTTTGGCGGCATCTACACCGCATGAAGCCAAGATGTTATAAGCATCATTGCCATTAGTGATGCTCAATGCCTGAAGCAAGCGTTCTATTGTAACGTATTTATCATTGGCTTTAGATGCCAATGTTTCTGCTGCCATCATAACTGATGTAAACTCTTGGCTCATTAATGATTGAACAGAAGCTCCGCCTACCTGAGGTAATTTCGAAAGTGCATTTTCTGTTTTTTGAACAATTTGAGAATAATCTCCGCCGGATTGGGTTATCAACTGACGGATTACATCTTGTTTGCTTTCTAACAAAACATGAAGCAAATGCAGTGGTGTAATGTATTGATTTTTGTTTGCCGCTGCTAGTTTTAATACTGCTTCAATGGTTTCTTTTGATCTGGTTGTGAGTTTTTCAAAATCCATAATAGCGCCTCCTGATATATTTAATATAGGAAACACTGTGACTATAAATCAAGTCCTGATATTATTTTTTTATGAGGTCAATAACAGTAATCTCTGAAGGTGCAAACAGACGCATCTTAGGTCCCCATGTACCTGAACCGTTGGATACATGCAATTTGATGCCGTTTACATTATAATCTCCGCTAAGATATTGATTGGCCTTTTTTACAAAAAAGTGAAACGGAAAAATCTGACCACCGTGTGTGTGTCCCGCTAACATCATTTGAAAGTTGAAACTACTGATGGAATTGGCAAGCTCAGGATTGTGTGAAAGCAATATTTTATATTGTTTTTGATCACTTCCGGCTAATGTGTGACTAAAATTAACATTTAATGAGGGATCTGAATTGGCCGTATGTGCATCGGGGATACCACCAATAAATATATTGTTTATGACTTCAATACCTTGATTGAACAACACCTTAAAGCCCATTTTATTGTATTGATACATCCATGAACTCAGTCCATTATAAAATTCATGATTACCGATAGATGCATATACTCCATAAGGTGCGCTCATGTATTGCAGAGCATTAAGTTGATCACTAACCGATGAAACATCATCATCTCCGATGTCTCCGGTAAGAATAATAATATCCGGATGCAAACTGTTTACAGCCTCAACAATTCGGTGTATCCGGCTAACCGGAGTTGTGCGGTTAATGTGCAAATCTGATAATTGAACCAGTCTTGTATCCTTATTAATAAGATTGGTTTCTGCCTTAACTTCTTTTATCTCAGGAGTTTTTCCCCCTTGATACAGAGCATAAATACAAACTGAAATTGAAAACAAAATAACAATCAGATTTGCATAACCCAATACACTTATATTTTTGGGGTTTATGCTCCAACCGTCTAACCCCATTGCTCTGGCACTACCGTAAATAGCATACCAGATAATATCTCTTATCAAAAGCAACGCAAATAAAATAAATACGAATCCGAGTAATGTATAACCCACATTGGAAATGGCTGAATATATACTCGGATTAACTCCGTGACATTTTCTCAATGCGGTAATAATCAGAGGAGATACCCAACCAAAAACTATTATTAGTGAAATAAGAATTTTGTTAATTATCTTCATATCACTATAACCTACAAGGGTTTTAATAGTTATTGATGAACATGCAATTGCTATTATCAAATATGCTACAAAAAACAATTTATATCCCCCCTATAAAACTATTGAGCAACAGCCTCTTCTTTTACTTTGCGACTTGTACGAGTACGAGTTTTGCTTGCTGATATAGGTTTTTCGGCATCTGCTGCGCTAATTTCTATAATTTTGAATTGACGCTTAGATACCGATTTGGGAGCTTTTTCTTCAGTGTTGGCAGGAGTTGCTTCTAAAACATCAATTTCGGGAAGTGCAACCGTTTTATCTGTTTCTGAAGATGGTGCTTCAATATTATTATCTGAATTTATATTCTCATCTTTGTTTTGATAATTATTTCGCTGATTTTTACGTTCATTTATTTCCGTAACAATTTTACGATAGTGTTCAGCATATTGGCGATAATTTTCAGCCTCAACATAATCTGCGTTACCTTGCGCTTCTTTGGCCAATTCATTGTATCTTTTAATCAGGTCAAGTGCTGTCCCGCTAATTTTACCAGCAGGACTGATGCTGTCAAATTTGTAGTTAAGAGAATAAATTTGATTGTTGTAGTTATTGGAAGAACGATACTTATTATTTTTTTTCATAAATTTTACCATAAATATTAACCTCAAAAAAATATTGAGGCGGATTAAAACAAATTATTTTGATTGGAACAAACAGTGTTTAATCAAAATATAAAACAACACTGTTATAAACAGTTCTTATATTACACAAATATTTTATATTTGCAATCTATTTTTTCATACTTATACATCTTTTTATGCCGGATAAATCTTTATATATTCCATGAAAATGCATACCGCTTGCCTCAAAAACAGATATAACATCGTCTGCCTGATTTTCTCCGACTTCTAAAAATATTAAACCACCTTCAGTTAATAGATTCGGTGCCAAAATTGATATTTTTCGATAACTCTCTAAACCATCTTCTCCGCCATCTAAAGCAATTATCGGATCATAAAGTATGACTTCTTTATCCAATTCGGATAATTCTTGTTTGCTGATATAAGGAGGATTTGAAACTATTATATTAAACTTTTCTGTTACTAAGGATAAAAAATCTTCACAAAACCAATCAGCTTCATACAGTTTAAGACGTTTTGCAACCCCTAATATTTCTGCATTTTTTTGAGCGATTTCCAATGCTGATGGGGATTTATCAACTCCTACTCCGTTTATATCAGGAACATCTGCCAAAATACTGGAAATAACGCATCCGGAACCGACACCGAGTTCCAGTATATTTTTGCAATTATTCTTTTTTATGGCGGAAATAGCGTTTTCTACTAAAATTTCCGTATCAGGTCTTGGGGATAAGACATTTGTATTTACAATAAAATCATATTTATAAAATCCACGACGGCCTATTATTTTATCTATCGGCTTGTGCTTTTGGCGTTCTGACAACATAAAATAAAAATTCTCAATCTGCTTGGCATCGGCCTCTGTCTCTCTGAGCGGTAAGTTGACAACATCTGTCCCTAGTGCTTCTGCCAATAAAACACGTAATTCATAATAATCAGTTTCTACACCGGCGTGAAGTAACTGTTGTTTGGCAGACGATAAAAGTTCCGTTATTGATATATACATAAATATTTTCTACAAAAAAAACATCTGTCAATCCAGATGTAAATACCTTTAATTTCTAATGTTTTCTAAACTGTTTTGTTGAGATGTGTGTTCATCATTGCCATGCACAAGCTTGCGTACTTTATCTAAACGTTTGGACATACGATTGTTAAACGAATTACTATCAATACCCAATGAAACCTTACTTTCTTCAGATAAAGGCTGATAAGATGTAATATCTTGAATTTTTTGTTCAACAATCATTGTTTTCTCCTAATAGGATAATATCATTTTTGAGAACTAATTGCAACTAAAACCAACGATTTAAGTTTATCAAATGCATTTTTTTCTATTTGACGAATTCTCTCTCGGCTAACATTAAACTCTCCGCCAATTTCTTCTAATGTCTTTGGGTTTTCAGTCAACATTCTGTTTTTGATAATATATTGTTCTCTTTCACTCAAGAGATGCATGCACTGATGCAATACTTTTGCCTTATATGATGCTTCTTGCTTACGGGCTAATGATGCTTCAATATTTTGGCTTTTATCTACCAAGAAATCTATCTGCTCAGAACCATCTTCTTCATCAACAGATATATTTAAAGATTTATCGCCTCCAAGACGACCATTCATTTCCATAACTTCGGATTCCTCAACAACAAGCTCTCTGGCAATAGATTTTACAGTATCGGTATCCAGTTCTTTATTATCATAGATACCTAAACGAGCTTTGATTCTTGCTAAGTTATAAAACAATTTCTTTTGTGCTGCTCGTGTTCCGATTTTTACCAATGACCATGAGCGTAAAACATAGTCGTTTATTGAAGCTTTAATCCACCATATGGCATATGTGGCCAAACGAACTTTTTTGCTAAGATCAAATTTCTTAACAGCTTGCATCAATCCGATGTTGGCCTCAGAGATAATATCTGCCAACGGCAAACCATATCGACGATACGTGAATGCTATCTTTGCCGCTAAACGCAAATGCGAAGTAACCAATATTTGTGCTGAATTCATATTACCTGTTTGTTGAAAATCCGTAACCAAGGCTTGTTCCTGCTCTTGTGACAAAACAGGAAACTTTTTGATGCGCTCCAAATATGATACTAAACTATTGTCATTTACCAGCGCAGGTAAATTAGAAGATGTTTTGACAATTAATTCAGAACCGATACCCATGTTTTATTCATCACCTTTTTTATTAACGAATCATAATATAAGCCTCTGGTAAAACAAATCAACCTTTGACAGGGAGTTTGATATTAGCTTTTTTTATTATGTTTTGCAAGTTTCTTTTTATATTTTATAAATTTTTTTTAAGATTTCATTTTGATTATAATTAATAATCCAGATATAAATTTCAGTATCTGTATGGCGTTGCATAAGTACATATACTTTGCGTTCCAAAATCGGATTATCCGTTGCACAAATTTTAAAATCGGAATTTACATAACCTTTGTTAACTTTGGTTGTGATGATAATCTGAGCCAGATTTCGATTTTCTTGTGCCGAAAATGTTGATACATCTTGTTCTATAAAATTATTAATATATTTTTGAGCCAATAAACGAGTACGCTTATTAATGATGCTTTCTTCCTCCTTTTTTTCCTGCTCAGAAACAATATCACTAAACCATGAAGTAAAACTGCTATCATTACATTCGGGAAACTCAACTGAGTGTCGTTGAGTCTCCGGAATGTTTTTGCTTTCTATTACTTTAATGGTTTCTGTGGGAATACCAAATATATCTTCATCTGCAATTTGCTGAGCATGAACTTGCGTAACTATTATAGAAAATAACAATACAAGCAAATTGCGCATACATATTCTCTAAAAGTTAACAGATTTCGGTGTACGGGGGAACGGTATTACATCTCTTATATTTCCAATACCGGTAATGAGCATCATCATGCGCTCAAAACCAAGCCCGAATCCGGCATGAGGAACAGAACCGTAACGACGAGAATCCAAATACCAACTATAATCATCTTCCGTCATACCGTTTTCTTTGATACGTTGAACCAAAACATCATAGCGATCTTCACGCTGAGAACCTCCGATAAGTTCACCGATACCCGGAACTAAAACATCCATGGCGGCAACAGTGCGATTGTCATCATTCAAGCGCATATAAAAAGCTTTTATCTCTTTAGGATAGTCTCTCACTATTACCGGACGCTTGAAATGTTGTTCTGCCAAATAGCGTTCATGCTCTGTCTGCATGTCTATTCCAAACTCCGGAGTATATTCAAATTTATGTCCTGATTTTTGCATAATCTCGATTGCTTCAGTGTAAGTAATTCTGGCAAAACCGTTGTCTACAATATTATGTAATTTATCCAACAATCCAGGTTCTACAAATTTATCAAATAAAGACAATTCATCTGCACAGGTATTCATAACATATTTAATGCAGTATTTGACCATATCTTCTGCCAAATCCATGTCATCAAAAATATCAGCAAATGCCATTTCAGGTTCAATCATCCAAAATTCTGCGGCATGACGTGTTGTATTGGAGTTTTCAGCTCTGAAAGTGGGACCGAAAGTATAAATATCTCCCAGTGCACAAGCATACATTTCTCCATTTAACTGGCCGGAAACGGTTAATCGAGCTTCTTTGCCGAAAAAGTCTTGAGAATAATCAATCTTTCCGTCTTTGGTACGAGGAGGATTGCTCATATCCAACGTGGTTACTTGAAACATCTCACCGGCTCCTTCACAATCTGAAGCAGTGATTATCGGAGTGTGAACATACCTAAAACCACGTTCATTAAAAAACTTGTGAATGGCATAAGATAATTCCGAACGAACTCTAAATGCGGCACCGTATTTATTAGTACGAGGACGCAAGTGAGCAATTGTACGCAAATATTCATCAGTGTGTTTTTTCTTTTGCAAAGGAAAATCTTCCGGCGCCAAACTATAAATCTCAATATCTTTGGCAACAACTTCATACTTTTGATTTCCGCCCTGAGATTCAACCAACGCTCCTTTAATTGCAACAGATGATCCTGTTGTCAATTTTTTTACATCTTCATAATTGGATAAATTATTATTAGCGATAATCTGTATGTTTTTTAATGAAGAACCATCATTAACCTCTACAAATGAAAAGTCCTTAGAATCACGGCGAGTTCTTACCCAACCTTTTACCAAAACCTCTGCCAACGGTTGTTCAGAAGCAAGTATTTCAGATATTTTTGTTCTTTTTAACATTATTATTTGTCCTTTTTTTAATTATCTTTACAGATTACAGCTTTTTAACTGTGGCGTAATATATTACAAAATTATACAGATGTCCAGTATTGACAAAGATTATTCTACAGATTAAATTTTAATAAATTTAATGGAAAGGAAAAAATATGAAAAAATACCTGAGTTTGATGGCTTTGCCTTTGTTTATGCTCAATGTGGCTTGTACTGCCGATATCGGCGCTAATGATTATTATGCCTCCAGTGCCAATACAGTCAATACTGCAAAAATGTGTACTGTTGTCAGCTTACGTCCGGTAACGGTTAAAAGCAACGACAATAATGCAGGAACATTATTCGGTGCTGCAGCCGGCGGTGTGGCCGGATCCGCAATCGGCGGTGATGATACAGCCCATATCTTAGGAGCTATCGGCGGAGCTTTAGTCGGAGGAATCGCCGGAGATGCTGCTCAAGCTGAATTATCAAAACAAACAGGTTATGAATATATCGTACGCTTGGATAACGGAAATTTAGCAACCATCGTTCAAGGTAATGATGTATATATTCAACCCGGACAAAAATGTATGGTACTCTACGGACGACAAGCTAGAGTTGTTCCATACGGACAATATTAATTTATAAACAAAATCCCTCAAATCAGTTGAGGGATTTTGTTTTATGGTACTTCAGATTTGGTATATCCCATTTCGGCGTATGTCAGTAGAGTGACACAAGATGTTTGATCCAAAGATGTTGAAGTCGATGATAAAAATATCGAGCGGATAAACATGAGACATGTCTTGTACATATAATGATATCTTAGCGGCACAATTATTTTTACCATGTTCTAAGAGAACATGGGGTTCGCAATGTGCTATTAAATATCAAAATAGGTGAACAAATCTTAAAGCTTGGGATTTCCAAAAAGCGAATATTGACATTTGTACTAATATTTATTACCAATGATTATAGTATTTAACAAGCTTATAAGGAGCAAAAAAAATGGAACTAAAAGGTTCAAAAACAGAAAAAAATTTGATGGAAGCATTTGCCGGCGAATCTATGGCACGCAACAAATATACATATTATGCTTCTAAAGCCAAAAAAGAAGGCTATAATATTATCGCTGCAAAATTTGAAGAAACTGCAAACAATGAAAAAGAACACGCTAAACTTTGGTTTAAGCTCTTGCATGACGGTGAAATTGCTTCAACTGCAGAAAACCTCAAAGATGCTGCTCAAGGTGAAAATTATGAGTGGACTGTTATGTATGATAAAATGGCAAAAGAAGCTCGTGAAGAAGGTTTCACTAAAATTGCCGCATTATTTGAAATGGTTGCTAAGATTGAAAAAGGACATGAAGAAAGATATAAGGCTTTGCTCGATTCATTGAATGAAGGAAAAATCTTTAACCGTCCGACTAAAGTGATTTGGGAATGCGGAAATTGCGGATATAGAGTTGAATCTGCTAATGCTCCGACAAAATGTCCGGTTTGTGATCACCCGCAGTCATATTTTTTTGAATTGCAAGAACAATTCTAAAAATAACTTAATTACAAAAAAGTCCCGATATAAAATCGGGACTTTTTCGGTTAACGGGCCAGACTTATGCCAATTTGATATCTCCGGCAACGGTCTTGCCTCTTTCAGTCATAAGTTCATAACTTACTTTTGTTCCATCATTTAGTGTACGCAATCCTGCTTTTTGAACGGCTGAAATGTGTACAAATACATCTTGCTCACCTTCATCAGGGGTAATAAAACCATATCCCTTACGTTTGTTAAACCATTTAACTGTTCCTGTTGCCATTGTATGATATCCTTATAAAAATAACAGGTTAATAACAAGGGTTTGTAATATAATATTGTAACCCTCATAACTAGCTTAGCGGTGGTGAAGCAAGTGTTTTTATAAAAACTCTTCTTTAACCACAAAGGTTAGTTACATTTGATAGTCTACCTCATTCATTTTAGTTTGCAAGAAATATTTTTTTCTACTGCCGTACTTGAATTTGCCAATATCAATATTATCTTTTCAAAAGGTTTATTAAGGAGCAATACAATGAAAAATTTATATATCTTCTTCTGTTCTTTGGCGATGATTATTACCGTTTTTTCACCGGCTAATGCTCAACGCAAAAATACCACAAAGCATGATATCTCCCCTTCTAGTATCATGGAAAAGTTCCAAAAAAATGATGAATTAGATTGTCATAAAATCAAAGAGCAATATAAACAATGTAAGCATATGAAAAAAGAACATAAAAAGCACAAAAAACATAAAAAGCATGATTACTAATTAACAAAACCGGCTAAACAGCCGGTTTTTATGTAAAAAACTCTTCACAAATAAATTTTATTCTGATAGATTGCGTTTTGCAAATCTGCGACATTGGGGTTCGCGGATATTTCATTACGTTATGAAAAAAGGAATTTTGAAAATGGCTTTAAAAAAAATAAGAAAAGATAATTATCCTGAATGGTATCAGGCAGTAGTGGCAGAAGCAGATATGGCTGAAAACTCATCTTCTCCCGGTTGTATGGTGATAAAACCGTGGGGATATGGTATTTGGGAACGTATCCGTGATGTCTTTGATGAGAAAATAAAATCAACAGATCATGAAAATTGCTATTTTCCTATGTTTATTCCTTTATCATTCTTCCAAAAAGAGGCTGAACATGTTGATGGTTTCGCTAAAGAAATGGCTGTTGTTACTCATTCTCGTCTTTCTATGCAAGATGGTAAACTTGTTCCGGATTCAAAATTGGAAGAACCTTTAATTGTGCGTCCGACTTCAGAAGCAATTATTGCAGATTCTTTTTCTAAATGGGTTAAGTCTTATCGTGATTTACCGGTTTTGATAAATCAATGGGCTAATGTCGTGCGTTGGGAAATGCGTCCTCGTCTGTTCTTGCGTACAAGAGAGTTCTTGTGGCAAGAAGGGCATACTGCCCATTCAACTCCCAAAGAAGCTGAAGAAGAAACATTGAGAATGCTTGATGCATATAAAGATTTATGTGAAAATACTTTGGCTATGCCGGTATTAGTCGGCAGAAAACCCGAACACGAAAAGTTTCCGGGTGCAATAGATACTTATTGTGTGGAAGCAATGATGCAAGACGGTAAAGCTTTACAGGCCGGAACATCTCACTTTTTAGGGCAAAACTTTGCAAAATCAGCAAACATCACTTTCGTGAACAAACAAAATCAGCCTGAATATGCTTATACTACGTCTTGGGGGGTTTCTACCCGATTAATCGGTGGGGTGATTATGACCCATGCCGATGATGAAGGTATGGTTGTGCCTCCTAAAATCGCTCCTTATCAGATTGTGATTATTCCGGTTATTAAAAATCAGGCCGATGAAGATGCAGTGATGGATTATATCTCAAAAATCAGGAGTTCTTTAGCTACAAAATTGCCTTTTGGTGATAAAATAAGAATCAAGTTGGATAAACGTGACAAATCTTCTGTTGACAAATTCTGGGAATGGACCAGAAAAGGTGCTCCTATTATTTTGGAAATCGGAAAACGTGATGCCGATGCCGGAAATGTTATGATTAAAGAACGCATCAAACTTGGTACTCCTGAGGCTAAGGTCATTATATCTGCTAATGAGTTGGAAAACTCCATTGTTGAACGTTTGGAAAATATCCAAGCACAAATGTTTGATAAGGCTAAAGAAAGACTTGAAGCCAATATTCGTACAGATATCAACACCGCCGAAGACTTTAACGAGTATTTTGCTCAATCTAATGAATGGATTGAAGATGGAAAAGCTGCAAAAGTTGCTTTTGTGCGTGGTAAATGGTGTGGTGATCCGGAAAGCGAAGAACTGCTCAAAGCCATGAAAATCACTATTCGATGCATTCCTTTTGAGCAAAGCAAAACCGAAGGTGTTTGTTTGCTTACCGGAAAACCGGCAACTCTTGATGTGATTTATGCCAGATCATACTAAGTAGTTATCAGTAATTAGGTATTAGTGATTAGGGGATTTGTAGTAAACAAATCCCTTTTTTTTGATATGAGTAAGGTGCAATCTCAGAAAATATAAAAAAAAAAGCTACCGAGATTTGTTCTCGGTAGCTTAAGGTGACATTATGGTTTGAATGCCACAGCAATACGATCATCTTTAGAGGGAGAAACCTTGCTGTACCAACCAGGAAGTTTATCTAGTGGAAAATAGAACCCACCATTATAGCAATCTGTCTCAATGCACCAAATCCGTCCGTAATAGCGTTCTTCAGCATCTACACCTTTGTCATAAAGGAACTTGTCCATAGCTTTGATGCGGTCGGGCAATTCACTCGTCCAATTTTGACGTAGAAATTTTAAAGAGGGCAAATAACCTCTCTTGCCTTCCAATGTACATTTTTCAGCAAATCGCTGTACTTCTTTCCAATTAGTATCTTCAACGTTTCCGTCTGCTCCACACTTCTTAGCTAAAATTATGTTTGGCATTATCTCATAACCCCAAACTTCATTTCTGCGCTCATGGATAAACCTTGGAAGTACCTCAAAGTTATTTCCCTTTTTGTAAACGATAGGGAATGGGCTTGGGTTAAACCACTCTTGTAGCTCTTCTTGTGTTATTCCTATTTCGGCTACAACAGCATCTAGCCTTGAAAATTTTTCTCTCGTTGTCATAATCATATATTTTTAGTTTAACAATAATTTTCATTAATGCAGGGACTTTATATTATCGGACATTAAAAAGCAATAGTTTTTTACTTTCATATTTCAACTTGACCGGTATATCTTTCTTAATTTCTTTGAAAATATTCAAATAAAACTTAAAAAAGACCATCACTCCCCTAAATTCGTCCACTTATTTTAATTATTGATTGACTAATTGCAAAATATTTTATATATTTGAAGTTACAGATGCTGTTTAAGCTTTGTGACCTTACAAGCATATATCCTTATATTTTATCCAAATTCTATACTTGTGAAACATCTTAAACAGCATCTCTGTAAACTTGAACGAGATACTCCGGTCAAGCCGGAGTATGACAAAGGAGCTGAAAGATGAATCGATTCATATTGATAATGTCCATGATACTTTTATCATCATCATCTTTGGCTCAGGACAGTTGTATGGTTCGTCCGTCTTGTGCAGATATGGGATATACCAAATCAGCAAACGATTGTGAGGGGAAAAAAGCAATTAGCTGTCCGTTTGATACTACTCTGTTCTATTGTCCGGAATCCGGATTTAGTGAATATCCTTTAGAAACATGTCCTGATAATGGCGTTTGTTCGGAATTAACTCAATACAAATTAGACAGTTGTCAAAACAGTTATGAACTCAGTTCCGACGGTTTAACTTGCAATGCTTGTAATTTTACAAATTATCCTTTAAGCACTTGTGATGCTAACGGTACTTGCTCTGATTATACTTGCGGTAATGTCACTAAATATAAATTAGATAGTTGTAAATCCGGATATGAAATGAGTTCTGACAGTACGACTTGTGAGGCTTGTAACTTTACGAGCTACCCTTTAAGCTCTTGTGATGCTAACGGCACATGCTCAAGTTATACTTGTGATGGGGTTACTAAGTTCAAATTAAATTCTTGTAATTCTGGCTACGAAATAAGTGGAAATACTTGTATTGTTTGTAGTTTAAGCAGTTATACATTGTCATCTTGTCCGGAAAACGGAAATTGTACATCTAAAACTTGTGATGGAACTACTAAGTATGTGCTTAACAGTTGTAAGACAAATTATTATAAATCAGGCAATACATGTATATCTTGTTCTTCAATGTGTATTGATGAGAGTTCTTGTGAATATCCTGGATATAAAAATTCAACATGTGGTTGCTATACATCTTGTTGCGAAAGATATTATACTTGTGAGGAATATTGTGCAAGTAGTTCAATAAGTTATGATTGTGTCGAAACGAGCATGTGTATGTGTATGGATCAACCATTTTAGCTAACACTCGACAACATAATTCATAATAAATAATACTACTCTATAAAATGAAATTATTTTAATTCGTCCACTGCCTTTAACTATGTATTGACACATTGCAAAATATTTTATATGTTTGAAGTTACAGATGCTGTTTAAGCTTTGTGACCTTACAAGCATATATCCTTATATTTTATCCAAATTCAATACTTGTGAAACATCTTAAACAGCATCTCTGTAAATTTGAACGAGATACTCCGGTCAAGCCGGAGTATGACAAAGGAGCTGAAAGATGAATCGATTCATATTGATAATATCCATGATACTTTTATCATCATCAACATCTTTGGCTCAGGACAGTTGTATGGTTCGTCCATCTTGTGCAGATATGGGATATACCAAGTCTGCATCAGATTGTGTGGGTAAAAAAGCTATTAGCTGTCCTTTCGATACAACTGCTTATTATTGTCCGGAAGTTGGTGAAAGCTGTGACTTTAGCGAATATCCTTTAACTGAATGCCCTGCTAATGGTAATTGTACAGATTTTGAGTGTGGAGGAACAATACAATATAAATTAGATGGTTGCCAGTCAGGATATACCCAAAGTGGGAATACTTGTATAGTATGTAGTTTCCCAGATTACTCCTTAACTTCATGCCCAGCCGGTGGTTACTGTACTAGATATGAGTGTGGAGGTACAACAAAGTATACATTAGATAGTTGCGTAAGCGGATACTATGTAAATGGTTGGTATGATAGTTGTTCGCCTTGTTCCGAAGCATGTTATGATGGCAGTTGTAGTGATCCTGCAACTTATTTAGATGAATGCGGGTGTTATATGCATTGCTGCGATGTATTAAATGAGAATTTTACACTAGATGTATATTGCGAATATTTTGAAATTGTAAATGGTTGTGAGGTACCTAGCATGTGGGATTGTTTAGCTTAAATTACCATGTAGCAAAATTATTAAAAAAGATTAACTGAAATGTTTGTAAAGCTAATAGTGATTACTGATAACAATTAAACTTTACCCCTCTTCTTTATTATCAGGTAGAGGGGTAAATTTTAACATATATGTACTACTTATTTGAATTTTGCTCTGCTTGTTTACGAGCATTAAACATTCCGGCAAAGTCTACCGGATTAAGCATCAAAGGCGGTAAACCTCCGTTGAACAATGCGCTACTGATAGCTTGTCTGGCATATGGAAATAATAAATGCGGAGCTTCTATCATTAACACGGGCTCTTTGTGTTTATCCGGAACATTAACTGTTATAATACCGGCATAAGTCATCTCTAAAATAAAAAATTTTTCACTTTTAACATCACCGTCTATTCTAAATGTCAATGACACTTCAAAAGTATTTCCCTCTATCGGTTCTGCTCCGATATTTACATCTATTTTGATTTGAGGTTGAGTATCTATACTCTTAAATATTTTGGGAGCATGAGGTATTTCTAAAGATAAATCTTTGATATATTGGTTGTGTATAATTATCCCTTGATTTTGAGTTTGTTTATCTTTTGTATTTTCCATAAAAAATCTCCTATTAGCAAAATTTATTGATTCAGTTTTACACTTAAATTTTGATAAGGTCAACAATAACAGTTGATAATACTGATAAATACGTTATATTTAGCTATATGGAAAGGAAAAGGTGAAAAATGATTCATTATTTAGACTTACTGGTTCTGTTGATTGTTGTTATATTTATTTTTCAAAAACTGTTTAGTGTTTTGGGTACAAGAAACATTCAAGAAAAACGTATCCGCTTATCTAAAGAAAATGCCGAAAAGCTATATAACATTCTTAAAAATGAAGCCGACAAAATGCAAATGGAAGAAAATAATTCTGCTGAACCTATGGAATTGAAACCTTTGGAAGAAACTGAAAATTTGAGCGATACAGATAAAATATTAATCAAAATACCAAATTTCAAAAAAGATAAATTCTTAAAAAGTGCAGAAAATGCTTTCAGAATCATTACAACCGCTTTTAATCAGGCTGATGTTGAAACTTTGGAAATGCTTCTGAATAAAAATCTTCTTAAAAAATTTCAAGACGTTATTGAAAACAGAAAACAAAATAAAATTTCTGCAGAGACTGATTTTATCGGCTTTGATAAGGTAGAAATTATTAAAGCTCAAATTAAAGACAATAATGTGGCTGAAATTGCCGTAGAATTTGTATCTGAACAAGTAAATATTTTGCGAGATGCCGATGGTAATGTTATTGAGGGTGATGAAAATTATATTCAAAATATTACCGATATTTGGACATTTGAACGTGCGATTTCTTCTGCCTCACCTAACTGGATACTTGTTTCTACAAAAAAATAATGATGAAATATCTGTTTAATATAATACTGGTAATACTCCTGATATCTTCTTGCGGAAAAAAAGAAGAAAAAAAAGATTTTGCTCAACAGGAGCTTGAACTTGTTAAATCATCTTTCAATAAACTTACTGGTTGGAAAAATGATGATGTTTACCTTGCAAAAAATGCTTTTCTGCATAGTTGTGAGCGATTTAAAAACTCCAAAACTAAATACTTGGGTTCTGCAAAAATAAAAATCAAAACATCTGATTTTTTAAAAAAATGCCAATTGGCAAAAAATGTGACAGATAAAGATTTTAAAAATTTTATAGAACAAAATTTTGAACCTTTTTTAGTTAAATATAATGGTTCTTCTCAAGGAAAGTTTACCGCATATTATGAACCTAAAATTAAAGTTTCTGAAAAACCTGATGAAAAATATAAATATCCGATACATGCAAAACCTTTGGATTTGATAGAATTTAATCCTAATGATTTTGATGAAACTCTGCCAAGCCGTCGATTGGTAGGACGAATCGAAAATAATAAGCTTGTTCCTTATTATTCTCGTGAGGAAATCGGACAAGGGAAAGGCAATATTCCTGTTTTACTATGGTCTGATAGTTTTGTTGATGTGTTTGTTATGCATATTCAAGGACCGGCGGTTGCAGAATTTGAAAACGGAAAACAAATAAGAATATCTTATGCTGATACCAATGGAAGAAAATTTAGCGGTATAGGTTCTCTATTATTAAAAAATAATGAAATAAAATCCGGTGATGCTTCTATGGGAAAAATTAAACAATGGATGATTAATAACCCTCAAAAAGCAGTTAAGTATATGGAGCAAAATAAACGATACGTATTTCATCAGATAATCGGCGCAACCGGACCGTTAGGTGCTATCGGAAAACCATTATCAGCAGGAAGAAGCTTGGCTGTTGATCCGCAATTTGTACCTTTGGGAGCATTGCTTTGGTTAGATACTACATTACCAAACGGAAATCCTTTGCGTCGATTGGTAAATGCCCAAGATGTAGGGGGAGCAATCAAAGGCGCCATACGAGGAGATTATTTTTGGGGAAGCGGTGGTGATGATGTTTTGGAACAAGCCGGAAAAATGAACTCTACCGGCAGTTATTATGTTTTGTTACCAATTTCGGGAGAATAATTATGGGAAAAAGAATCCGAAACAGAGCAGATGAACTAGCTTTTGGAGCTCTAAAAAAAGCTATTGAAACAGACAAAATTCAACTATGCTTGGTGGAAAGTAAAATTAATCGACCGACATCTCCGGTATATAATCCATGGGAAGTTTTATTGCCAATTCTTGTTCCGGTTATTATCGGGCTTATCTTAATTATGTGTGTGGGACCGATTTTCGGACTGATATTTATGGTTATTGCAATATCAGCAACCTCTAATCTTATTAAGAAAAAGCTTGAAAATAAACTGTTTGAAAGAACAAAATCTTATATTCTGTTAGGCTATGAGAACTTTTGTAAATTATGGGATTTTGGAGGAATAGTTTTAATCAATGCTCAAAATAAAAAAATAGCGTGTATTGCTCCTGATGCCGATTGGAAAGATTTTGTTATCCAAAATTTTGAAGATTTGTTGATTGATAAAAAAACAGAAGAAAATCCAGAACCGGTCAAAGAAGAACCTAAAGAGGAAAAAATTAATGAAACGCCTAGACAAAGACGTCGCTCCCGCAGATGATGATTTTTGGAAAGAAACAGTTAAAAATGTAAAAAAAATTAAACAGGTTGAAGAAAAACCATCTGCTCCGCTGATAATCGACGATATAAAAGACAAACTCGAATTTAATAATATTTATACCGGAAATAAGTTGAATGAACTGTATGTAGGTTGCGTGGATAATATTGATAAAAATACTGCCGATAAGTTTAAACGTGGACAAATTGCCATTCAACGGCGTTTGGATTTACACGGAATGACTGAGAAACAAGCGTTTGATGCTGTACAAGATTTTATCACTAAAGCATATATGCAAAAATTGCGTTGTGTTTTGATTGTGACCGGAAAGGGTATTAATCATGAAGATACCCTTTGGTATGAAAAAAAAGGAATATTAAAAGAGTGTGTGCCTAACTGGCTGAACGGAGAATTGCTCCGCCCTATGATCTTGAGTTTTAGCTATGCTCAACCACAAGATGGCGGAGAGGGGGCATTGTATGTTTTAATAAGAAGGAATCGCAAGATTACTTAGATTTGTCTGTAAGTAACAAATCCGGTTTACCTTGCTCTGCCGGTATCGGAGCTCCTTGTCGCAGGCAATGGCCGTCTATATATGCGCCCGGTTCAATTGCAATAGTATTATGAGATGCATCTCCAATGAGTTTGGCTGATTTTGCTATAAATAAATTATCAACGGCAGCTCTGCCATTAAGTGAGCCATAAAGGTGTAAACTGTTAGCATTTACCGCACCTAAAACAGATCCTTTTATACCTATGATAAGCTCATCACAACTGATATCGCCTTCTACATGACCATCTACATGAATAATACCATCACTGATGATATCTCCTTTAAGGCGAGCATTTTCACTGATTATACTGGGAACCGGTGCACCGGTTGTGCTACGACTAAGACGTCTTGCTAACTTGATATAAAGTAATCTTTTTAATTTTTTCATACTAACCTCAATTAGAGTTTAATCTGCATAAACGGCATCGGATCAACCGGGTGACCTTGGTATAGTATCTCATAATGAAGATGCGGCCCCGTAGAACGACCGGTATTACCAACCTCTCCTATAATATCATCTATTTTTAAATAATCACCTTTTTTTACATATATCTTGTGTAAATGTGCATATTTAGTAACAAAACCATTACCATGATCTATGGTTACATTATTGCCATAGCCTTTGTTGCTAAATTGCACTCTGGTAACTTTTCCATTAGCTTTCACTTGAATCTTATTGCCAGTACGACTGGCTAAATCTACCCCTTTATGCCCTGCTCTTTTTTTGTTAAACGGGTCTTTGCGATACCCGAATTTTGATGATAACCAATAACTCCAAACCGGTTTACCAAAAGGAACGCCTTTAACAACTTCTCTATAATATTCCAAGTCATCAGCAGCTTTGTAAATGTCTGCAATTTTTTGGTTAAAACGCTTGTCTTGTATGGAAGAAAGTTGTGCCGGAATATAGGGACCGCCGGAAGAATCACGTTTTTTGCTATTGGCCAAAGGGTTAAAATATTTTCCCTGTTGCTTAAGCGGAACATTAATATTGGAAAAAGCACTTTTGATTTTGCTGATTTCTTTCTTGGCAATCGCTTCTACACGATTAAAAACTTCCAGCTCTGCCTGCTTAATTTCTTTGACAGCATCTTCCAATTCATCAAGTTGTTTGCGCAATTCATCACGCTCGGAAATGGCAATATCTCGCTGTAATAAAGCCTCATTAATATTCGTTTTTTCTGAAAGTGTTTTATCGTCAGTCCAATCTTTTTCTGCAGTAATTTGTTTGATTTTATCTTCCATAATCATTGCCTGACGCTTATAATCATCAAGTTTTTTATTGGACTTTGAACCGGTTTTGCCGATTGCAGATAGAACTTCATCTATATTTTTATGAATGGCAACAAAATCACTCATAAGATCAACGTAAGCATCTCTGGTTTCTACCAACTCTTGATCTTTGTAATTTATAATCCGTCCGGTTTTATTATATAGGTGATATGAATAAAAACTCCACACACTGATAAAGCAAAACAATATCAGGATAATAACCTGCAAACGAGAAGATAGGGTAAAGACTTTGGCTCTGCCGGAGCTTCTAAAGATAATCTCTTTTTCAGAGAAGAATGGCTTTTTTTCCCGATAACGGGGGGAATATGCCTTTCGTTTGGGAAAACGAGCTTTTTTCATATAATGACCTAAGTTGTTAAACAATATTTTATCTGTATAGCAAAAAAATAACTAAAATACAGCTTTTTTTATCAACTTATCCAAAACACTAACTTAATATATTGAATTTTATAGTTTTTAATCTTCATTAAGAAGGACAAATTCATCATCAGCAGCCATATTCAAAACTATTCTGACACGCTCCTCAAGTAAGTCCAGATCTAAACTGCTGTTAGACAAGTGTTTGACTTTTTCTTCCAATGATCTTTTTTGCTTTTGATATTCGGCAGCAGATTTTTTGGCTGTGGCAATCTCCTGTTTGAGATAAAAATATTTGAATAAACTTCTATCCCCGTTTATGGTAAAAAACACAAAATAAGTCAAAACCCCCAGAATAATAATCCATATTCCGTAGGCTTTGAGCTTATTTTGTAACTCCCACAAAATATCCATCGCCGATAATTCCTTAATTTTTATTAGAATCGTTTATTTTTTTTAATTTATCAGCATCAGGTTAAAAATTGCTTAGCAAAAATTAATAACTTTCACAATCATTGCCTCGCCACTTCCAAGCAGTTACTACTCCGTTTTGCAATAAAAATGCGGTTTGGCAGATATATTCAACCTGATATCCGAATGATGATTCATAAGGTGAAAAATCTGAATTTTCTAAAAACGGCGAATATACATCTTCTGCATTTTGCCCGTTTTGATTATATAGGTAAAACTCTGAGGGAACATATACGTCATTAGCTTTGACATAGGCAATAACTTCATCTCCATTAGCAAAAACCTTAGATGCGCTAGGCGTACCCATCTCTTTGAGCAGTTCAGCTTTGTTGGCTCCTACCAGTTGATTGAGCTTATTATCATATTTTAGCGGTGATGCACAAGCCATCACCAAAAATAGCAATATAAGGGCAAAACTTACTTTCTTAATCATAATTACCTCCCCAAAAATTGATGTCAATATTGAGATAATCAGGATTAAGCCAATTTCAACCAAGCTCAGTGATATGTTCTAAATAAGGAACTTAAAATTCCCTGAACTTTCACCCTTGAGGCATGCAAACGTCTGGTTTCATAATTTTCATTTTTGGGAATGAGTAATACGTCAGAACCATCTTTTTTAATCTGTTTGAGAGTAGCTTCACAGTCATCAACCAGTGCAACAACAATATCTCCGTTGCGAGCAGTATCAGTCTTTTTGATAATAACGGTATCACCATTCATAATACCGATATCAACCATAGAATCCCCTTCTATGGTAAGAGCATAATACTGCCCGCCCCTGACCATGTCATAAGGAACCGGAAATTTATCATTTTCATTGGCAATAGCTTCTATCGGTGTGCCGGCAGCAATTTTACCATATAGTGGCACTTCTACAACCGCATTGAGCAATGCCTCGTCACGTTTTTTTTCTTCATCTATAACCGAAGATGGTTTGAGTTTGGGCATGCGTACCACCTCAAGAGCTCTGGCCTTATGAGGAAGTTTGCGCAGAAAATTACGCTCAACCAAAGCCTCTATCAGAGCATGAATACCGGACTTAGACTTAAGGCCGACGGCTTCTTTCATCTCATCAAACGAGGGGCAACACCCCTTCTCTTTTATAGCTTTGTTAATGTAGATGAGGAGTTTGTATTGCTTGGGTGTTAACATAAAAGAGAATCCTTTCTGCCAAAACTTGATTATTTTTGTTCTACTTTGGTTCTTTTTTATTGTCAAGTTTATTTTTTAATAGTTTTGACAGTAATGTATTCCGTCATCATACTCCGGTATTATTAAAACATCAAACTAAAGTTACCAGAGATTATCCAAATAAATCTACAATGACTGTAAGCATATATATCTAAAGGTATATCTTATATGATAAATCAATGAACTAACGCCTAATTACTAATTCATTCCGTCCACCGGCGTTAAGAATTGTTTGACATAGCCTAAAATTTATGTTATTATCATACTCGGATAAAATAAAAGGGTATGATAATGCTTGCAATGGATAAGTTTTCACTTTTCATTACTTGTGCCTATATGTGTTTATAGGCAATTCATCATCATTTTCCCAGAAAATATATGTGCTGTTTAAGTGTGTTAATGCTACACAAGTAATCCTTATATTTTATCCAAATTCTATACTTGTGAAAACACCTTAAACGGCACCTTGTAAATGTCATTGTCTGACATCACTAACTGTCATTGTCTGACATCACTAACTGTCATTGTCCGACTTGTTCGGACAATCTCACGAAATTTAAGAGAGATATTCCGATCAAGTCGGAATATGACAGAGAAAAACAAAGGAGCCATAAAATGAATAAATATGTTATAACCACATCAATATTACTTTTATCATCAACATCTTTGGCTCAGGATAGTTGTATAGTGCGTCCTTCTTGCGCTGATATGGGATATACCAAATCCGCATCTGATTGCTCTGGGAAAACTACTCTTAAATGCCCGTTTGACTTAACCAAAGTCAGTTGCGAAGAAAAAAGCCCCGTCAGTTCAGATAATTCGTCAAGTAACAAGTATGACTTTTCAAATCTTGATTTTGAAGGTGCCTATGTAGTAATTTCTTCAAATTCTAATGTTAGCGATGGGTATTTTACTTTTCCGACAGACGGGTGTTTTTTTCCGGGTAAAACAAGTTCCAACCTTAACACTTATTTTTCAGACAGCAGTTCTGAATATCCACAGATTAAATCAGCTCTTTTGCAAAATTATGGATACATTTGTTCAGACAAAGGAACAAGAATTAGTTATAGTGGCTTATTTATTCCTTATACGGTTAAATTTAAATCAAATAGCGAATGTGTTATCGGAGATATTTATTATAGTGACAACACTTGTTTAGATATATATGTAGCATCAAAAACACCTGTCGGAGTTGTAATAGATGATGTTAATAAGTTGATTGTTTCATTGGATGAATATCCAGTTAATTCTGGTTTTTGGCCATCAAACAATTCAGATATAGCTAATATCAATAACTCAACATCTACCGGAAATGACTTCTCTGGACTTTCAAATACAAATATTTTAATAAGTCTTGCTCCTTCTTATTCAAATAATCTACTTAAAAAATATTGCTTTGCTAAAAGTGAGGCTGGCAAATTATGGTATGTACCCTCAATTGGTGAGACTATAAAAATTATAAATAATTTTGATAAAATACAGTATAGTATCGGAGCAGTAGGAGGGACTAAACTTTTTAGTACATATGAAGATCGGTATGCATATGACTATGACATTGATTATTATTGGACTTCATCAGAATGTGATGCTTCCTATGCTTGGGCTTTAAGAAGTGGGGTAACTCCTGAAACTACAAAATTAACAAAAAGTTTTAATCCCGATAATGGAGTAGATTATAGTGCTGCCGTAAGGTGTATTACTTCTTATGACGGGAATACAGAAAACCCATGTACAGGATATAATGAATTAACAAAGATTTATGAATATGATGCATGTCGCTATAGCCATTGTACAAGAAACGGAAAAAATTTATACAAATTAATATCATGTTGTGATGACTATGAATATGATGATTATAATACCGCAGAAGATGATGCTATATGGTATTCTGAATATTATAATGATAATTGTTGGGTTAGTGAATGTTATAACGCTGTAACCGGTGGACACAATTATAGTGTTCTCTGTGATGGTTGGTTATAATTTTGCAATAATAAAGCTTAAAATAGATATTGAAATAAATTTTAGAGTTGTTTATAGTGCTTGTAATTGAATTTAAACATATTACAGGAAAATATTATGGCTACTGAAACAAATATTCATCGTGAATCTCGTCTGGCTAAGCTAAAAACACTTCAAGACAGCGGTTACAATCCCTACCCTTATCGTTTTGAACCTAATGCTTTTGCAGCAGATTTGCAAGAAAAATATAAAGATTTAGAAGCCGGTACCGATACCGAAGATAGGGTAATTATTGCCGGTCGTGCAATGGCTGTCAGAAATAATGGCATGTTTATTGATGTGAAGGATATGAGTGGCAAAATTCAAGCGTTCTGCCACAAAAATCATTTATCTGAAGAAAATTTAGAGCTCTTAAAGTCTTTAGATGTCGGCGATATGGTCGGTATATCCGGTTATGTACGCAGAACTCCTCGTGGTGAACTTTCAATCGCTGCCGAAAAATTTGATATTATTTCAAAGTCTTTGCAACCATTACCTGAAAAATTTCATGGACTGACCGATGTGGAAGCCAGATATCGTCAAAGATATGTGGACTTTATTATGAATGACGAAAGTAAAGAAACTTTCAAAAAACGTTGCCAAATTACCTCCGCTATCCGTCGTTGGTTTGAAGAACATAAATTTTTGGAAGTGGAAACACCTATCCTTCACACAATTATGGGCGGAGCAAGCGCAAAGCCTTTTATCACACACCATAATACCTTAGATATGGATTTGTATTTGCGTGTGGCCCCGGAATTGTTCTTAAAAAGATTGATTGTTGGTGGTTTTGACAGAGTGTTTGAAATCGGCAGAAACTTCCGCAATGAAGGTATTGATAAAAACCATAATCCTGAATTTACCGCTTTGGAAGCATATCAGGCTTATGCCGATTATAATGATATGGCTGACTTGTTTGCCGATATGATTCCTTATGTGGCTGAAAAAGTTTTGGGTACTAAAATTATCAAAATCGGCGAAAATGAAATCGATTTATCAAAAGGATTTGCTCGTAAATCAATTTTGGAATTGGTTAAAGAATATGCCGGAATCGACTTATTGGAAGCTAACACTCTTGATGAGGCCAAAGCTATGGCAAAATCTGTGGGAGTGAATGCTGATGAATGCTCTTGCTGGGGAAAGGTTGTGCAAGAAGTGTTTGATGAAAAAGTCGAAGCCAACTTAATTCAACCAACTTTGGTAATGGATATGCCCAGAGATATTTCTCCTTTGGCAAAAACACACCGCTCTAATCCTCGCTTGGTGGAACATTTTGATGCTTATATCGGCGGTATGGAAATCGGCTGTGCGTATTCTGAATTGGCTAACCCGCTGGAGCAAAAAGAAAGATTTGATGCTCAATGTGCTGAACGTGAAGCCGGTGATGAAGAAGCTCAGATGATGGATGAGGATTTTGTTAATGCATTGGAAAACGGTCTACCTCCAACCGGCGGAATGGGTATGGGGGTTGACAGATTGGCAATCCTTTTGACAGGTGCCGCAACCATCAGAGATGTTATCGCTTTCCCAACATTGCGTAAAAAGGATTAAATTTTGAACAATTCAACCAGCAACCCAAAATCTTCTGCAATCGGAAGAAAAATCCTTTGCGGAACGATTTTGGGCTTGTTGATTATATGGGGAGCTAAAAGATTTGTTCCGGAAAATACCCCAAAGCCCCAAAGTCCGGAAACTGAAATTACAATGTCTTTCGGTGAGGAAAAATTATCTTTTGAAGATTATTGTAAACAAAATCCGGTAAGTACTTGTTTTGACAATTCTCAACCAACAGACTTTTTATATAGAGATGAACCGGTTGCAATCATAAAATCAGAAGAATTTGCTCCACAATTATTACAGAATGATAGCTCTAAAGTGACTTTGGGTGAGGATCTTATTGCAGAGTTGATTGAACAAAATATCAATATTGAAAAATTGGTAGATGCCAATGAAAAAATGTTTGCTAAGATTCCGGTTATTGACAATGACAGACTGGAAAAATTATACGAAGAAACTTTACCGGAAGATGTTTTGATAACACCTGCCAAACATCTCAAAAGTAATATTTTACCTACAAAAAAACCACCTTACTTCGGAGAAAAACCCGTTATCGCCATAGTGATTGACGATATGGGAATCAGCTCTAAACGCACGGCAGATATAATATCCTTAAAAGCACCTATAACTGCTTCATTTTTAACATATGGAAATAATTTGGCACAACAAATACAAAATGCGCAAAATGCAGGACATGAAATTATAATACATATTCCTATGGAAGCTCAATCTAATGTTGATGTGGCACCAGATGTTTTGACTACAACCATGGATAAAGCAGAACTTCAGGAAAAACTCAAAATAATGCTTGAAAAATTCCAAAACATTAAGGGCGGAAACAACCATATGGGAAGTAAGCTGACAGAGGATAAAGAAAGAATGTTGGCTGTAATGGAAGTACTAAAAGAAAAAAATATGTTCTTTTTAGATTCTAAGACATCACCCAAATCTCAGGCAGAAAACGCAGCCAAAGAAACAGGTATTGCTTATGCCCACAGACATGTATTTATCGATAATAATAATGATAAAGAATATATACTCGGACAATTAAAAAAAGCAGAAAATGTTGCGTTCAAACACGGATACGCAATAGCTATCGGACACCCAAAAACAAAGACTTATGAAGCATTGTATGAGTGGATACCATCACTGGAAAATAAAGGGGTGAAAATGCTACATCTAAGTCAAATAATAAAAATATTAAACCCTAATGTGCAAAATTAAAAGCTCTGCCCCAAATGAGGCAGAGCTTATGTTTAATCAAAAATAAGTTTTTTTAGCTCTGATGTATCTGCCATATTTAGCTTACTTAATAAATCGGCTTCATCTATGCTTTCCCAATTTTTGCGAAACCATTGTTTGTGCCGTACAACACCATCGAAAGTAGCAAACTTATTGTAAATGTATTCAAAAGTAAAAGCATCTTGCAGAATATCATATATTTTTGCAACAATGATACTCTCATCTAAATCTTTTAGCTCAAGATGAGATTTACTTTTATCTTCCAGGTTAATATTATCTATAATAGCCCACAAGATTTGCTCCATATGATTGCCACCAACAGTTTTAATTATATTTACCGCCTGTTTTTCAATAAAACTCCAACAAGCCGGTGAAAGAGGTTGCATCTCATCTGAATAAGAAAAATAAAGCGAAAACTTATTAAAATCTCTGCTCTGATTATATGGTCCATGAATGATACCGCCACAACTGATACGTTGCATAGCCAATTCCATCAATAATTCACCATAATATGTGGGGTGGGAAACCAGTATTTCTTCACCATAATCTGCCATTAAACAGACAAAGTCATCAGAAATGTAATTTCTGTTAAAATACGGACGGACAATTAACGGCAAAACAATTCGATTAACCAAATTATATTCAAGCATTGAATGAGCTTCATCTTTTCCGGTGAGCTCAAAAACCCGTTGTCTAAAGTTATTCATAATATCATAATTTTAAGGAGTTAATAATAAAAACAGTGTGTCAAAACTAACGATAAGATAAAAATTTGTCAATATGGATATTGTATAAAATCTCTCCAATGTATTTTTTTTTACTTTTTATAAAAAAAGTTCTTGACCTATGGATTTTTTTTATTTATATATGCCGTAGTGATTTAGATGGTCCCATCGTCTAATGGTTAGGACATCACCCTTTCACGGTGGTAATATGGGTTCGAATCCCGTTGGGATCACCAATACAAAAGCCTCCCTTGTGGGAGGTTTTTTGTGTTGGTAATTCTAACAGAGCTGAAGAACCCATTGGGTTCGGAGTGGATAGTTGGTGAAAACAAGTGTTGAGCTTAGCAAATTGCTTAGCGAAACACGACGTTTGAACCTTACGACACGAGGAGGACCCGCGAAACTTTGAGCGGGAGTACCCAATCCCGTTGGGATCACCAATACAAAAAGCCTCCCCTTGTGGGAGGTTTTTTGTGTTGGTAATTCTAACAGAGCTGAAGAACCCATTGGGTTCGGAGTGGATAGTTGGTGAAAACAAGTGTTGAGCTTAGCAAATCGCTTGGCGAAACACGACGTTTAAACCTTACGACACGAGGAGGACCCGCGAAGCTTTGAGCGGGAGTACCCAATCCCGTTGGGATCACCAATACAAGCAGCAGGCTGAAAAATGCCTGCTTTTTCTTTTATTTCCAAGCCTTTTGGCAGTTTCGAATGTTCGTTTTTCAAAAATAGCTATTTTTGTAATTTTCACGAATTCACAACACTGACTATCATTGTTTTTCAATATGTTATAAACTTCTTCATTCTAGACAGTACAATTTAATATTGTTTTATCCCTAATTTTGTGGTATGATGAAATTGTATTCCGAATTATTATAGATGCTTTATAAATTGTTTTTCATTGTTTTATGGTTTTGGCCATTACTTTGAGAATATTATACATTGTAATGGTTCGGTTAATTGTGAAAATTTATTTATTAATTAATCTTTAAACTTATAAAAAAATGAAAAATTTAATTACAGAAATTGAGAAAGTAACCAGAGTATCAAATCTTAACCAAATGTCTTGGCAAGAAATTGTTGAGAAAGTTGTTTTACCTAAGATGGCTGGACCTAGAGAAACACGTTGGTGCATAAACGATATGTTTATGAACTTTGTTGCAGACAATGCATACTCAATATATATTACCGACAAGTACCTTGCTAGTGTATTATTTGAGATTGCGTTGCAACGTTTGTCTTGTGGTGCCGTATTACACGAACCCACTTCTTGGCCTGAACCTTTGCCAAAACAATATTGGGATTACTCGTCTAAATGGGACGAAACTCATGTTATGACTGACGGATGCTACAATTTTGTTTGCAAAGCCATGGATACATGCATGAAGTGTGAAATGACACGTTCACATGCACTTAAAGTTCTTTTAGGACTAGTATCGCACCTCTCACAAGATGGTTATGTTAATTATGGCTACCTTCTTCCTGAAAAGGTTAAAGAAAAATCTGCAGAATTGTATGCACATGCCAAAAGAACAGCTGAGGAGTTTGGCACCTTTGAAGAACTTTACCAAAGTTACGCTCGTCCGGAACAGTGGGCAAAACACAAGATTTGGTTTGCAGATCATCTCACAGATCTTGATTGGGATAGATTTTTTGAGGATACAAAATGTTTGAAAGGAAATTTTTTCCAGCGTTTTATCCAAAAACGAACAATCAAAGAGGATCTTAAAAAATTATCCCTCAAAGTAGCGTGTTAATTGTTACTTCGTTAATCAGCCAATAGTTTTATGCTATTGGCTTTTTTATTTTTAAAATGTATGCTATGTAATATGTTTTGAAAAGACAATTGATGCAATTTTCAGATAATAAGCTAAATTGTTGTTTATGTAAATGCTTGTATAACACAAACACCTTTTTTAATATAAATTACTCGTAAGTTGTGAGGTTAGCATCACCAATACTAACAGCGCTCTTTTTAGGGCGCTGTTTTGCTATATAAACCAAGCCTTTCAGCAGTTTCGAGTGTTAGTTTTTCAAAAATAGCTGTTTTTGTAATTTTCACGAACCGATTTTAACAACAATACAATAAAATCAAGCATTATCAAAATGTTTTCATTTTTTGACGAAATAGCTTGACAAAAAATCTGGGGGTAAGATATAATAATACATAAACAGTGTTTTTTTGTAATGATGATGACTTTATAAGAAAGGAGAGAGACATGAGTGATATCGTTGAAGATTTTGATGCGTTTGCCAAGATTTATGAAGATAAATATGCAAGTGCGACATATAATATTGACGAGAATAATCTAAAGCAAAAGAATGTTGTTTTAGAAAAAAACAACGAAATTATGGATGCCATTAAAGCCAAAATACTTGAAAGTAGCAGAGATTATAATGATAGCATTTCTAAACCTGTTCAAGTCTGGCTTGTGAAAAATGCTCAAAAATATCCGAATTTGGTAAGCGAATGTCTTAAAACTGCGGAACTTCCTTATGTTGAGATGTGCATCAAAAACATCGAAAATCCGGAAAAGGAAAATATAGGCTTACTATTAAACAGATTAGAGGTGAAAGAAGCTAAGACCTTTGAGGATTTCCAAGATGCTCAAGATTTTGTGGCTCGTCGTGATATGTGTATGAGAGCAACCGGTGGCGATAAGCAATTGTCATATGATATGGCAAAAGAAGGTGTATCAGATTTTAGAACAGCCAAACGTGTAAATGATTTATTTATTGCTTTGAATGAACGGCCGGAGACTTATAGATCTTCTTATAATCAATACTATCCGAAAGATTTGTTGCCGATTGCCAAATCTAACGTAATGCAGGATTGGATGTATCCGGTTATGATGGATGCAATTGAAAAAGGCGGTTTAACCATATCGGAAGGGCGTATGCCTAGTGAACGCACATTGTTTGATTGCTGTAAAGCGTGGAAAATCAATCCGGCGATGCCACAAAGATTGGCAAAATTTGTCGGTACGCACAGCTTGAAAGGACGCATGCTTGCCGGTGCTATTTTTGATAAAATGGTTACAGATGGTAAGACAACAGTTGAAGAATGGCGTGATAATAAAATTCTGCATGAGAAATTTTATGAAGAATTGGCTCGTGCTGACAAAATGCCGCACAAAAAGGCTTTTCAACAATATATTCCGAATACGCCGGTTAATCGTAAGCGCGTGGTCGGTATGGGAATGGAAAAAAAAGGCATTAAAAATACGCCAGAAAACTTCAAAGTGCTTTACTGCGAAGCTCGCGAAAAGGGTATTTTTGATAAGATGCTTGCCAAGCCGGAAGAAGCAAAAACAACATTTTCTTCAAGATTGCTGGTTGAAGCGGCACGAATAAAATTTAATAAAATTAATAAAACAAGATAGTGGCTGGTAATTTTATTGATTATGTTGTTCGTAAATTGCGCGGTTAGCATCACCAATTTGGAGAGAGGTTGCATTTTTAATGTAACCTCTTGTTTTTTATCAAGAATTTGCGGTTCGATTGATTTCATATACCCAATTTGTAGATTTTCGTTATCATTTCCATATAAGCCTTGATTTGTAATAGTTTGCATCGGTTCGTATGATGTTGTAGTTTTTTTCCTCAAAATAGTTGTATTAACAAACTCATTAAATGGAAATTTTAACTTGTAGCTGATTTCACCTTCAGTCAAAGTAATGTTCTCAAATACAAATTTTAATAAAAGTCTTTTTAAATCTACATTAGATGATTTTTCAAATATGTACCCTGCTTGTGTAGCTATATCTAACAACCCCAAAATTGTTTCATCAAAACTGTTATCTGCTTTTTCATGAGCTGAAACCTTGTTTTTTATAAGCTCAGCAACGCTTGTATTTCCAAGAGAATACATTTCAAATAATTTTTTGATTATTGTTGCATCAGGTTCTTTGGGTCTGACAAACTTCTTTCCTCTTTCATCTACATAGTTTTCATATCCCAGAGGAGCCATGCCTGTAATTTCACCATTTTTATTCTTTTGTTCATTGGAACGGCGGGCATTTTCTGAAAGTTGCAAAACATATAGCGGGGTAAAAAATTTTGGATGAATTTACATTATTGGGCTCAAATATGTATATTTTAACTCAAAACCGATAAAATTAATTACAGATACGATTCTTTACAGAGCAAAAAAAAATAAATGTTAAAGAAGTGATATTCTTTAACATTATCTCTGTAATTGGCTATTTTACTAGTGTTTTATTTTAGTGGTATTATGACTTAAATATAAAATGTTAAACTTTGTTGGGTTTGGCTATATTGTTTAACATTACTTAATATTTTTTTGATACATTATGTTACAAAGTGTATTTTTGAAATTAAAAGTTTTTTTATGAAAATGCGGTTTGTTATTATATTGCTGTTGTTATTAGTTGTTCAAAACGTTAAATCACAAGAATCGTTAGTTGAACAACACGAAACAAATATAAATAATATTGTTGAACAATGTAGAATTTTGTATCCATTTGATGAAACAAAAGATACTTTTTCTGACATTACGAAAGCACAGAAA